>CALJGU010000176.1 GCA_938075565.1 uncultured Opitutales bacterium | reverse complement strand
TGGACCCGCTCGGGTGTGGCTACATGAATAAAACGAAAGAGCCACCCCGAAAGGTGACCCCAAAAGATTAAGACCTTGGTTGTTGATAGGACATTCAATTGAACGAGGGTTACCTTCCAAGGTCCGCATCACTGTCCGCCGATCATCCTGTTCTCTCCCGCGAGCCCCTTAACCATCCCGCCTTCCATAGCTCCCGCGAGGGTGGCCGATCCCGTCAATCGATCGACTGAATGAGGAGGAGTTCGGCATGATGGAGGTCGATCAGGCCAAGTAGCTCAAGGAGCTTCAGAAGGAGAGCGCTAGGCTCAAGCCGATGCTTGCCGACGAGATGCTGGGCAAAGAGCTTTTAAAGGAGGCTCTGGAAAAAAAGCTGTGAGCCCCGGACTCAAGCGGCAGATAGCCGAAAAGCTCGTATCCGGGGTAAGTTGCATCGCAGCACGTTCGCCTGTCGAGCGAAACAGCCGAACGCTTGGCTCTCGAAGCTAAATTCGACCGTTCGCCGAGTCTCCAACCAATATCCTGAAATGGGATACCTGAAGATCACCCGTCTGCTGAAGCGGGAGGGCTGGTCGGGGCCCGTATCGTTCAGCGGCTGCGTCGCGAACTCGGCCTGGCGGTTCCGGCGAAGAAGCCCAAGCGAAGGCTTCGAGGCCCCTCTTCGGAGATTCCTACCAAGGCGAAGCATCGCAACCACCTCTGGACTTTGGACTTCGTCCACGACACTACTATTCGCGGCGGAACGCTTAGCATGCTCAACGTGCTGGATGAGTACGCTCGGGAATGTCTATGCATCCACTTGGATCGGCGGATCAACGCGGCGGATCATGTCCGCGTTGATCGAGCACCATGGAGCACCCGAACATATCCGCAGCGGCAACGGTTCGGAGTTCATCGAGAGCGGGCTGCGCAACTGGCTTGCCGAGAATCGGATCAAGACGCTCTACATAGAGCCTGGAAGCCCCTGACAGAACGGATACGTTGGGAGCTTCAATGCGCGTTTCCGAGAGGAGTGCCTCAACCGCGAGCAGCTTTGGACTTTGACCGAGGCTCGAGTGGTAATCGAAGACTGGCGATGGAAGTACAACAATATACGCCCCCATCGCTCGCAAGGCTATATTACTCCGCTGAAGTTCGCTCAGGAACTGCCGGAGGAAACCGAAGCGAACCAATGTTGGGCCTCCAGTCGGCCTATGGCCTCCTTGCGTCCCAACATTGACAAACTATACAACCTTAACCACATCATCAACACGTTCAGGTTAACGAAAGTCATGGCTCAGTTTGGGTAACTCGACCAAATACAACTCAGAAGCGTTCATCTTTCACTTCGAGAAAATGATCGGAGCACCGCAGACATTCGCTCGTCAAAAAGAGTAGCCCCCCAGCTCTATTTCATAGGCATGCCGACTCTCCACAAACTTCCGCATCTCATCTGAAAAGCACTCTCGATACGGCAATCTCCTGCTCTTATTCCTCTCTGGCAAAGCCGAAACCTCAAGATTAAGCTTCACACAAACTCGAGCAAAATCATCATTCAAGTTCTCGAATCGAAGGATCTCATCCACACCAAAACCTTCCCTTTCCAGCTCCAGATAGTGTTCGACAGGCTTTATCTCAGCCGCCCAAACGCTGAAGGCGTCTACATCAAAGTTCTTCAACTTGTCTCTCAAAGAAAAATGTTTAACTAGCTTGGTGATGGGATTCTTCGACACGTACCGATGTGGCGAAAAGTAATGACTGACAATCTTATCGAATGGATTCCTTATAACAACGAACTTTAAGTAATCCTTTATGTCATCCTCATACACACTGATATAATCTCGCATCGTTGAATGTTTACGCAATAGAGGATTTGCATCATCTACGACGCCGAACCGATCTATGCCGTCTTGATCTTTCTCAGTCGTAATCTTATTCTCGCTGTACTCCTTCAGTACACTTTGTACCGCGTTTCCGCCGGTCTTGGGTACATGAATGAACAAGAATTTGTGTTTTTGTGAGATCATAACACCCCTAGGAGATCACCTTGGTTTCGAGTGCGACTTGCACACGGAGGAATTGGCCCCCCGAAACAATAAACACACGGCAGCATTTACGGAAGGACTTGTATGTCAAGGGTAAGCAATGCGAATTGTCTCCAAAACAGTGCATCTGCCCACGCGTCAATCGACGCAAGAATCCCCTTAAATGAGCCAACATATAGCAGAAATGCCAAAACTGCTGACCTCAGCGGAGAGAATTACCCAGAATTAGGATAACGGATAACCACATTCTTCGAACCACCAGGAATACTCATCATGTAATAGATTAAGAATCTCCTGCGGGATCAATTCTCGCCATTCATCGTCGAACCGTCAACTTAACTCGCCCCATTCCTATCGCCACCCACGGTTTTCCATGCTCTTGCCAATACATGCTTGACCATTCTAATACTTGCCCTAACTCGCCGCCCAAAACGACCCTGCCTAAAATAGGCGTTATTTGCGTCGTAGAATTCAGGAAAAAAGTCACTTTCAATGCCGAAAAAACGATACATCCTGAGGAAATAGGGTTTGCCTAGAATAAGCATGCTCTCGTAACTCCAAATATAGCATGCGTCGTCATCAACGAGGCGCGCGTAGAAGGGTGCTACTTTCACATAATCCTCTTCTGCGTCCTTAACGCTTCCACCAAACCTTCGGATTTTGCTCTGAATAGAGCAATTCATGTCTCGTGTCGTAAGAACGTAATTGACTCGTTCGTATTGGTCGCTAAACGCTGAGATTTCTTCAATGAGGGTATCTTGGAACTGCTTCGGTCTTTCGTATGGCAAGGATCTATGCAAAACCAAGTTTTCGCAAAACACATCATTGTTATATCCATAGCCCGAGTACTCACCAAAAAAGTCGCAATGCCCGATTGCAAATGATATGACTTTGGCGATGAATACACTGCCGCTACTTTCTGGGCCACAGACGATCCAGCAGTTCTTCATCAAGACCTTACTCGCTGGTGTCTCCTTAATGTTTTCCATATTCCACGTTTTTAGATTTCTGCTACCAAGTTCAATGGGCCATTGTGGATAGGAATTTCAATGGTTCCGATTTGATTCGGAGGGCAAGGTAAAGTTTGATTTCGCACTATCAAGCTAGAAATTCCGTGGCTTATTTGGACCGCAAGGCTTTATTGGTACCGTTGGTCGAGTTAAATGGCTGGCCCTCATCGTGTTGATAGGAAATTCAATTGAACGAGGGTTACCTTCCAAGGTCCGCATCACTGTCCGCCGATCATCCTGTTCTCTCCCGCGAGCCCCTTAACCATCCCGCCTTCCATAGCTCCCACCAAGGTGGCCGATCCCGTCAATCGATCGACTGTATGGAGATTATCACTTACCGTATCCGACAAATAGAGACTATCCAAAGCCGCATCGTAAGCGAGCCCGCACCATTGAGTATTAATACCCAGATCACCGACGAGCACCGCTGCGCCTGTGACCGTATTAATCGTATAAAGCGAATTCGTCTGTCCGCTCGCCCCATACAAGGTCAAGGTTTCGGGAACGTAGGCCAGTCCCGGCATATTCACACCGAGCGG
Source organism: uncultured Opitutales bacterium (assembly GCA_938075565.1). Taxonomy (GTDB): domain Bacteria; phylum Verrucomicrobiota; class Verrucomicrobiia; order Opitutales; family UBA2995; genus UBA2995. The sequence goes on along the minus strand of CALJGU010000176.1, from coordinate 117 downwards.
TCCTACCAAACTCGCCAGTCCGGTGGCGGTATTCACGGTATAGAGATTGGCCGCGATCCCGCTACTGGTCGCATAGAGAACCTTGCTATCCGGATCGTAAGCCAAGCCCGAGACATT
>CALJGU010000175.1 GCA_938075565.1 uncultured Opitutales bacterium | reverse complement strand
CAAAAGGTGTTTGGATAGCGGCGTTAATACTTCTTCCATTCGCCTGCATTGCATACCTGATATACAGGTTATCCACAGGAAAACCGATTCCAAATATCAAGGCCTTCGAGCAGAATTAAGTTTTGAAGAAGGAGGAGAAATCACTAATGTGCTTCTCATGTCTATTCCTCCAATCGTAAATCTTGATGATGTCCGTGAATCAGAAAACTTCTGGGGCGAGAACCAGAAATACAAACGTCTTCGACGACATGTGTCGGTAGCCTTGGGATCTGGGAAAGAAGGCAATCCCGTTCATCCCTTTGATGTGGAGATGACGAGGATCCTGCCTCGACATCACAATTGCCCTCAGCACGCCCATCCGCATATGGATGAGTTCTTCATCATAGTGGAAGGCGAAGGCATTATGTATCGAGGCGACGAAGAGTTTGCCATCAAGAAAGGCGATTGCTTTTACCAGCCGAAGGGGACGTACCACCGCCTGTTTAATACCAGCGAAACAGAGCACCTGGCGTTCTTCGTCATTGCCAACGAAGTGGAAGATCCAGGTGTGGATATTTTGCGTTATTAAAACTCCATAGCAGGAAGCTATTGCCCTACCCTAGAAGCAAAAGAGGTAGATACGCCACATGCCGATGAATCAGCCTTCTGAATTCGAATCCTTGGCCAGACACACATCACAGATCCCATCTCCTTCTCTATAGCGGAAGCTTCGTTCAGGATTTGATTTGTCCGTAGCTCCACAGGTAGCGCAGGTATGAAAGGCTTCTACGGCAGTTGCTTGTGCATTTTTTTGGTGCTCAATTCGCCTCTTTCGGTAATACATCGACTGATAGAGCTCGCGGCCAAAAAAGAGGGCGTAATTGGCCAGTCCGGCTAGGATCATCATCTTTACAGGCCATGGCTCGTTTAGGAAGCTAAGCGCAATAAAACCAGCCCCAATCCAGGCAATCCATTTTACCTTAACAGGTAATATAAAAAACAGAAGGAATTCAAAGTTTGGATACAGCGTGGCAAAGGCAAAGAGGACCGTGATGTAGAGATATCTGTTTTCGTAGTAATATTGCGGAAACAATAACGACCCCAGAACTGTAAAGATCAACGAACACCAGATATACAAATTGTATTTGAAGGTTCCCCACTGAGTCTCAAGGGCCTGCGATGTCATCCAGAAAATATACCAGGCAAACAACAGAAATATCACACTTCCTCCTCCACGCTCGAAAGGAATGAACATAAAGGAGAATACGCGCCAAACCTCTCCATTCAAAACCAGCAGAGGATTGAGGTAGAGTTTGGAAATATCCAATCGTCCGGCAGCTTCGATACCGAATACGATTACTTGGCCAGCCACCAAATAGAGTGCCAGATTAGGAACGGCTAATCCGCCAAATCGTTTTTGAAGTTTGTCTATCCAATTCATGCAGCTGTAGATAAAGAGACCTAAACAAAGGAGCTGTTCCATCCCTGTCCAGAATTAAGCGAGAACGATTTTTCTGGGCACCTTACCGAGGCACTGTAGTCCTAATCATTATGAAAGTAGAAGGACTCGCAAGTTGCTGGGAAAAAACAGGAAAACTGTTCTATTTTGCACGCATGTGCTCAAAGATTCGTCTGTATGCCGCTGGAGACTTGCCAGAGGATTACTTTGATATGCTCGGCGATGGATTTGACGATCGAACCTGCAGATACCCTTGAGTCGAATACGACTTTATTAAAAAGGAAGTGCTATCTGGCAAGTCAAATCGAGAGGTACTCGAGTGGTGTTTTGAAAAGGGTCGTCGACTTACCGATGAGGAGATTCTGATCTACAATAGCTTTATGAGCAAGCGGGGCTGGCGGAACGATGAGACGGCGGAATTCATTCCGGCCCTCATGGAGTCATACGGAGTCAATCCAGACCCAAGGTTGTTAACCAATTTCGACATCATCGAGATGGATGAAGGGCGTTACTCACCTGAGCAATGGCGTGAAGCTTGGTCTTAGATTTCGGTTTTGAGCGGATGGGTTTGGAGAATTTAGTATATTAGAAAAAGGATCAAAACTCGAGAAGCTCATCTAAACATCAATACTCCGGCCAAACCCATCCTCAGGCCAACCTGCCGAGTAATCCTCTTTCAGTTCTCGGTTACGCACGAATGTGCGTGCCCTCGCCCATCAGTCGCCAAACTCGACACCTTGATCCCGTCAAAACCGAAATCTAGGTCGCGGGCGACTCGATACGAACTACTGTAGGAGCAAACTGTTTACCGCTGCTAAGGTAGGGCCATTGCGTCCTCGCAATGCCGATGATCCGGTTAGTTCAGCCCCAGAACCTTACGGCCTTCGTCGCTGATCATGTGAGGGGTCCAGACAGGATCCCAGACGATATCTACCTGGGCGGAACGGACGGAAGGAAGAGTTTCAATCTTTTGCTGGGCATCGGCGGCAATGCTCGGGCCCATACCGCATCCTTGTGCAGTGAGAGTCATTTTAACAAATACGTCGTGCACGCCTTCTTCAACTTCGTCACCTCTCAAATCGTAAATCAGTCCCAGATCGACTATATTGACGGGAATCTCAGGGTCGAAACAGGTTTTGAGTGATTCCCAGACCTGGTCTTCAGAGAACTCACCAGGAACCACCGTTGTTTCTTTTTCCTCTTCAGCGAATGCCGCTTGGCCTTCCTCACCTAATGCATCCAGATCAGCTGAGCCGATCCGATACAGTCCGCCATTTGCCTGCACAGTAACCGTGCCGCCTAATGCCTGGGTAACTTGGACTTCTAAGCCTTCTTTTAGAGACAACACATCTCCAGCTGGAATGAGTGTAGCCTTGGTATCGCGAGTAAGTGTAAAGGTCTGCGCCATGATTTACCCACCCTTTTCATGAGGATGGAAAGCGCAAGAGAAATGGCACTGGGTTGAGCCCTCTACTTCAAAAACTGGAAATTGATCTCGGGCAGTAGATAGATCCCACGGGGATCATTGAAGGACTTAAGCAAGTCCAATTCCTCCTGAAAGGTGCGCAAAAGACGAGTGGCAGGATCAACTGACACATCCAACTCTTGGCCTTCCAAGAGAGCTTGAAGCATCTCGTCTAGATTGTTTCCGCGCGGATGATCAACAACTTGGTATTCGGATAGGCCGGCTAATTCTGCGGCATGCTCGATGGCATCATCGAGTCCACCAATTTCATCTACCAGCCCTTTTTCCAAAGCATCTTTCCCAAGCCAGGTGCGGCCCTGAGCTACGGTGTCTAAGTACTCGACATCCATATTTCGCGAATCGGCAATCTTTTCGAGAAATTGATCATAATACCAGGATGTGGACTCTTCAAGTTGTTCGATTTCAGTCTCGGTTTGCGGACGCGTGATGGTCCAACTGCCGGCATAGTCATGAGTGCCTGCATAGTCCCAAGTGATGCCAAGGTTATTGGCAATCTCCTGAACATTGAAAATCAATCCATACACGCCGATAGAACCGGTAATGGTATTTTCCTGTGCAAAAATACGATTCGTATAAGTGGATACCCAATAACCACCGCTTGCTGCCACATACCCCATAGAAGCTACCACGGGCTTATCTTCTTTGAGCAGGCGGATTTCACGTTGAATAATTTCAGATGCCTGAGCTCCTCCTCCAGGAGAGTTCACGCGGAGAACGACCGCTTTCACGTCTTCGTCGAGGCGTATGCTTCTAAGTCGACGGGCGATCCTGTCACCTCCCGCTTGAGCAGAGTCCCCTTCTCCACCCACGATAACTCCTTCGATGTAAACAACCGCAATCTCGTCGTCTGCGTCTCGGTCACCATGAATGGGTTTAGCTTCAATGTAGGACGCGATATCGACCTGACTGAAGGTGCGCTCATCAGAGTCGTCCCCAGCTACCCGTTTCAATTCGTCTAAAATTTCATCGAAATAGACCAGCTCATCAACCAGACCAGCTGCTTTGGCAGAGTCGGCATCAAACGATCGATTCGCACCGACAAGCTCATCCAAGGTTTCTGGGTTGATCCCACGTGATTCTGCAACATCGCTCGCCATGGAATCCCAAAGACCTTCGATCAATACCATGGTCTGTTCCCGATTGGCTTCACTCATGTGATCTTGAACATACGGCTCGATTCCTGCCTTAAACGTACCCACCCGAACCGGTTGAGCACCTATACCCCATTTCTCAAAGGCATTCGCATAAAACATCATTTCGATGCCTAAGCCATTGAAGTGCATTTCGCCGAAGGGATTCATGGACACTTTGTTGGCACATGAAAGGACGTAGTAATCGCGCTGCATGGCGTTCACAACGTAGGCATGAATCGGTTTCTCGGCAGTTTTAAAGTCTTCGAGTGCTTCGCGCAGTTCTTTGACGGCTGCGTAGCCTGAACCATAATTGACCGATTGTAGATTCCCAGTCAGGTAGATCCCTTTGATCGAATTATCTGTTTTGGCATGCTTGATGGCATTGAGCAGGTTTCTCAAACCTACCTGTGGAACTGCACTTCCTGCGATGGCATCCTGTAACGCCTGGTCGAAAGTGACAGATGGAGGCTTATCGTTGATGCTCATCGAGAGATCCACGACCAGCACCGCTTCGTCCGGAATGTCAGCAACCGGTTGCTGAAAGCTAAGCCCCACAATCAGGAGCAATAAGAAACTTCCAAATCCGAGAATAAAAAGCGCAAGCAGCGTTCCGAGGAAACTGCTAAAGGTGTTTTGAATAAATCGCCACATATAGGTTAGATGAGATAACT
>CALJGU010000174.1 GCA_938075565.1 uncultured Opitutales bacterium | reverse complement strand
GATCGCGAGCAGGAGTTTATTCTTGGTTACGGTATGGGGCCAACCAGATCCATCGCTGCCGACAGGTGCTTACATCATTTGTTTGAGGGCCAGGCTGCGCGGAATCCTGAGAAGGTGGCCGTCCGAACCGGAGAAACAATACTGTCCTATGGATCCTTAAACCGCAGAGCGAACCATCTGGCTTCGGTGCTTATGAATTCGGATATCAAATCTGGTTCAATAGTGGGCGTGTACATGGAGTCGTCTGCAGAATTATTGATAAGTCTTCTGGCTGTCTTAAAGATTGGGTGCGCCTACCTGCCATTGAACATCAGGTTACCTGAGGAGCGATTGACTGCGGTATGCAAGGAGTCGGGATTGAAAGCCCTGCTAATTCATTCTGGGAACAAAGATCGCTTTGAGGGTATTAGCTTGAAGGTTTTGTTGGTCAATGAGCAGGAAGGAGAAAGCGAATCTTATGGGCCAGTGCCTTCTATCGGTCAAAACGACGCGGCTTACGCTATCTATACATCGGGTTCAACGGGTGTGCCGAAGGGGACCGTTGTTAATCACGGATCCGTGGTGAATTTGATTGAACACGGGATTAGTCGTCCAGGAATTACTGCAAGGGATACTTTTTTGTCTGTGGCAAGTTTCTCGTTCGATATTTCCGTGTTCGAAATGTTTGGCCCTTTGTCGGTTGGAGCAGAATTAATTTTGCCAGCTGAAGAAGAACGGAATGATGTCACTCGTCTAGTTGCTTTATTGGAACGGCATTCGGTGACTGTGATGCATGGTACGCCTAGCTTATGGAAGGTAATGGTCGCTTCAGGCTGGAAGGGTAAGTCATCAATCAAAATTCTGACAGGAGGTGAAAACCTCACTTCGGAATTGGCGCAGGATCTTATGGACCGTTCAGGAGCGCTTTGGAACCTTTATGGCCCAACTGAAACTACTATTTTTTCTACGGCCAATCATGTGAAGTCCAGCGATGACGTTTCACTTGGTTACCCCATTACTAATACTAAGCTGTATGTAGTCGATGAATACTTGAATATTGCACCTGAAGGAGTTGCGGGCGAGTTGCTGATCGGTGGTCGGGGAGTCGCGAATGGTTACTGCGGGGATAAGTCCCTTTCGCTCGGGAAATTTATTCCTAATCCTTTTTCATCTACTCCTGGATCGATGGTATTTAAGACGGGTGATCTCTGTCGGTGGGGATCCGATGGAAAGCTTGAATATCTGGAGAGAGTAGATGAGCAGGTGAAAATCAGTGGCTATAGAATTGAACTTGGAGACATCGAAGCGAACCTAATCAAATACTCCGGTATTGAGAGTTGTGCTGTAAAAGCCTGGCTGGAAAAAGTTAGAGGTCACAACTTGGTGGGCTACGTAGTTAAGTCTAATGACCAAGTAAGCGCTGATGACCTGTTAGCTTACCTTAGCACTCAACTGCCTGATTATATGGTGCCGAGCCATATCGAGTTTTTAGATAATCTCCCGGCGACTGTGCGTGGGAAAATAGATAAAAGAATTCTCATTTACCCAAGCGACAATACGGGGAACGCGTCTCCAAAAGTTACTTCGGCTTTGTCTCAGACTGAGCAGGCTGTAGCCACCATTTGGTCGGATATATTGGAAATTGATTTACCCGGATTAGATGAAGACTTCTTCGATTTAGGAGGGCATTCCTTAATCGCTTTTCAGGTCATTAATCGTTTAAGGAATACTCTGGATGTCGAAATTAGCTTAAGGGAAATTTTTGATCATCCCACGGTTGCAGAACTCTCAGCTTATATTCTGGCTGGTAAAAAATCACCGACTAAAGTCCTTGTAGAAGAATTAAAGGAAATGCCTGCAGAATATTTGCCCAAAGAAGTGGATGAACCGGCTGTGGTTGCTGAGAGAGAAGCTCCACTATCATTCGCTCAATCAAGGATCTGGTTCCTCGAACAACTTGAGCAGGATATGGTCGCTTATAATATGTTTTCAGCGGATATGGTGGAAGGTTCCTTTGATCCGGAGATTCTGAGGCGCTGTCTGGAAACCATTGTAGGGCGTCAATCATCCTATCGAACAAATTTTAGTGTAAAGGAAGGGCATCCTGTTCAGGTCGTAAATAGTGCGACTAAATTCTATCTGCCCATTGTTGATCTAACCGACTTGGAAAAAGAAAATCAGAAAGCCGAAGTTGATAGCCGTGTAAAGAAAGAGGCATCTGCTCCCTTCAATTTAGAGTCGGATTTAAAAATCCGGTCGACGGTTTTAAAATTGGCTGATGATAAGCATGTTCTAATGATCAATCAGCATCACATTGCAACTGATGGTTGGTCCACCGATTTGCTCTGGAAGGAACTGTCTTGCTTGTATGGGGCTTATTCAAATGATCAGCCTTCTCCGTTGCCGGATCTTGAATCTTCCTATGCTCAATTTTCGATTGATCAACGCGACCAGCTACAAGGGAAAAACTGGGACCGTCTTCTGGATTATTGGAAAGCTGAACTTGAAGGAATCAACCCACTTGAGCTTCCGACTGATCGGCCTAGGCCCAATCAATTGAGCAGCGATGGGGATTACGAGTCATTGGAATTAGATGCTGACTTGGTAAAAAGACTAAGGGAATTTTGTATATCTAAAGGGTCTACCATGCACATGATGGTGATGAGCACCTTTCAGATTCTGTTGGCCCGATTAAGTGGACAAAGCGATGTAGTCGTCGGTTTACCCTCTGTTACCAGAAACTCTCCTGAGTTAGAGGATATTATAGGTGTGTTTCTTAGCACTTTATTGGTCAGGGGTAATTTGGGTGACAATCCATCCTTTTCGGACTTCTTGAATCAAATTCGATTTAAGTCACTTGAGGCGCTAGATCATGGAGACATGCCTTTCGAACTATTGGTTGATGAGTTGGCTCCTGAGCGAGACTTGAGCCGGAATCCGCTTTTCCAAGTCCTTGTGAATTCGCAAGAGCTTGAAAGAAAACGTGGGTCCATTATCCCCGGGGTAAAGTTCTCGTTGATCAAAACAGGCAAAGTGCAAACAAAGTTCGATCTAACGCTCTATACGACCTTAGGGAAAGACAGAGTGAACTTTGGAATCGTCTACAGCAAAGACCTGTTCGATGGATCTAGAATTCGGAACATGTTTGATCAGTTTGTCGGTCTATTTGAGCAAATCCTGGAAGATCCAGAAAAATCAGTTTGGGATTATTCGCTGGTGACAAAGGCGCAACGAGAATTCTGGCCCTTGGCCCAGCAGTCCTTGCCAAATGAAGATCAAGTTTCCGTAGTTCATCGTGTGTTTGAATTTGCAGATCAGGATCCTGCTCATTCCGCAATCAGCATGGCTGGTACCACATGGACTTATCAGGAATTGAAAGATTCGATGTTTCATATTGCTTCGAATTTGCGCGCTCAAGGTCTGACTGAAGGTTGCCGTGTCGTTGTTGATATGGATCGGTCGTTCGGTTGCATAGCCAGTTTTCTGGGTATTCTAAGTATGGGTGGCATTATGGTGCCATTCGATCCAGATCTGCCGCTCGATCGAAAACGTAAAATGCTGAAGCAAGTTTCTCCTGCTGCGATAATCAGATCATCTTCAGGGAGGGCAGGATCTGTGCAGGATCATGAATTGGATATCCAAGATTTCGTTTTAGATGAAACGTCTGGAAAATTAGTTGGAATGGAAGCGTCCATCAACACAGAATTGTTTACACCTGGTCCAGATTCTCCGGCCTATATTTTCTTTACGTCTGGAACAACCGGTGAACCCAAAGGTATTTTAGGAAGATACCGGGGCCTCAACCATTTTTTAAATTGGCAGAGAGAGCAGTTTGGCATTACTCCAGAAGACCGGGCGTCTCAACTGACTAGTCTTTCCTTTGATGTTTGTTTAAGGGATATCTTTATGCCTTTGAGCAGCGGGGCTACCTTGTGCATTCCTCCTGGAAACCTTTCGCCGCTATCGGGTGAAGTCATGGATTGGCTGCGAGATGAACGTATCAGTGTTCTACATACCGTTCCCAGTATACTTGATTCCTGGATTCAAACCAACCACTCTGCAAAACCAATCGAAACTCTTCGTTGGACATTTGCAGCTGGTGAGCCTCTGAAATCTGATTTGGTGGCTCAATGGAAGTCTTTTGCTCAAAATTCGGAGATCATAAATCTCTATGGCCCTACAGAAACTACGCTTGCCAAGTGTTGGTACCAAGTGCCGGAAAGCCCATTAGAAGGTGTTCAGCCTATTGGTGCTGCTTTACCAGGAGTGGATGTCAGCATTCTGAATCAATCCGGGGATGAAGCTGGGATTGGAGAAATTGGTGAAATCGGAATCCGGACACCCTATGCTTCGTTAGGATACCTGGATGAAGAGTCAGATCATTATGCTTCCTTTACACGGTGTCCGTGGATGCCCGAAGCGAAGGATCTGATTTATCGCACAGGAGATCAGGGGCGACTAAGACCTGACGGTGTCATTGAGATTCTTGGTAGGGTAGATGATCAAATAAAAATCCGTGGAATCAGAATCGAGCCCAAGGAGGTTGAAAGTAGTATAGAGAAACACCCACAAGTTAAGAACTCTAGGGTCCTCGGTATTGAAGATCCAGGCGAAGGAAAAGTGCTGGTCGCTTACATTGTTAAGGAAGGTGATCTTACTCGTAGTCAGCTTGGCGAATTTCTTGCCGAGAATCTTCCGCAAGCAATGATTCCAAGATCATTCGTTTTTCTAGATGAGATTCCACTTACCGTTAATGGAAAGTTGGACAGGGATTCGCTTCCCAAGCTTGAACTGAATGAGGAGGATGCGCAGCAAAAGTATGTAGCTCCCAGGACGCCCATTGAGGAGAGTTTGGCGTGCATATTTGAAGAGCTGCTCAAGGTAAAAAGAGCGAGCATTGAGGACAACTTTTTTCACTTGGGAGGGAACTCTCTATTGGTGGTGCGTCTGTGTTACCGCGTTTTCAAGGAGTTAAATGAGAAACTGCAAGTTGCTTCTGTTTTTAAATACCCGACGGTGGCTATGCTTGCAAAGCACTTGGGTGACTCTGTGTCAGAGCGAAACTATTTGATGCGTTTAAATAATGAAACGGATGGAGTTCCCATATTCTTTATTCCGGGTATTTCCAGAACAGCAATAGTCCACGCTGAAATGAGCAAACGCTTAGATGTCGGTAGGCCTTGTTATGGACTTGAGCTTCCGGTTCCCGAGAATGGTGTCGAACCGCTGAAGACATTGGAGGAGTTGGCGAATCATTGCGTTCAGGAAATTAAGAAAGTCCAACCGGTAGGACCATACACCCTGGGCGGATTCTCATTCGGCGGTGTATTAGCATACGAAGTTGGTGCCCAGCTCTACATGTTGGATGGCATGGACCACCGGGTATTCATTTTTGATTCAAGGCATCGGATTGAGAAATCAAAAGAACCTCCTCCTTCCACCGGTCGCTTGGAATGGATTGGGAAGATGTTAAAGGCCTACAAATTTAGTTTTTTTGGTTTT
>CALJGU010000173.1 GCA_938075565.1 uncultured Opitutales bacterium | reverse complement strand
CGGGACCGAATGGGCAAGCCTCAAATAGTGCTAGAGTTTTGTGCATTGTAAATCGGCTGTTTTTGTGGCCCAAATTTTGAGATTGGGCACTAGCTATGTGAGGTCAATAAGTGTTGGCTTTTTTGAAAACCAAAACCCCTGATGTAATAACAGTTCCCTTTCGATAAAAAATTGAATGTCTTTAGTGTGAACTGTCGTTCATATATTGTGAATATTATGACGGGTTATTTACTAATCTTGGGTCTATGAATTGATTGCTTTTAGTGCTATATTTTTTGCGGTCTCGAAAGACTGCTTGTCGGAAAGTCGAAGAAGAGTCGCGTATACGATCATTCCAATCGAGATGCCTGATCCTGCTCGTAAATAGACATTTGAATCAGCACCGAGGAAGTCGGTGGTTGCTATGACCGAGGCGATCATGAAGATACAGGAAAAGGCGGGAGAAAAGTTTGAAAGTAAATACCGCTTGAGTGATACCTCGGTGGTGCTGCAGAGTATAGTAATAAAAACTGCCGTGTATAAAAACGAGTTTACGAGAGCTGCAATAGAAACGCCGATTATTCCCCACTGTGTGCCTATTAGGATTGATGGGACCGCAAATGCCGCTGAAATAGCGAAGTGAAGCAAGCTGAGAGCTGGTCGCCCATTTGCCATTAGTGCTGTGAAGGAAACGGCAGAGCATGCACTTACGGCCTGGCTAAAAGAAAGATAGCGAAGTGGATACTTGGCGAGCTCCCATTTCGGGCCGAACACGATTTCCACAACTTCGGGAGCGAGTGATGCGAGTCCACAGAAAATCGGCATGAGCATAACCGCCATCATATTTTGCACTTTGCAAATTGAATTCGCCATTCTTACACGATCTGTTTGTAGTTCTGAGAGAAGCTGGAGTGTCACCGTTTCTACTGGCTGTCTAGTGATTGCTGCCAACATTTGCGCGAGTTGTTTAGAGTTGGAGTAGAAGCCAAGCTGATTTGCCCCAATGAATCTGCCTATCAAAAGTTTGTCTATTTCAATATACAAGAAACTGACGATGTTTCGAGCAAATACGTTCATACTGAAACCCCACAGGTCTTTTAGGTGGGAATATGAGAAACGAATCGAAGGACGCCAAGAGCTGGCTGCCCAGATTACGACTGCAATTGCGGATGATGTAACGAGTTGCTTGGTGACAAGAGCCCATACGCCATATCCCAAATAGGCTAGTGTTATGCCTGCAATGGATCCTGCAACTGTTCCAATTACAGAACGAGCAGCGAGTTTCTTGAATTTTTTCTCTCTTGTTAGTATCGCTGCTTGAACTGTTACAAGGCCATCGAGTATGAAGGAGACGGATAGAACTTGGAGAACTCGATCCAGTTCGGTCTCGTTGAAAAATCGAGAAACGAACGGGGCGAGAGTTACAGTAATTGATGCTATGGCAACGCCCATGCCCAACGTTAGCCAAAAGGCACTATTAAGGTGATTGGGCTCGAGATCCTTGCGTTGGATTATGGCCATCCCAAGTCCTTGGGAAAGAAAGTACTGAAGAAATGTAACCCAAATACCTGCGAGGGCGACAACTCCGAATGCTTTGGGTCCGAGCTCTCGCGCTAGAATCGCGAGCACGATGAAGTTTAGGACTTGAGAGGTCACAGCACCTAGCATTGTCCAGCGTACGCCTGCTACAGCCTGTTGTTTTCGTGTTGCAGGATTCTTCATCCGTTGCCTTGCTGATTCATGAATTGACTGATTTGTCTTTTGTTTTACTATGATATAGTAGGATCATGATTAAAGTACCGGTATTATGGGTCTGATGTTTGCGTTAAAGTGGATTGTTTTAATACTATATGTTTTATCTTTTGTGTTGGAGAAAGGTTGGTATGTGTTGTTCATGTAAGCTGTCCTTTCTCGTTATGACAGTTCGGCTATCAGCGATATAGTGTATTTAAGCTATTTCAAAGTTGGCTAGAGAGTGCATGAGGAAATAGCTTCTTGGAGCTAGGCGATTTGGCTTTCCGCACGTTTATTGAAGAGAATGTAAAGGTTTCCCCCTTTTTGTGACTGTTCGAATGGTGCGCTGCAGATGTTCGAGTAAAATGAGTGGGCACAACCTGCTATTATAAAGTCGTGAAGCTCAATTATGAGTAATTCAATTGATTCCAGTGAACTGGAGTTAATATTCTGGAATACCGCTTTTTCTATGTCCATGTTTTAAAACATCAATTTTATTGCCGTGTGGTTTCAGAAGATCTTCTGTAGTGATTGTTTGATACCATCTGTTTTGTTAGTTTGCCGATTGTCTATTCTGATTGCGGTTTTCTTATCAGTTGGATTGACAATATGTAGATAGGTATCGCAGTACCACAGAGCCATGTTGATTGGTGTGATGTTATGATAATTAGCAGTGTTTCTTCCCCAGGGTTCGAAGTTCTCTGGATCAATTTCAATGGCGGTAATCTGAGCATGTGGGAACATGTTAGCAAAATAGACTGTGGCTAAACCGATGTTTGCACCCGCATCGATAATTGATGTGCAGTCCGTTGGATATGCGTAATGATAGCATTTTCGCAAAATGACCTCAGCGAATACATGAAAGTCGGTACTGTTTTTGCGGGGAGCTATAAGGTGCTTGTGTCTTGGTATCTTTATAGTAATTTTGTTTTGGGAGAAGCAGTAGCTCAAGGGGAGTTTTAGAGTAAAGAAATACCGTAGTTGCGGATTGATTGAGTGATTGTCTTCATCCAGTATGTATGTATTTTCATATATTGTTCACAGCCATCCCATAGCTTGTATCTAAATAGCTGATAAAAAGGTGGCTGGCCCGCCGATTCCGCCAAGAATCGGCGAGTGAAAATAAGAAAAAAGCCAGCCAGGAACAAGCTTTGCGTACTCGCTCAGCTTTGCAAGTTCATACCCTCGCACGCGACCGCCAAGATCGCGAGAGAACTCGAACAGGAAAAATTCGCTCGAAGCTTCTGCGCATGGAGCCACGTGGTGAGCCTTCTGTTCGCCCAACTCTGCCACAGCATTTCGCTGGCGGACGTTTGCGACGCCACCGCTCTTCGGCTTTCGCGGTTGAGCCTTTTGCGCGGGGCGAAGGCTCCGGCGCGAAACACTCTGAGCAACGCCAATACGCGACGCGATCCCAAGCTGATGGAAAAGCTCTTTTGGGTGACGCTCGCGAGCCTCGAGCGCATCCAGCCTGGATTCGGGCCCTCGGGACGCTACAAGCGCTTGCCCCGACGATTCAAGAAAGCCATTCACGCCATCGACTCGAGCACGATAGCTCTGGTGGCCAACTGCATGGACTGGGCCAAGCATCGGCGTCGCAAGGCCGCCGCGAAACTTCACATGCGCCTTGACTTGCAGCACTTCCTGCCCGCCTTCGCCATCGTCGAGGAAGCCTCCCATCACGACAACTCCCGAGCCCGCGAGCTTTGCGCCAGACTCAAGGACGGAGAGATCGCTTTGCTCGACAAGGCCTACGTCCACTTCGACCACCTCTTCGACCTCGCCCAGCGCGGCGTTTTCTGGGTGACCAGAGCCAAGGACAACTTCACCTTCAAGGTCCATCGCAAGCTCGAAGCGGGCAAGTCCAAGGGCATTGTGCGCGACGATATCATCGAGCTGAAAGGCTCCAAGAGCAAAAAGGCGTACCCGATCTACATGCGTCGCGTACTGGCCGAGGTTCTGATCAACGGCAAGATCGTGAAGATGGCGTTCCTAACGAACAACCTCGACTGGGCTCCCAGTTCGGTCGCCGATCTCTACCAGGCTCGTTGGGCCATCGAGGTCTTCTTCAAGGAAATCAAGCAAACCCTCAAGCTCGCAGGATTTATCGGACACAGCAAAAACGCTATCGCCTGGCAGGTGTGGGCCGCCTTGCTCGTCTGGCTGCTGGCTCGCTTCCAGGCGTTCCTTTCGAGCTGGAGCCACAGCTTCACCAGGCTAATGGCTCTACTACGCTCTCATGCCTGGGAGCGTATCCACATAGTGGAACTGCTTCAATTCCATGGGACAGCAGGAGGCCTGCCCAGAATGATGGCCGTTCCCGATCAAGCCTATTTGCCGGGCCTGCAGCCTCGATAGGCAAAAGATATGGGACAGCACGGACCATGAAGCCGCCCTGAGGTCGTAAAAAGTCGGAATCGCGTTTTCCCAAAACTCAAGAGCTTATCCTTGAGCATTAATGCTTTGCGTCGATCGCAAAGCCTCTGTGGGATGGCTGTGGCTTTGTTTAGCATCTATTCAAACGAAAGAGTCGCAATGGTTGTTTGTATGGAGGCGTACAGTTGAATCGCTAGAGGGAACGACCTGTCGTTGATGGGTTTTGCTTCTTATAGAGTTTTCGGGTAATGATTCGCCGTATGGTTCCCAGGATGGAGATGCATTTCGTTTTGGATGAAAGTTTCCGCCATTGAGTGAAAAGATTCATTCCCAGATGTTTGGGAGTGGGAATGCCAAATAGTTTCATTGCTAAAAGACGTCCCCAAATGACTCGCTTCTTTTCAAGTAGGCCTTGTTGAGATTTCGTGACTTTCCACGGTTCTGCTGAGACCAGGTCTAGGTAGCCTTCTCGAACGGCGGCTTCGACGATGCGCTTGCCTGTTGCCGTACGTGTCACAATAAGCGAAGAGCCCGGGTTCTTCCCATCTGGTTCCTGGTACCAAGGATCCCCGCACGAGATATCAGCGAGTTCTCCCGAGCCATCGGGCCAGATTTGCGTTGCCCAAGGACGGCTTGCTTGAAGTTGGGCCCAGCTCTCGCGATAGGTCATTTTGAAAGCTGGGTCAGCTTTGTTTTTGAGGACGGGTGAAAAGTGGCCTGGCCAGCCATTGCCTCGATATCGCAAGTTTTTTAGATCCCGGTAGTTGATGTTGTGCACGTCGAGCAGTTTGGCCGTTCCTGCAGTCGAGGGAGTTTCGGCGCAGAAGAATGAAAGTGTTACACCTATCTTGGATTGGAGGGCAGGGCGGAGTAGGGCGGCTTTGCGTGCAGCGGTTATCTCAGCGGGTTTGCCTATGACGGCACAGGGAGAGGGGGAGTTTTCAACAAGGTCGAGGCTATCGCATACAGATGCAGGCGAATAGCGGGATCCTGCATTTGCGAGAATTTCTTTCCTAGAACGGCTCAGCCTTGTTTTATTACGAATAGGATTGTCGGTATCTTGGCCGATGTGCAGAACGCCATGCATTCCTTCTCTTTCGAGGCAATAAAGCGAGAGAGCGGTTAAGGCGCCTCCCGACGATCCCTTGAACCGGATTTCATTATTCGTAGCGTGGCCTTCCCAGATTCCTGTAACAGGGCCCCATTCTTGGGCGATTCCGAAAGAATCGGTTTCGGGAAATTCTGTGCTGCCCTTTGCCTTATCAACGGCTTTTCTGATTTTAGGGTAATCAACTTCGAATGCTGGGCAAACGCTGAGGCAATCGGTGCAGCTATCGCAATCGTTATTTGCTACCTGGGGCCGTAGGCCTTCCTCCCATGCGTCAACCATTGAGACCTTCGCGTCAGGGCATGCATAGGCGCAGGCTCCGCATCCAATGCACAGTCGCCAGTTGACGATTTCTTGGATCGTTTTTGGTATTGCCATTACTAATTAGATCGTATCAACATCGAAGGAGTTTCCTTGTGGATTTTGCGATGCGAATTGACTCGTACAGCACCCTGTAAAAGGGGGGGACGTCTCGGTCACCGCTCTATGTCGGAGGGTTTAACAATGATTTGGTTTTCTCCCCGGCGTTAATCGCCAGTAGCGGTTTGGGCAGGCGATTGATCCGTTTTAGTTGTCAGTCCAGCTATTGAGGCTATGAGCAGATAGAACAACACATACATTTGGTCGAAGTAGGAAATCGATATGAACGAGCTCGTATGGGCTCCAAGGGCAGCCAGCGCGCACCAAGCTGTGAAGGCTTCCGGCATTCGGTTCTCAGATTCGAGAGTGAAGACCTGATTTAATAACTTCTTCGTGGAAAATACGATTATTGCGATAAGTAGAAACGTGAGAGGCAGTCCGCCCATGACTCCTAGGTGAATGTAATAGTTTGTTAAATCCGTATGGTTCGTGTTCCAGGAAACCCCCGTTGGCATCCAGTGTCTCGTGTAATCCGTTCCGAACATCCACCATTCTCCGAGGTGCTCGATGGACATTTCTATGAGTCTTGCTCGGTGCCATCCGGTGCTGCCTCCGGTGAAGTCAATGCTGTCGATTATGTAATAAAATGGCCGATTCATGTATAGGGACATGATTATGATGCACCAGACGACTGCCCACTTGGCCTTGCTTACGTATTGGCGTTTCCGCCATAGGTAAATGAGCCCGAACGTAAAACCAGTGGCGGCGATAGGTCCGCTTGAATTGGATGCAATTACGATTAGCAAGCACCCTATGATTCCAAGGATTGCTAACTTTCTTTTCATGTTCCAGAAGGGGACGAAAAGAGCGATTGTTACAGCTCCAGATGTGCCGGCAAGGATTGAGTGGGCAAAGGGGCCACTTGCCCGAAAACCGTCTCGAAACATTGCTGCCGCACGTCGGGCTCCGAAGTGACCATAGTAATAATTTTTTCCTGTTGAAACTTCGAGAGTTAGCATCAAGGCAAGGGGAAGCAGGGCTATGAGGGAGCCCATTGCAAGACGCTTGAGGGGTTCTTCCCCGATAAGGTAGCAGCGTCCGTAGAGGAAGGAGCCAAGGACGTTTAGAACGAGGCCTATGCGTTCGTTGTAAGGGTTGTAGGGTGCTTCGGGGTGAAAGGCAGCAGATAGTAGGGCGAAAAAAGCAAAAAGCAAAAAAAGTCGATCGATACCGTTGCTTGTATCTATTGGGCGGCTACCGGTGGCAACGCCTCGAATGAGGCCTACGATAATCAGGGCGCGAACAATTGTAAGTTCGCCCATGAATTCAACATTGCCAATATTGAAAGCTGCGATGAGCAGTGGGACGAATGCGTAACGCTTGGGCAAGGAAACTTGCAGTAGGATTAGGCAAGCCGCAGTTGCGATAAAAATGGGACTCATGTTATATGGTTGAAACGCTTTAGGCGATTTTAAGCTCTACGAGAGGTCGAAATCGCCTAGTTGCTGATGCTTAAAATTTATACAGGACTTGTTGTTTAGCTTATCGACTGCAGATGAGATACGGTTTCATTTTC
>CALJGU010000172.1 GCA_938075565.1 uncultured Opitutales bacterium | reverse complement strand
GACCTGAGTTCTTTTGGTCAGGAAAAGTTCGATACACCCAATATTGATCGCTTGGCCAAACGCGGCATGGTGTTCACCCAACACTATTCAGGTAATACTGTTTGTGCTCCATCGCGCTCCTGTTTGATGACCGGACAACATACCGGTCATACGCCCGTTCGGGGAAATTACGAAATCTATCCAGAGGGGCAGTATCCGTTTCCATCTGATGTTCCAACACTACCTAAGTTGTTGAGAGAAGCTGGATACGTAACGGGCGCTTTCGGCAAGTGGGGACTTGGATACCCTGGCTCAGAAGGTGACCCCATGAATCACTTTGATGTGTTCTATGGCTTTAACTGCCAGAGGTTAGGGCATCACTACTATCCTTTTCATTTATGGGATGATGACCAAAAGGTCATGCTCCATGGGAACGAAGGTATTCAAAAGAACGAGTATGCCCCTACGCTGATCCATGAGCGGGTTCTTCAATTTATTGAAGACAATAAAGATACTCCCTTCTTCTGTTATGTCCCATCTATCATTCCTCATGCTGAGCTGATTGCACCGGAAGAATACATGGCTCCTCTGCGTGGTAAGTTCGAACCTGAAACGCCTTACGAAGGCTTAGATGAAGGCCCCAAGTATCGCTTGGGTTCATACGAATCGCAATCCGAACCTCACGCCGCATTTGTAGCCATGATCAAGCTTCTAGACGATCAGGTGGGTGAAATCGTTTCTAAGATCGAAGATCTCGGATTGATGGATGATACGTTAATTATATTCACGACCGACAATGGCCCTCACCAAGAGGGTGGGGCGGATCCAGATTACTTTGACAGCAATGGCCCTTTGCAAGGATACAAGCGAGACCTCTACGAGGGAGGCATTCGTGTTCCAATGATTGCGGCTTGGGATGGAGTGATTGAGCCCGGCTCACGTTCTGATCATATAAGCGCATTTTGGGATGTATTGCCAACGGTACTAGATATGGCCGAAGTAGATTCGCCGGATGGCTTAGATGGGATTTCGTTCCTGCCTACTTTGAAGGGGAACAACGATTCACAGGTTCAGCATGAATACCTTTATTGGGAATTCCATGAACGAGGTGGCCGGGTTGCCATTCGCAAAGGGAACTGGAAAGCCGTGCGATACGGGGTGCTGAAAGATCGTGATGCGCCGATTCAGCTTTTCGATCTCTCCGCTGATCTTGGTGAAACCAATGATATCTCCGCCTTGTACCCTCAAGTGATCGAAGAGATGAAGTTGATTTTCAAAAACGCGCGCACCGAGTCGGAAGTATTCAATTTCTCCCACGCCCAATTTGAAGAGAAGTAGTTCCGTTCGGGGTGATGGCCAAAGAAGGCTATGGGTTTGTTGAAGGCCGGAGGGATCTGACTCTACTCGCACCTGCTTCGTTTCCGGCTTCTAAATAGGCTCTTTCGAGTAGCTGTCTTCCAATTGGATCAGGCAAATTGGCTAGAATATCTTCAGTTGAAAAGGTACTGTCTTCGGGCCTTGCGACCAAGTTAACCAGTCGCTCAACAGCTTTTGCGGATTGCTGATTCTCTATAGCGGTTCTTGCCGATAGTAGCAGGGCATCTAAATGGTCCGGGCTCTTTATAAGGCAGGCATCGAGTTGCTTATCCGCCAATTTATATTCAGAATGCTCCACATGGATGCGGGCTAAGCTGTAATGAACTTCAGCTTGAATCTTATTTGTTGTTCTTACGGATTCTAAACCGGTGCCGCTTGGAGCCGTCTCTAGTGCTTGGTTGAGCTCATTGATAGCTCCGGATTGGTTGCCTGTTTCAAGAAGCACTTGGGCATACTCGAAATGAAACTCAGGTGAATTATTAAACGCGCCTTCTCCTTCTTTAAAAATACTTAAGGCTTCTTCCGTCTCGCCGCGGGTTAGAAAATAGCGAGCCAGATAGAGATTGCATTGGAGATGGTTCGGGTTTTCCGCATAGACGTCTTTCAGTATAAATCCTGCCTGCCTAATTCGCTGGCTTTGCATCATAAGCTTTGCAACCCCCAGCTGAGCGGGAATGAGATCTGGTTGATAGGCCAATGCTTCTTTGTAGAGCGCTTCAGCTTGTTGAAGATCTCCTGCTGATTCATAAATACTGCCCAGTTTGACATAGGCGCTGGCAAAAGAAGGGTCTAGTCTGATGGTGGTTAGGTAGGATTGGATAGCCCGATCTACCTCTCTTTGTTGCTCCAGATAAATGCCACTGAAGTAGTGAAACCGTGCTTCTCCTCCAGCTTTCTTAAAGTCGTACTTTTTTTGTGCTTCTTTGATCTTAGGCAAATCTTCGACCCGATCAGGTATGACCTGTATCATCGCCTCTGCCATTTCGTCAAAGGAGCGCCATCCGCCACGGACGTTAATCGGTGGACTGTTGGGATTGCGCAAATTGTCCTCCGAGTTATCAAACCGGTAGCGCATGTGGATCTTCGAGCCCGCAGGTATTTGAACGGGCTCTTTATATCGATAATCCCCCTGCCAGTTGAAGTCCCAGTCAGGAATCCTGATTAGCCATTGTTTCGGGCCTTCCGGTGACATAGCAAACAACTGGATGTCTTTGCCCAGGTAGTGAGTATGCGGGTACACGCTTAGTACATTCGCCTTTACGGGGAGTTCCATCACCTCTTCGACCCAATACTCTGATTCTCCTGCCGGGATATCCACATCGTAACTTCGCATTTGAAGGACAAAGGATGGTTTGTCGGGTGGTTCATCGGAAAAATAGAGTCCGATTTTAGGGTTTATGGTTTCAGGTTTTCCACTCGGGAGTAGATGCAGTTGAAGCACCAGGTCGGTTCCTGGGCTCAACTCCCAGGCTGTTCCTGGATAGGCTTGGTAAGGGACTTGCCCTGGAGTCCACCCTACAATGTGACCGGATGGGGGAGCACTGGAACCAATTCCCATTCCGTCAAATCCCACGCCGACTTCCTCTTTTTCTCGCTCTCTGGATCTTCCAGAGTCGTCGAGCATCAGTAAGGCATGGTGGATGGCCAGTCGGGTTTCAGGAAGCAATTCGAAGGCTTGAACATACTTAATCTCATCCAATGGAATTGGGATGGCGAAGTTTCTATAAACATCGATTCCCTCTGCCGGTAATACATAGGATTCCGGTAGTTGGACAATCATGTCGGGTTCGCCCAAGGTCCACGTGGAAGTTTGATCCGGAGCCGGGGGAACTTTGCTCAGATCTCCGGCTTTCATTCCGGTTTCCTGCCACATCTTGATCAAATTGATTTCTTCATCCGATAGTCCTCGTTCTCCTATCAATGCTGGACCATAATCAGGATGGGGCTTCCAGGGAGGCATAAAGCGGGATTCGGTGACTCCCGTAATTTGCTTAACCCTTCTGCGAATCTGCTCGAAGGTTGAAAGATCGAATGGCCCGATGCCTTCTGGATAATGGCAATCAACGCAATTATTTCGAATAATAGGCGATATATGATCTGCGAAATTGACCACTTCCTCTTCTACCTGACCGCTTAGGCTGGCCGCTAGCAAACAAGCTAAGGCGGCAATGATGGTTCGGTGTTGGTGTTTCACGGTTGAGTCTGGTTATCGATTCTCTTTGGTTGATTAAGAAGCCTTTTTCCCAGTTATCAACACTCCCTTTAATATGAAGAATTTTTGTATTCCTTTCCTGGTTCTAGGATTTGTTATTGGTTGTGCGGATTCGGAGTCAGATATTTCAACCGAGAAACCGGGGGAGATGAATGTCCTCTTCATTATTGCCGATGATCTGAGGCCTGACTTGGGGGTCTATGGCGATAAGATCGCTGTGACTCCCCATCTAGATAGGCTAGCCAGTCAATCTGTGGTCTTTAACCGAGCTTATTGTCAGAAGGCCGTGTGCTGGCCTTCTAGGAACAGCTTCTTTTCCGGTCTTATGCCCGCTTCTCTAGGGAAGAAGACGAATGCGAAAAATACATTTCGAGCGGAGCATCCGGATATCGTCGCATTGCCACAGCTCTTTAAGAACCGCGGTTGGTATACGCGCGGATTTGGAAAAATTCTGCACAATGGACAGGACGATCCATTGTCCTGGTCTGAACCCTGGTTTGAGCCTGAGCCCTTGCATTATGCAGCCCCCAAAAATGTGGACAAACATCCCATTATCAACCGGTCAGTACCTGAAAATCGAGTGAACCCCTTGTTTGAAGCGGCGGAAGTGGGAGACGAAGCCTACGAGGATGGACTCACCGCGAAAGCAGCCCGTGAAGCGATACGTGCTGCTTCCGATCGAGAAGAACCATTTTTTATGATGGTGGGTTTTCACAAGCCTCACACGCCATTCAATGCGCCAAAGAAATATTGGGATCTTTATGATAGGGAATCCATCCCACTCGCTGAGTACCCTGATCCACCGCGCACTGCGGATCCCCGATACGCAGTGCATGACTCCAGATACGTTCGCAGCTTTAAAGATATTCCCCGGTCGGGGCAAATACCTGACGATCTAGCGCGTGAGATCAAGCATGCCTACTATGCCTGTATCAGTTATGTGGATGCGTTGGTAGGAGGAGTTCTCGAGGAGCTGGAAGCGAGTGGACTGAGGGACAATACCATTATCGTATTTACTTCGGATCATGGCTACCAACTGGGCGATCATTCCCTTTGGTCGAAGCACACCAATTTTGAATTGTCTACACGTGTCCCTCTATTGGTTTCGGTTCCCAATGCATCCTCCAAAGGTGAGTCGATCAACAGTCTAGTAGAGCTGCTTGACTTGTTCCCGACTCTGGCTGAACTGTCTGGTCTGTCACAACCGGACCATCTTGAGGGTAGAAGCTTTGCTGCCTCTCTGTTTGATTCCGAAGCTGAAACCCGGTTAGAAGCCTATAGCGAATATACCAGGAATGGAGCCATTGGGCGTTCTATTCGTACTGATCGATTTCGCTACATTGAATGGCAAAGCCTGAAAACGAAACAAGTGGTTTCTCGTGAGCTTTACGATCATGAAAACGACCCAGGGGAGAATGTGAGTGTGGCCGGGAAGACGGGTAATACTGCATTGATTGAGGAATTGTCTCACAAGCTGAAAACTAGAATGTAGCGATGCTGGTGACAGCATCGACCTTTTAAAGGTAATTCCATGGTGTTACCACCATGGCTACCTTATTGATCCTTTATCTATTCTCATGAATGGTATCGCTATTAGAGCTTGGTCCTCAATGATTCTACCTGTCGCAATTTTAGGTCCATGCTGAATCATCATATTACTGCCAAGGCTGCTATTGCCGCTATTCTCATTAGTGTGATGTGGGGCGGGAACTCTCCCTCTATAAAAATTGCTTTGGAAGGATTTCCGCCGCTTGCTTTGGCTGGTGTCCGTTTTTCCCTGGGTGCATTGACAGTTCTTGTGTGGGTTTTGTTCGCACGTATTCCTCTCAAACCTTCCCGTAAAGAACTAAGGCTCCTCTTTTCTCTTCTCGCGTTGTTTGTTCTGCAAATTTATCTACTTCACAGCGGCACTCGTTATACCTTGGCGGCGCACTCAGGAGTGCTGATGTCGACCAATCCATTCTTCATCACTTTGTTCGCCCATTTCTTTTTAGCGGGAGATAGGCTTAACCGTTTCAAAGTCGGTGGAATGGTGCTGTCCTTTTCTGGGATTGTGTTTATTTTTGGCGAAGGGTTTCTCACATCGGCCACCGATTATCTTTTCGGAGATGCACTGGTTCTTCTCAGTGGGTTGTTGTTGGGTGCCCGTCAGGTCTTCACCAAGAATCTTACTCAAAAAATCCATCCTGCGCGCCTTTTATTCTGGCAGGCGGCTCTTAGCGTTCCTGTCTTTTTCGCTCTGAGTGCCATTTTCGAAAGTGATGCCAGCATTGTGCTAAATACTAGAATTGTTTCAGCCGTTGCCTTCCAGGGGATCATGGTGGCCGGGTTAGGTTTTATTTTTTGGACGGTTTTACTCCGGCGATTTAATGCCAGCAGACTCGGAGTCTTTGGGTTCGTTTCTCCCATCTCGGGAGTCATCATCAGTTATTATCTACTGGGTGAACCTATTTCAAATGCGCTTCTATTTGGAGTGCTCCTGGTGGGGCTAGGGATTGTGGTAGTCAACTTGCAAGGGAGTGGCAGGTCGCCTGCGCGTACTGCAAGCTGATCGTTATTCTCCCGGATAGTAGGTCTTGGTCGCGCGTTTCTCAACATCCTCCCGGTAATAGGCTACATCCTTAAATGCAAAGTCGGCGTAGCGCTCAGCTTGATCGTCAAAATGAGGAGATTGAGGGTCACCACTTTGGCCACCGGCGAGCATGCTCTTTGCTTTCACCTTTTCGCCAAACTCAACGACGGCTACAAAGCTGTTTCCTGACGTTCCGTAGAGTTTCTTAGTCCCAGGATATTGTCTGGCGCCAAAGGACGCAAGCGCACCCCATTGTCCGGATGCCATGCCTATCGGCAAGGATGGTTCGTCGTCATTAAACGGTTGAACTATATCACCATTAATTCGCTGATACCGATTCACTTCACCCCAAGGGACATCCCAACGACCAAAGTCATTCTTTAATGTCGTCAGAGTTTCTTCGAACCACGCTCTTAGCTCTGCATGGTTCGAGTCGGTTGCCAATTCTTCCAATTGCTGGATCGAGGGTCTACCAGGAATGGAACTGTGTTTCAGAAGTGTGAGAGTATAAAAGTGAGCCAGAGTCATTGGAATGGATTCGACCGAAACTCGGAGATCCCACGCTTTGAGTTTTGCCAGTGCTTCTGTGGCATCACCTGACAAATCATCGGCTTGGTCGCAGGCAGTCAGCAGTCCCGAGACGACCGCTTCGAAGCCCGGCAAATAAGAATCGTAAGCTAGATCAATGAGTGAATCCAATGTTAGGTCTGAGGCGTTGCTCAACACTTGGACGGCGTGGATACCGCGATAGTTCTCATTATCCGGTGCCATGTAGCGGGGATAGTCTTCTTGTTTGGGGCTGAATTCGGCTGCGGACGTAAACGGAGTAGAGTTACAGTTCTGAATCCAACCGTTCTCTGGATTCAAAACGGTCACCAGTTCATCCACGGAGTGGAGGCCTTGCCAGTCTGTGGCGGGATCGCTACCATCGACGGTCTTAGAATAGTCAAAGCTTGGATCTCGTTTCGGCACAAAGTTGCCGTGGTAGTAGGCGATGTTTCCTCCCGAGTCGGCGTAGACGGTGTTGTTGGACGAGTTGGTGCGAATATCCATCATTTCTCGAAATTCATCGTGACCGTTCAGCTTCGTGCGGATGAAAGATTGGTGAAGTGCATTGACGGGGTCCCAATTGATTTTCGTTGAGACCCATTGGCCATCTTCCATATGAGTTACAGGGCCGTGATGCGTGTGATACATGGGGAAGGTTCGCTCTGACAAAGAATCTTCTTCTTTATACTTCAAGGTGACTTTTGAAACTTGCACCGGACGGATTTCCTCACCATATCGATAAAAGAGTTGTTCGTCCTTTTTGAATACATCTTCTGCGAACTTATCCATGAAATCCACACCGGTTGAGGTGTGCATCCATCCCGTATTTTCGTTGAAACCCTGATAAACGAAAAACTGGCCCCAGGTAACCGCTCCGTAGGCGTTCAAGCCCTCTTCGCTGACCACATGTATTTCACCACGAAAGAAAAAGGACGTGTGAGGATTGATGAGTAGCATCGCGTTGCCGGATTGCGTTAGCTCGCCGGCGATTGCAAATCCGTTTGAGCCGCCTGGTTCTTTGAATTCGCGGTTGGTGCCGGCAGATTCTGGCAGCGTTTGAATCGGAGGTTCGCCGCCGTAAAAGCTTTCTATGCCAGCCAGTCTTATGCGTTCAATATCTCCGCCGATAGAACCTTCGCTGAAGTATATGGGCATCCAGGGTTCGAATCGCGTCAATAATCGTGGCTTAACCTCGGGGTGGGAATGCAGATACCAATTGATTCCATCGGAGAACGCGTCGCAGAGATCTTTTAACCACTGAGGTGCGTTTTCATAGGCCGCGATTGCCTCGGTTTGGGTCATGTAGAGCCGAGCGCGCAAATCACTGAAGAGCGCTTTCTCTCCCTCGACTTCTGCCAGCCTGCCAATGGCCCACATGTAGTTTTGCTCCACGCGGTTGAAGTCATCTTCACATTGGGCATAGAGCATGCCAAAGATGGCATCCGCATCGGTCTTGGCATAAATATGAGGCACCCCAAAGTCGTCCCTGATGATAGTGACTCGTTTCGCCTGTTCTTCAAGACGAGCGATCTCTGGATCTGCTACTTGCTGGGCGCAGGAGGTGAGTATAAGCACAGAGACGGGGAGAAGGTATTTGAACATCGAATAGATAAGGAGAACTTGAGGAAGGGTGGTTTAGGTCTCAGATGTGAATCAACAGGTGAAAGGGTTATAGTAGATCCCCTTAGGTGTGGTCAAGGATCCCCGCTTCCATGGTGTCACTACCATGTCTACAATCTGTTTGGTGATTTTCGCTGAGGGCGGAGAAAGAATTTAGTGCTTTCTATTGACCTTGAAAATCAAGCCCCTTGCATAGGCGGTCATGACAGGGGACGACGCAATCCAAGCACGAATTGAAGCGGGACTCGAAGCTATCGAGGCTCAGATTGCTTTGTTTAATAAACTCTTTGGCCGAGTTGAAAGCCAATGGAAAGCGGATCGCTCGCGTGTGACTGAAGCGGATCTTACCATTTCAAAAGAAACAGAAGCGCGAATCCTGATGGCATTTCCTGAAGACCAATTTTTTTCTGAAGAGACTCAGGACCAAACGGAGCCGGTTCCACTGACCTCGGAGTTTGTTTGGATAATAGATCCTGTCGATGGCACGAATAATTTCGCGATTGGCATGTCGATGTGTGCGATCTCTTTGGGCCTCTTGCGGAACGGAGTGCCCGTGTATGGTTTTATATACGACTTTTCTCGCCATACCTTGATGCATGGTGGCAAAGGATTCGGAGCCTTCGATGGTGACAAACCCATGGCTATAAGCCAACGGACCGAATCGAATGAGTTGTTTGCGGCCTTCGATGGGTTTTCAGCGGAACGATTATTCAGCTTGCTAACTGCTCTGAAAGGGCAGGGCTTCAAGATGCGCAATGTGGGTAGTGGTACCCTTCACTTGGCCTATACCGCGAACGGATTGATGGATGGTTCATTCAGTAATCGGGTCAGTATCTGGGACGTGGCCGCGTCGATCGCGTTGTGTGAAGCCGTAGGCTCTGAATTCAATGAGTTTGGTGAGTCCTTTTTTCCGATGACTGAGTTTAATCTAAAAGAACCCAAGATGTATTTTTACGCTGGGACGCCTCATTTTTGCCGTTTGGTAGAAACCGTTTGGAAAGAGGCCGGAGTGTTTCCAAAGTAGTCCGAATTTATCATGAAAATT
The DNA here is from genome assembly GCA_938075565.1 of uncultured Opitutales bacterium. Lineage (GTDB taxonomy): Bacteria > Verrucomicrobiota > Verrucomicrobiia > Opitutales > UBA2995 > UBA2995. Next base: position 14,675 of record CALJGU010000172.1, on the reverse strand, counting down.
GAAGCCTTCTACATTTCTCCAGGTCACGATTTCTATGGCCGATATGGACAAGAGCGATTGAACCATGGCGATGATTCTCCTCAATCCATTAACTGTGTGGCCGGAAAAGGAATCGAGGGTGATCGTTTCTTTGACTACAAGGAGAACTTCAAAGGTCAGGCCACCTTCTTTTCTGTCGAAGTGGCAGATGCTCTACGCGAGATCGTCCCAGATCCATATTTTGAAAACGCTGCTTTTCGCAGAAACATTTTTGTCCGAGGAGTTGATCTAAACACATTAATTGGGAAACGCTTTAAAATTGGGTCTATCGAATTTGAAGGCACACAGGAAGCGACTCCCTGTGAATGGATGGATAGCTCAGTGGGACCAGGAGCACGCGCTTTTATGGAAGGCAAAGGCGGACTACGGGTGCGTATTCTCAGTTCGGGTACCTTAGAGGTGGGCGAATTAGACCTGCTAATATTGGGTTGAAGCCCTGTTGGTGACCCATCGCATCTTGATGTAGGTCAAGTTCAGTTAGGCTCCTAATGGGTATAGTTGGGGATGCTAACAATATTGTCAGGCTGTACCGGCTGGGTGACCTCATAAGTCGTCGGTGGCACCTGGCTCAAAGTAGTTGGCATAAATCCAAATAACCTAGGATCTATGAAACTGAAAAAGAGAACTACCATAACGCGTCTCGGAGGTATTTGTGTCCTTCTTGCCGCTTTGAGTCATAGCTTGTTTTCCCAAGTGGAAACAGATTTCGGAAAATTTACAGGAGACTTTCGTGCGCGTGCTGAATCAGCTGATCAGCAAGGACGACCTGCATCGGATGCGTTGACCCTGAGATCGAGAATTGGATTTCAGTCCCAGGACTTTGAAGGGTTCAGCTTTTTGATTGAAGGAGAAGATGTGAGAGCCATGGACGAAGATGATTACAATCCGTATCCTGTGGCTGGAAAAACTGTAATCGCCGATCCAGAAGGCACAGAGCTGAATCGTGCTCAAGTGTCTTATGCGCGAGACGAGTTTATTGGCACGGTAGGTCGCCAACGTATTATTTTGGATGGAGTCCGGTATGTCGGAAATGTGGGTTGGCGCCAGAATGAGCAAACCTACGATGCCGCGACTCTGACTTTGAATGACCAGGAATCCGGTTTCAAGGGTTTCTATGGATACATCGATAAGGTGCACCGTATATTCGGTGATGACGCTCCTGCCTCAGCCATGCGCGAATTCAAGAGTGATTCTCACTTGTTCAACGGTTCCATGATGACCGAGGGCGGAACGAAAGTAGTGGGTTACAGCTACTTATTGGATTTCGAAAATGCCGCTGCGAATTCGACTGATACTTTTGGTATTAGTATTTCGGGAGCCGACGAAGTTGGCGATGGTCAGAAAGTCAGCTATTATGCCGAATACGCAACTCAAAGTGATGGAGGAAACAGTCCTCTTAACTACAGCACCGATTACTATCACCTTAACGCCAGCACTACGTTCGAAAGCATCACCTTTAAGGGCGGATATGAAGTGCTCGGTAGTGACAATGGTGTAGGCTTCAAAACGCCGCTTGCAACGCTCCATGCATACAATGGCTGGGCGGATGCCTTTTTGGGGACTCCCGGTCTAGGACTGCAGGACCTCTATCTGTCCGTTGGAACGAAAATCCAATCGATTTCAGGCATGCTCGTCTTCCATGATTTCGCTTCAGAAACTGGAGGAGTCAATTTTGGGCACGAGATCGATCTGGTGATTACTATTCCTGTTGATGACCGTTGGAAGATAATCGTGAAAGCTGCGACCTTGGATGTAGCGGGTGGAATCCCGGACAACGACAAGTTTTGGTTCGAAGCAGATTTTTCATTCTAATCCGCTGATAGTGGATTGATTTAAAGGCGGCCTTGAGGGGAGGTCGCCTTTCTTTTTGGCTTCTCCGAAGCATTCCGAGCTTCTGAAGTTTACGGAAACGATTTCACCACACGATAGAATCTTGGGTCTGTACTTTCTGGATCGCTGACGGTTTGACTCATGGTCAAGGGCTGTCCTGATAATGAGTCTCTCACTTTGATCCAGGTTTGACCATCGAGAGATGGGTTGCATTCGACATGAAAGGTGAAACCCGTTTCGGATTCCCAGGCGATGACTGCTTGACTGGATTCGTTTAGAGAAACCGAAGTGACTGAAAAAGGAGTGACTTCAATGTCATCAATATTGGCCACACCGCCCATAGCCCAGATGTCATTGATCGAACCCTGAGGGGTTCCCAGGCCATCGGTGTAGTAGGTCGTGCCTATTTGTGTGGCTGCTCCGGTTGCTGTATCGATCTGGTATAGGTGATCGAAAGCTCCCACCAATCCAAGCCCTACCGTCCATGCTAAACTTTCCATCCTTGTTCCCATGTCACCTACCAAGGTGGTCGCTCCTGATACGGTGTTTATTCGATACAAATTATTTTCGTTAACTGCGGTTTCTCCATCGCCCCAGGGGACTCCGGCTCCGTAGAGGATTTTGGCAACGTGGTCATAGGCCAAGACATGGATGATAACATTTAATGAGCCTTCTCCAATGAGTGTCCCCAGACCTGTTTCTTGATCGATTGAAATTAGCTTCGAAGTGTGGGCGGGGAAGTCCAAGCTTATGCACATGAGCTGACCTTCTACATTGGCCAATCCTTCTACGTCACCAAACCCGAGGTCAGCCTGCGCGACTCTTGTGGAAAGTGCGTTTCCCTCGGTTGCAGTGGTAGCAAGGAAGTATTGGGTGCTATTGTTCATCAGTTCCACTTGGTAGAACACCCCGTCTCTTACGGCGGCGCCGTAAACTCCTGAACCATCATTGAAAAGATCTGCCAGCGATCCTGCCCCTGTGGAGAGGAGGCTCTTATTTGCACGCCGAACAGATCTTGTTGCGCGTGAGCAATAGGAAATTGTGACAGGAATAGGCTTGCGAAGAGAATTAGAGATGACTGCTTTTTCATAGAGGGTGGTGATCGAATCGACCTAGGTTCTAGGGAGTAGGTATTTCCTGCGCAAACGAATTTATGGAATGAACTTCTCTCCTTTTATACGTGCCACTACCTACTTGGTTTGTTTGTCTGTTTTGATGGATTTATCGGATAAGTTTGAGGGAGCGGTAGCTGAGTTCGACAGAATGAATTCTCAGGATCCTAAGCAACGTGAAGTAAATGGAGCCCAACTCCCGTACGAAGTGTTTTTTGCTGATTGTATGACCCGTTGGATTCTCAAGTTGAATCCTGAAGCATCTGAGGTCGTTCAGCTTGCGGCCCGTTGTCAGCATCTTTGTCGTTGGGAGATTCCACGTAAGAGTTATCCAGAGGGGCGAGTAGGCTACTTAACCTGGCGGAAGGATCTAAAAAGCTTCCATGCTGATAAGAGTGCCGAAGTGCTTAGCAAAGCTGGCTATGAGGATACGGTAGTAGAGCGAGTGCGCGCTATAAACCTGAAGCAAGGTCTGGGTAAGGATCCCGAGGTGCAATTGATTGAAGATGCCTTATGTATGGTTTTTCTGGAGGAACAGTTCGATGATCTGATCGCCAAGACTGAAGAAGCCAAAATGATTTCCATTATTCAAAAGACTTGGGTGAAAATGTCTGATCAGGCCCAGCAAGAAGCCTTAAAGTTAAAACTGAGCGAGGAGGGTGCTCGTTTGATTGGGCTGGCTTTGAGCTAGGCCGATTGTTCATTGCTTATGAAAGCTGACTTCGGAAAGACCGCTTCTGACTACCAGAAACACCGTGCTGGATTTCCTCTGTCGTTTTTTAAACGCCTACAGATAGATGGACTGACTGAGGGATCCGAAACCGTAGTGGATTTGGGATCTGGGACTGGAACGGTCGCAAGAGGCTTGGCAAAGATGGGCTGCAAGGTCACAGGTGTTGATCCCTCTTCTGAAATGCTCGGTGCTGCTTTAGAGATGGCCAAGGAAGAAGGAGTGGTGATCGATTTTTGTCAGGGCACGGCGGAGGGGACGGGTCAGGAAGATCAAACGGCCGATGTTGTAACCGCTGGGCAGTGTTGGCATTGGTTCGATCCTGAAAGTGCGGTCAAAGATGTACGGCGAATATTGAAACCGGGTGGCTTATTGTTGATCGCTCACTTTGACTGGCTCCCCATCAATGGAAATGTGGTATGGCATACGGAGAAACTGATCATGGAGAAAAATCCATCCTGGAATATGGGAGGTCAGGTCGGGATTTATCCTGAGTGGTTCAGGCATCTGAATGAAGGTGGGTTCTCAGATATCAGAAGTTTTTCATATCAAGAGGCCGCCAGCTATTCTCATGAAGCTTGGCGTGGTAGGATCCGTGCCAGCGCCGGTGGATCCTTATCTAAAGAAAATGTCGTCGCATTTGACGAAGCGCATAAGCAGATGCTGAAAACGCATTTCCCGAAAGAACAACTTTCGATTCCGCATCAGGTTTTCGTCATACACGGACGAAAATAAGTGTGCCCGGGGTTGACTCGGAATTTGGATGTAGGTCCAATACTCTTAATCGCATGGACATCGGAAATTTAGGACCTGGACTCTACGAAGCTTCTTGGATCGGATTGGTCTTCAATCCGCATTCTGAGTGCTTCCAGTTGACCTTTATTCTGTTTGCGAAACCAGAGTCCTCGAACAAGACTGACAAGGTGACCAGGACCTTATGTTTGAATGAAAAATACGAGGAGTGGGTGACTGATTTTGCGATCGCTGCTGGGCTTTGTTATTCCAAGAGCCAGCCACGTCAGTGCCTTCCTGGTAGTATTGATATCGATTGCGATGTATCGCTGAAGGCGCTTCCGGGCTGCACGAAGCGTGCATGCATCCATCAGGTACATTTAGAAGATGTTACCTTTGAAGTGCCTACCTCGACTGGAGGAGTTCCAAAAATCTCTGAGAACTGAGTCGGTTAAGCGGACAACTGTGTTTCCAAGGCCAAAGGATAGGCTACTCGAAAGCAGGTGCCTTTTTCCTCCGTTGATTCCACCTCGACTGTGCCTTTGAGGAAATACTCGGTTAGGAATTTGATACTGTAGGTTCCCAGGCCTCGAGTGCTCGCTTTGGTCGAATAGTAAGGCTTAAACAAATGGCTTTGCATTTCCTCGTCTATGACCGCCGGATTGTGAATCCAGAATTCGACGAGCCCAGTTGTTTTTCCTTCTCGGCAACCTAGGGTGATCACATCCCCTGGCTTGGAAGCTTCAATGGCATTCTTAACCAGGTTTGTTAGAACACGGCGCAAGAGAACAGGGTCGGTAGAAAAGAGAATGTCTTTAGAGTCTTGGCAGACCTGCAACTTTACTTTGTGGTCTTTTTCAACCGGGTAGAAGTGGGCTGCTAATTTTTGGATTTCTTCAAGCGCCTCAACATCACTAGGGTGTGCAGACATCTTTTTGAGCTCCATGGTTGCCACTGCTTGTTGGGCAGATACCTCGAGCCCCAGCTCTTTGGAGATCATGTTAATGTTCTCCGTCCAACGGTTGATGCTCTCAGGGTTCGTATCCCCTTTCTTGCAAAATTGATTGAGTAGCTCTGAGTTGGCGATGACTTCGGTCACTCGGTTTGCCAAGTCATGCATGAACAGGTTCTGTAGTAACTCTTTCTGTTTCGTCTCAGTGATGTCCTGAACGGTCAGGAGAAGGCGAGCTTTGCCATCAGAAAAGATCTTTTTCAGGGATGCTTTCAGCACGAAGCTATCTTCCTCTGAAATGGTGTATTCACACTCACCCTGAATGCCGAGGTGCAAGTTCACATTCTTCGGTACGAGTCCGGATTCAAAGAAACGTCCCAAGAGCTTACCCTCGATGGATCCAGCAGCTCCGTTCCATTCGTTGGCTTCAATTAGCTCGTTTAGGCGGTAACCTTCAACTTGAGAAACAGAATACTTGTTTAGCCAGGACAATGCGCGAGCATTTGCGCGAATGATTTTGCCGTCTACACCCAATAGAAAAACTGGGTCGGGCAAACCATTCAAATAAGGGTCCGGCGCGTTTTGAGACAGAGTCGACGCGGGATTCGAGAAGAATTCGATTCCGGTTGCTCCACGCGATAACACAGGTGGTAGGGCCATGGTTGATTGGATAAGTTGGTAAGGCTGGATAGGCCTCTGTAGTTGGGTTTGAGATTTCTTGCGGATCTCAATAGCGGTGGCAGGATTCGGTAAATGGATACTATTTAAGGACCAAAGTAACGACTTCTTTGCTTCAGAGAGCTCCCTGAGGCTCTTTTAGGGGTTTCCCCTAATAGCGGGTGCGTAAACTCACTCTAGCCAGAGCAGGGAAAGTTATTCACATAATTATCCACAGTGAAAATGGAGAATTAGATCCGTTGTGGCTATGCCTCTTGAAAATAGCTCGATAGATTCCCTTGTTTCCTGAATTGGACCTGTTTTCGGGCCCCTGATATTGGTGGAATCCTCGCTTGCATTTGGAGAAGTGAATACCCATTTTGTGCCGGTTTAATTTTTTGAGATATGAACGACGGTTATTCTGTAGGTATCGTAGGAGCAACGGGTGCGGTTGGCAAAGAGCTGATCCGCCTGTTGTATGAACGCAATTTCCCCATTGGAAATTTAAGATTGCTGGCTTCCGCCCGTTCTAAAGGAAAAACCATTACCTACGAGGATCATTCCTTCGATGTTGAGGAAGCGACCCCTGAGTCTTTTGACGACTTGGACATTGCTCTCCTCAGTGCTGGCTCAGGTATTACAAAGGCCCTCGCTCCTGAGGCTGCGCGTCGCGGATGTGTGGTTGTCGACAACAGCTCTGCCTTCCGTATGGACGAAGAAGTCCCCCTAATAATACCGGAGATCAATCCAGAGGCTGCAAAAGCTCACAAGGGCATCATCGCAAATCCCAACTGCTCAACCATAGTGGCATTGATGGCACTTTATCCGATGCACAAGGCGTTTGGCTTGAAGCGTTTCTTTGCTTCTACTTACCAGGCCGTTTCTGGAACAGGGGCGGATGCTATTGTTGAATTGGACAATCAGGTTAAGGCTTTGGTGAATGATCAGCCTGTTGAAAAGGAAGTCTATCCTCACCAGATCGCATTCAATGTGTTGCCTCATGTAGATGTATTCCTGGAAGACGGCTATACTAAGGAAGAAATGAAAATGTTGAATGAGGGCCGGAAGATCATGGGCTTGCCTGATCTCAAGGTTAGCTGCACCTGTGTCCGCGTGCCGGTCTATCGTGCGCATTGCGTTTCTATCCAGGCAGAATTTGAGCAACCTGTAGAAGTGGCTGCTGCGAGAGATGCTGTTTCGAACTTCCCAGGAAGTGAATTGTGCGACGACGTCGATAATCTTCAGTATCCCATGCCTATCGATTATTCCGAAAAGGTAAATTGTGGTGTGGGCCGAATTCGTAAGGACTCAGCTTTGGAAAATGGCCTCTCGCTTTGGGTAAGTGGAGACCAGCTTTGGAAGGGTGCAGCCCTCAATGCTATCCAAATCGCTGAATTGCTTCACGAACGTGGATGGGTCAGTATTAAAGCCTAGTAAATTTGGTCGTGAAAACGCCTGGAATCCGAGCTCATAACTTTTTGGATTTAGTGCTTGATTACGCACAAAACAGATGGCTTCCTATCCCACCTTATTTGGGGGCGAATAGCTCAGTTGGTTAGAGCACCTCGTTTACACCGAGGGGGTCGGCGGTTCGAATCCGTCTTCGCCTACCATCCTAAAGATCCATCCACATGAAACACACGATATCCGTTCTGGTTGAGAACAAGTTTGGAGTGTTGGCAAGAGTTGCCGGCATGTTCAGTGGTCGAGGCTTCAACATTCACTCGCTTAATGTTGCACCCACACACGATCGCTCTCTTTCGCGGATCACCGTAGTGGCGGTCGGAGACGATCAGGTACTGGACCAAATTATAAAGCAGCTCAATAAGCTGGTTAACGTTATCCAAGTATTGGATTTCAAGCGTGGCGAGGCCGTCGAGCGTGAATTGCTCCTGGTTAAGCTAGCTGCAGATTCGGAGAATCGCTCTGAGATTATTCAGATTTGCGATATTTTCCGCGCTAAGATCATCAATGTGAACAAGGATTCACTTATCCTTGAGCTGACTGGAGACGAAGGAAAGGTCCGTGCGTTTCTAGAGATGATTGAGCAATTTGAAATACTCGAACTTTCCCGCACCGGAAAATTGGCCCTCGAACGGGCTAAGGATTCTAATCCGGCGCAGTAACCCAAGTTTTATTCAAGCACCTTACAGCCTCTGTAAATTATGCCAGCGAAAGTATACAAAGACAAAGACGCAAATATTGCATCGATCAAACGCAAGACCCTAGCCGTTATCGGCTTTGGTTCACAAGGACATGCTCATGCCTTGAACCTAAAGGAAAGTGGTCTCAATGTGATCATCGGACTTTACAAGAAGAGCAAATCCATCGCCGTAGCTAAGAAGCAAGGTTTTGAAGTATTTGAAACAGCTGAAGCAGTGCGCCGCGCAGATGTAATTATGATCGCTGTTCCTGACATGAAGCAGGCTTCTGTTTATAAGAAGGACATCGAGCCCAACTTGACCGCTGGCAAGGCCATCATGTTCACGCACGGTTTCGCAATCCACTTCGGATTGATTGAAGCTCCTAAGGACGTGGACGTAATCATGGTAGCTCCTAAGGGCCCAGGACACACGGTTCGCATTCAATACCAAGAAGGAAAAGGTGTTCCTTCTCTGATCGCTATCCACAACGACGCTTCCAAGAAGGCCAAGAAAATTGCTCTGGCTTGGGCGAAGGGAATCGGTGGAACACGCGCCGGTGTTATTGAAACCACTTTTAAGGAAGAAACCGAAACTGACCTCTTCGGTGAGCAAGCGGTTCTTTGTGGCGGAGCATCTGCTCTTGTTATTGCTGGATTCGAAACTTTGGTTGAAGCTGGATACCAGCCAGAGATGGCTTACTTCGAATGTTTACACGAACTAAAGCTCATCGTCGACATGATGGTTGAGTCTGGTGTTGCTGGCATGCGTTTCTCCATCTCAGAAACAGCCAAGTATGGTGACATTACTCGTGGACCACGCGTAATCACTGCCCAAACCAAGAAGGCTATGGGCAAGATCCTTAAGGAAATTCAAACAGGCAAGTTTGCCAAGCAGTGGGTGGCCGAATACGAAGCAGGTCTTCCTAACTACAAAGCACTGCTTAAAGCTGGTGAAAAGCATCCTATCGAAAAGTGCGGCGGACGTTTACGCGGCCTGATGCCTTGGGTATCCAAGAAAAACATCAAGGGTGTGCAAGCAGCTTACTAAGGATCATTTCTGATTTTTAAGACTTTAAGCGCGAAGACTCCCTGAAGTCTTCGCGCTTTTCTTTTTTAAGTACCAATTATAAGACTATCCATTCGAATCATTTGCTGTGTCTAAAACGATTACATTGGCCACTCGTAAGAGCCCCCTAGCGCTTGCTCAAACCCAAATGGTAGAGGAGGCAATCATTGCCGCCTTTCCTGGGACTGAGGTGATCCAATCTCAGATGACCACCACAGGAGATCAACGACTGGCTTGGTCATTGGAAGAGAAGGGCGGCAAAGGCCTTTTTACCAAAGAACTTGAAGTCGCTATGCTTGAAGGGTGTGCTGACTTGGCGGTGCATTCGGCGAAAGATATGCCTACAGAGATGGAGCCTGGTTTGGTACTGGCCGGTTTCTTGCCTCGAGCGCCCGTAGAAGATGTGTTGGTGAAACGAGACGGCGTTGATACCATTAAGACCCTCGCAACGGGTAGCCCTCGGAGACGTGCCCAGGCAAAATTATTTTTACCGGATGTAGAATTCCTCGAAATACGTGGGAATGTCGGCACTCGGTTAACTAAAATCAAAGATGGGCATGCGGATGCGACGATTCTCGCCGCTGCTGGGCTGAAGCGCTTAGGCATTTCAGAATGGGAAGGTGTTCAATTTGAACCGCTCAGCCTAAATCAAATGATACCCGCTGTTGGGCAGGGAGCAATTGCGCTTCAATGTCGAGCGGGTGAAGAGGAGCGATTCAGTGCATTGACCGACTCAGTTACCGATGTGGCCGTTAGCATTGAGCGTGAGTTTCTCACCATGGTCGAAGGCGGTTGCCAGACTGCATTTGCTGCTCATTTCGTTGATAACTCTTTGCTCGCATTCCATGAGGATGCTGGCCGATTCAGCCTTTCTTTTAATTCGCTGGACATGGATGAAGTTCGCGAAGCGATTCGTCTAGCACTTGGAAAGATCGAGTCATGACTCAGGGAATGGTTTATCTAGTCGGAGCAGGTCCTGGGGCTTCGGATCTCGTGACTGTTCGTGGCAAGGAATTGATCCAGCAGTGTGATGTTCTCGTTTACGACTATCTCGTCTATGATGAGTTGCTGACTTGGACTCGAAGAGATTGTGAGAAAACTTATGTAGGTAAGAAATCCGGATACCATTCCAAGCCGCAGGTTGAGATTGAGAAGCTTCTGATTGAAGAAGCTAAAGCCGGTAAAATGGTCGTACGCCTCAAGGGAGGTGACCCATTCATTTTTGGTCGAGGCGGGGAAGAGGCCGATGCACTACTGAGTGCAGGTATTGCATTTGAAATTGTTCCAGGAGTTTCGGCTTCGATGGGGACTGCAGCCTCAATGGGGATTCCCTTAACGCACCGGAAAGATAGTTCATCGGTGGTGCTTGTAACTGGCCATGAGGACCCTGAGAAATCTGAGACGGCGATTGATTGGAAGAAGTATGCCAAGCTAGATGCCACGCTTTGCATCTACATGGGGCTGACGAAACTTGACTCTATCGTGGAGCAGTTGATCGACGCAGGAATGAGTAAGGATACTCCTGCTGCAGTCGTGCAATGGGCGACTCTTCCAACGCAAGAAAGCTGTATCGGGAAATTGGGCACGATTTTAAATGAAGTTAAGGAGGCCGGTATAAAGCCACCAGCAATGATTATCATCGGCGAAGTGGTTAAGGATGCTCCGAAGCATTCCTGGTTTGAGCAGAAACCACTTTTTGGAAAACGAATTGCGATTACCAGAACGCGTCAGCAAACCAGCGAATTGATGCACCGACTTCTGCAGTTGGGTGCCGAAGTACGAGAGCTGCCATTGATTCGTGTCCGTTCAGCGGTGGATGAAGATGTTAAGAAAGAGATTTTCGGTGAATTGGGTACCTACGAATGGATTGTGTTCTCGAGTCCCAACGGTGTTCGCTTTTTCTTTGAGGCATTCCTGAGTGAATTCAAGGACCTTCGTTCGATGGGCTTCATGCGGATTGCCGCAGTTGGACCCGCCACCGCCAGGGAAATTGAAAAGTTTCACCTGCAAGTTGAACTTGTCCCGGAAAAACACACGGCTGCAGATCTTGCTCAAGCATTGATCGATACGGAGGCCATTGAACACGCGAAGGTATTAGTCGTAAAAGGGAATCTAGGAAGTGATGACTTGATTAAGCCTCTTGAAGAAAAGTGGGCCATCGTTGATCGCTTCGAAGTTTATAAAACCGAAGCGACCGATCTAAGTGAAAACCGGGCGGCCCAGAAATTCCGCGAACTTGGTGCACATGCGATTACATTTACAAGTGGTTCCACCGTACGATCGTTTGTTAAGCAGGCGAAAGCTTTGCAATTAGCCGAAGGTGCTCAGACGCCAAAAACGATTTCAATCGGTCCACGGACAAGTAAAGTAATGAGCGAATCACACGTGCCTTTGACTAAGGAGGCCAAGACCTCGAGCTTGGATGGATTAGTCGAAGCGATTATGGAGGAGCTGGGAGCCAAGTAAAAATCTTCCTCGTCCTCTTACTCCTACTTATTTATACGAATGAAACAGTTCGATCATGAGAAATTAGAAGTTTACCAGCATTCGATTAAATTTGTTGGCAGGCTAACTGGACTTGTAGGCTCGGTCAAAGAGAAGAAGCAAATCGTTCTATTATCGGAGGTTCTAAATCAACTAGATCGAGCTAGCATTTCAGTCGTATTGAATATCGCCGAAGGAAACGGAAGGCGTCAGATGAAACAACCGATTCGATTTTTCGATGACGCTCGTGGATCGGCCACTGAATGTGCTGCTTGTTTGGATGTTTTATTGGCCAAAGGAGCCGTAGAAAGAAATGAGATTGAAGAGGGGAAGGTGTTATTGATCTCTATCGTTTCAATGCTTAGCAAGTTAGTTCAGTATTTTGAAAACAAATTTGCGGTTGGCGAGGATGTTGGAGAGTATGGGACTTCTCAGATTGATGATATTTCAAAACTAAAGGACGAGACTAAGTAGGAGGACGAGGAGGATTTAATTTTATGAACGTTCCATTCTTAAATTTTCATCAGACCCATCAGGAATTGAAGCCGCAGTTGATGGCGGCACTTGAGGAGACACTGGATTCCGGGCAGTACATTCTTGGCGACCAGGTTGATAAGTTTGAAAAGCAATTCGCCGAGCTTATGGGTGCAGAAGAAACTATTGGGATAAATAGTGGTACTTCGGCTCTGCATCTCTGTGTCCGTGCTTGTGGTGTTTATCCAGGAGATGAAGTGATCACTACGCCGTTTACCTTCATGGCTTCGTCCTGGTGTATCAGCTACGAAAAAGCGATTCCCGTATTTGCAGATATTGATCCGGATACATACATCTTAGATCCTGAGAAAGTGGAGGCGGCGATTACTAAGAAAACAAAAGCGATCGTTGTTGTTCACTTGTTTGGGCAATCAGCGCCCATGGATGCATTCATGGAGTTGGGTCGAAAATACAATGTGAAGATTATCGAAGACTGTGCTCAATCCCACTTGGCGGAATACAAGGGTCAGCCTACTGGATTGATCGGCGATTGTGGAGCCTTCTCATTTTACCCAACAAAGAATTTGGGGAGTCTTACTGAGGGAGGGTTGTGCGTTTCCAAGGATAAGGCTACCTGTGATCAAATCCGCCTATTGCGAAATCATGCCATGCCTGATCGCTATACCTATTCGGATGTTGGCTACAATTATCGGATGGAGGGATTTGCTGGCGCAGTGCTTCAGGTGAAGGCCCAGTATTTGAAAGTTTGGACGGCTCGCCGACGTGAGATTGCTGCACGGTATTTGGCAGGTTTTAAACTGGAAGGACTTCGACTACCACCTGTGATTGAGGATGCTCAGAGCGTATACCATCAATTCTCGGTCTGTCACTCTGAGAGAGAAGCGCTTGTCCAGCATTTGACGGAAGCAGGCGTAGCAACAGGCCAGTTCTATCCCAGACCCTTGCATTTGCAGCCGGTTTACGAAGGTCTAGGTTATAAAGAAGGGGATTTTCCCGTGTCCGAGCAAACATGCTGGGAGATTGTGAATCTGCCAATCTACTCTGAACTCACCGATGAGCAGGTGGACTATGTTATTGAGACGGTTAACTCATTTCAGGGATGAGCACCCCTCGAGTAAAAGTTTGTGGTATCACCAGGCCTGAGGATGGGCAGATGGCTCTTTCCCTGGGAGCAAGCTACCTGGGATTCATTTTGTATTCTAAGTCACCTCGTTCAATCGACCTTGAAGAATTCGCCTCATTGAATGTCTCTTTGACGGACAGCTTTCGAGTAGTAGTGGATGTTCGTCCAGAAATGGACAAGGTTAAGCAATACGTTTCCGCTGGCTTTGATTTCTTCCAGATACATTTCTCCGATGTCCATGATGCTGAATATTTGGCGGAGCTAACTGAATTAGTGGGGCGCGATCGATTGTGGCTCGCTCCTAAACTTCCTCCTGAGACATTATTTCCAGAATCCCTTTTCGATTACACGGATAATTTTTTAATGGATACCTTCCAAAAGGATGGGTTTGGGGGAAGTGGAAAGACCGGAGACTGGGCGGGATTTCGTCAATTAAAAAATGATTATCCTGAAAAGACCTGGATACTTGCCGGAGGGTTAAATCCGGACAATATTGAAGACGCGGTTAAGCAGGCAGAGGCTGATATTGTGGATGTCAGTAGTGGCCTCGAATCGAGCCCAGGAATCAAAAGTGAAGAGAAGCTCAGAGCTTTTTTTGAAAACCTTTCGACTTAAGCGATAGCAGGGCTTACTGATTTCCTGTTGGGTTCCAATTAAGTCCCTGGGCGAATGACCAGAGCTTGGCATCAATCACACAGCCTTCTGCTTGTATTCGCTTCAATTCGTCCAGCAAGTTTGGTAAGGGAAGCGTGAATACCTCAATGTTCTCATCCGGTTCATGTCGCGTCTCAGCTTGGCCTTTTACATTAATGGTCACCATAGAAACGAACTCGTCTGTTAGCCCGGGAGAACTATAAATTGGAGGTCCTACTTGTACTACCTCTCCGTAGTAACCGGTTTCTTCTTCTAGCTCCCGAGAAGCTGCTGCTTGAATCGATTCACCAGGATCAATGAGCCCAGCGGGAAACTCCAAAGCATAATTGTCAATCGGTGGACGGAATTGCTTGATGACCACCACATTTGGAATGTCGTCTGACACCACTGCGATAATGACGGCTGCACCGTCTGAACCTGTTCGTGCGGCGTACTCCCACTCCCTTGATTCACCTTCTGAGTTTGTGAACGTCGTTTCGTAGAAATTAAGCCATTTTCCTTCGTATTTAGTTTTTCGTGGCATCAAGAATAGCAGTTGTGAAATGAGCAATTGTTGTATGCCTCCGCTGAATTTCAATTGAAAATGAAATAGTGGTGCCGATCCGCCACGATGGATCGGCACCTGTTTGTGGATATTGGCCAATAGTCCGACAGTAAT
>CALJGU010000171.1 GCA_938075565.1 uncultured Opitutales bacterium | reverse complement strand
TTCCTGAGTACTTTGATCGAGCGCGGTTACTTCTATTGCTTCTATCCATTCCATGGATGTTCTTCCAAACCCGACTTCTCTCCGCCAGGAAGTTAGGAATTTCTGCAGATCGTCCCTGGAACTTTTATTTCGGGTGGTTTTACATGGTCGGATTGATATGGTCGGTGGTCGTGCTCGGTATCCTCATCTCAGTTGATGCAGTGGCCATCAAGGGCTCTCTCGGGTTTGGAACATTACTATGGGGACTCATCTCCGCTTTTCTGGCTGCGATTCTCATTGGATTTTTAGAGGAGCTCATTTTTCGCAGCTTGTTTTTCCGAATGTTCTACACGGCCCTTACTCCCATGGTCAGCGTAGTTCTCTCCTCCATGTTTTTTGCCTACATGCATTTTAAGCAGCCGAAAGGGTTATGGGATTATGATACCCTACCAACTGACGTTTCTTGGTGGGATGGATTCACGGCAGGGTTCTGGGTGTTGTTTGGAATCGTAGTGAACTTCGATCTGGTACTCTTTCTCAATCTCACCCTTGTGGGCTACTCATTGACGGTCGTCTTTATGAAAACCCGTTCTCTTTGGGCTGTGGTGGGATTGCATGCCGGTTGGGTTACTCCGATCTCTTTATTCATGAACATTGCTGTGCGCGATGTAGACAAACACTCCCTTTGGTGGGGAACTTTCCGTTTGGCAGACGGATACTTTACGACTGTCTGTCTGCTGCTGATCGCGGTTTATTTCTCAAAGTTCTATAAGACTAAAAAACCACGTGGCTTTATCCTTTGATTGGCGGTGAATTTCAAGGATCTCTCAGATTCGTTTCTCGACGTTGTATTCCCAAGAAATTGTGTGATCACCGGAGACCTGGTGGAAGAGGACAGTCCTTACCGCTTCATTTGTAAGTCGGTTGCTTAAAAGCTATTTCATGTTCAGGCGCCACATTGTCGGACCTGTGGTTATCCATACTTTGGTGCTGTGATGGCCAGCGACCGGGCCTGTCCAAAATGCAAAGAACTAAAGCCGCTTTATGGCGAAGGTAAAACCACCATTCTTGTGGAAGGCGTTGGTCGAGAATTGATTCACAAATTTAAATATGAAGAAGCCACCTTCCTGATTCAGGACTTTTTCTCATTCTTCGAAAACTGCGCTGGATTGACCCAATACCTGGATGAAGCTCATTTGGTTCCGGTACCGCTCCACCCGCGAAAGTTTCGTGAGCGAGGGTTCAATCAGAGTGAGGCCCTTTGCCAGGCCCTGATTCGTCTTCAGCCCTCCGCAAAGATGGCAAAAATACTGGAAAGAACCATCGACACTCCGAGTCAGACTCTGTTCAGCAGAAAGGAGAGAATGCGGAATCTGAAAAATGCTTTCCGCCTCGCACTCCCATCTAAATTGGAGACCTCTGATCGATATCTCATTGTAGATGATGTGTTTACGAATGGTTCGACTGTCAATGCATGCACTCGGGCGCTCAGAAAGGGAGGTATTCAGCGTATTGACATTCTGACGCTTGGACATGGATAATTCTCTACTATGCCACTTTTTAGTAAGCCGAAGTACTCAACGGTAACCGTCAAAAAGAGAGATATTCCTCGTGGTTTGTGGACCAAAGACCCAATTACTGGCGACTTGATCTACAATAAAGAGCTCGAGCAAAACCTACTCGTCGCTCCGAAAAGTGGGTATCATTTCCCGATGGATGCGCCGACGCGTATGAATTCTCTACTCGACGAAGGTACCTTCGAAGAGTGGGATGCGGACCTAACGTCAGTCGATCCACTTTCCTTTACCGATAGTAAGTCTTACATGGATCGGCTGGAAACCTATCGCAAGAAAACCAAGCTCACGGACGCGGTAGTAAGTGGTTCCGGTAAGCTACACGATATCCCAGTTGAGGTGTCCGTTATGGATTTTCGATTCATCGGAGCGAGTATGGGCTCTGTAGTGGGCGAAAAGATCACACGCAGCATCGAGCGCGCCACCGAGCGTGGAGTTCCTTGTATCACCGTCTGCGCCTCAGGGGGTGCACGGATGCAGGAAGGTATCCTAAGTTTGATGCAAATGGCAAAGACCAGCTCGGCCCTCGCGCGCCAAGCCAAAGCCCGGTTGCCCTATGTATCCATTTTGACAAACCCAACTTACGCAGGGGTCATGGCTAGCTTTGCATCTCTAGGTGATCTTATCATCGCAGAGCCCGCTGCACTCATTGGATTTGCGGGAGCACGAGTCATAAAAGAAACAACCAATGAGGAATTACCGAAAGGATTCCAAACGGCAGAGTTTCTGTTGGAGCATGGGTTGATTGATCAGATTGTTCATCGCCACGAAATGAAGGATCGCCTGAAGTCATTTCTCTCAGCGATGTGGTCGGCGGAACGCTCTGCTTAAAGCTCGCCGAGCATCGATTGCTTCGATTCAGTTTACTCCCGTGAATTTTGAGCAAACCAGGGAGTATCTATTTAGTCTTCGCAACAAAGGCTCGACCTATGGCATTGACCGGATGGCCGACTTTGTTGAAGCGCTTGGCAGGCCAGATAAAGCTTACCCTATCATTCACGTCGCTGGAACCAATGGGAAGGGATCTACGGCAGCGATGCTTGAGCGAATCTTTCGAGCGGCCGGCTATAAGACAGGACTGTTTACCTCCCCTCACCTGGTATTTTTAGGTGAGCGCATTCAGGTCAATCGTGAGCCCTTGACCCCGGAATTGATCACTGAGCTCATCAGTGAACTCTACGTGCACGCCAAATCAGTGGGCCGAGCTAATGCGGAAAACCACCCTACTTTTTTTGAGTTCATGGTGGCGATGGGCATGTTGCACTTCAAACGAGAACAGGTCGACATCGCCATTTTCGAAACAGGACTCGGTGGCCGTCTTGATGCAACCAACGTAGTCACCCCTGAGGTCTCCATTATTACATCGATTGGGTTGGATCACACCAATATCTTGGGAGATACCGTTGAACAAATCGCGGGTGAAAAAGCTGGCATTATCAAGCCGGGTAAACCGGTCATTATGGGTCGTGTTCCCAATCAAGGAGCGGATGTTATCCTTCAGGTAGCAAAAGAAAACGATGCTCCGGTTACCTCTGTTCAGGAAACTTACGGGGATGCGTTGGAGGCCTATCCGGAGACCAATTTATTCGGAACATTCCAACGATGGAATGCCGCAACAGCGATTACCTGTTGCAAGCTTTTGGACTCACAGTTTCCGGGAATCGAAGATGTATCCGAGACTGCACTACAATCAGTTGATTGGCCTGGTCGTTGGCAGCGTCTGGAACTGCCTTGCGGGCGTAACCTAATTCTCGATGCAACTCACAATCCTGAAGGTTCATTTTTTCTAGATGAAAACCTTGGGGCGTTGGAAACAGAACTGGGCCGTAAACCCTGGATTGTTGCTGGGACACTTGGAGAGTTTAGAGCCCAATTTCTCATGCCAGTGGCCGCTCGTCATGCAAGGGGTCTGTACCTCTTGGAGACGCAACAGCCCCGCACAGCTACCTTTGACGATTTAAGAAAGTGGGTGCCTGGACATTCTGATTTCCCGGTTGAGAATTCGGACAAAGAAACTCTGTTCCCTGACCAGCATACCTGTGCGATAGGGGAGCCTGGGGACACCATTGTTGTGACCGGATCTATCTACCTACTAGGGGAAGTGCTTGAACGCTTAACCGGTCAAGAAGCTGAATCGGGTGCTGCTTTGCAGGATCTGCCTTAAACGCCGGCAGACTGATTTAGCAGCTTCACCAACTCTTTGGTCTCCGGAACATCACGAATGATTTGCTCTGGGTCTGGACCCACTCCTATATAGCGAAGGTTAACGAACTCCACTGTCAATGAATTGTCGTAAGCGACATCACAGGTCGACTTTACCATGCCTGCTACATAAAGCTGCGCGTTGACGGGTAGGTCTGTGAAGTTGCGAACTCCAGATATGTCTTCCGGCCAACCTTCGTAGGTTTCGTAAATCGGTTTCAACCCGGTACGGTAGCTGTCATCACGAGGAACGTGATTAACACGATTTCCATTGGAGTCCTCGTAGGCTACGCAGATTTTCAAAGATCCAGACCATTCATCGTTGTGACTCAGCGCATCGAGCTTGTTGATCATCAGATCCTGGAATCCACCGTAACGAAGGGCATCGCCTTTCTCCACAGCATCGTACCAGCCGACCATACGTTGGCGTCCAGTTGAAGTTCCAAACTCAAGCTTTTTCAAGAAGTTGCCAAGATCGTCGTTCTCCTCGAACTCGGTGATGAAAAGATGTGTGCCCACTTTGGTATCATAGGCTTTCGCCACTCCAATCGTGTGGACTGGCTGAACGGGGATGCCAGCCGAGTTAAATATTTCTGGAGTAAAGCTGTGAGACGCGGTCACATTGGGAGAGAATCCCTGGCGCTTATCCAACCAGTAAGACTGACCAAATTCACCGATGATGTATTTGTTGTCTTCAAGGGCCTGCAATATCACTTCGCGAACATCTGTTACTTGGGCAACCAGCGCTTGTCCTGCCTCCCAATACACGTCGGTAAGACGTTCTACATTGATACTGAATGGAGCATCCCCTTTGAACTGGTTAAAATCAAATTCCGCTGCGGTGAATTCCCCGCTATCAATGCTCTCTTGATTGGCGCGCACCTCTGCATTTGTCAGCGTTTCGAAGAGACCGTCCCACTTATCTTCTGGAAGTTGGCAAACGTGCTGGATGATACGTGCTGCGCGATCACATTTTTGCGCCAGCTTTTTCTGAAACGCTTCTTTGGTGTCTCGGAAGGAAGCATAGTAGGTCTGCCACTGACTGGTCTCATCTGAGAACGAAGGCGAAATCCCTCGGCCGGTTGAGCCTCGAGGAGTCTCCTCCAGGATGTTTTCCCGGTAGTGCTCAATAGCCAGATCCAATAAGCGGTGTGTGAGATCTGACACCATGGTGCGCTCATCGATGGCGAGACGGTTTATGACATCATAACCACGAGCTTCCAATGGCTTGGCTTCCCATATAAATTTGCGTGGATCAGCAACCACCCCTGCACCTACAGCCAGATGCACTACGGTCTTGGCGATCACACCGGCCGGGAGCAGGTTCAGTTTTAATCCCCCTGCTGTATGACCAGAGTTGGCACCTCCGTTAACCTTCAGAACGACCGCCACTGGATCGTCTTGTCCAGTTGTTTCCTGTAGTTCCGAAATCGCCTCGTAAATGAGTCTGCCCTTACCTTCGTCACCGTAACTGATCCCGGTGTCGGCGATAATCTTAGAGGAAAATGGGGGCGTTGCCATGAGCTGTATATACTTCTGTCGTTTGAAACAAAACGATCTGGAATATCCTTCCACTACCCCCTAGTAAACAAAATTCTCCGAACTGCCATCAATATAGGGTTTTGACCTAACTTACCTGCCAAGTGGCCGATTGGTGTTTCAGGGCTGTTGATTTCACAACTACTCACGATGTCCGACGATACCTGAAGGTCTGATGAGCTCTAAATTCTTGGTTTCCCTTTTCCTACGACGCCCGACGATATCTGGAGGTCTGGTGGGTTTTAGATGTCGAGCTTGAGAGCTGATAGCCGAAGGAGCGCACGTCTGTGCGTGACTGAGGAGTGAAGTTCAAACACTCGGCATGTAGAACCCAAGGAGGTGACTAAGCCGCTGCCTTTGAGGTACATTTAAGTTTTCGAGAAAAAGTCTTCCTTAATTATCGACTTCCCCTTAGCCGCCTCCGCCCAGACCTTCAGATCTAGTTTTCCTTGGGGATTTTTACCTCAATCACATCATGAGTGGTCGACTCTCTTTGACCTGCAGGCGACACACGAATGTAGCGGGCTCGCTTTCTCAAATCAGGTAGGGTGGGTGCTCCCAAATAACCCATGCCGGATTGGATACCACCAATGTATTCTGAGAGGACTTTGTCCAGTGGTCCCGAAAGTTCCTTCAGGGCTTCAATTCCTTCAGCAGCAACTTTGCGATCAACCTGTTTCTTGTTGTGACCGTAGCGAGCGGCAGATCCTGCCTTCATCGCAGCATGACTTCCCATGCCCCGGTATTGCTTATAAAGCTGTCCGTTAATCTCAATGATTTCCCCCGGGCTTTCTCGGCAGCCGGCTAGTAAGCTACCCAGCATTACCGCATTAGCTATGCTAAGCGCTTTGACCATATCGCCCGATTTAGTGATTCCGCCATCGGCGATGATGGTGACTCCCAATTTCGCTGCTTCGCGACTAGCGACATGTATAGCAGTTAATTGAGGGATGCCTACTCCGGCGACTACGCGAGTCGTACAAATGGATCCCGGTCCTTGTCCTACTTTGATGGCGTTGGCTCCACAGCCAGCCAGAAACTCGACACCCGCTGCACTGGTCACGTTACCGGCTATGATGGTGAGATCTGGGAAGACACCGCGTATAAGTTTTACCAACTGCCCCATACCCAAGGTATGCGCGTGAGCAGAGGACACAGCGACGACGTCGACGTTTTCATCAACCAGGTTTTGGATGTGTTCCAAAGTGGCGTCGCGATTGATCTTTCCATCCTTATCGCGAATCCCGGTCACGGCCGCTCCGCATCGTAATCGGAAGTTGGAGTCTCGACTGGGCTTAAGCAGTGAACTTTTTTCTGCTGTGATTTGCTCAACATCACTCAGGGTGAAAAGACCTTTGAGTTGGTCGTCATCATTGATGACCAGGCTCTTGTGTATCCCGATATACTCGTTAAAAAATCGATCGGCGGCGGCAATTGGATCCCCGTCGATGGTTTTCTCATTTAGAGTAAATAGATTTTCACGAGGGGTCATGGCCTTGGTAACCTCGATGTTGCTATAACGTTCGCGAACCACGGAACCTGACAGCAGCCCCATCAATTTACCTTGTTCATCGACCACCGGGAAGGTACGGAAGTTGAAGTTCTTGCGCTCAATAATTTCCAATACGTCTCCGATACATTTATCGGGTGATATGGTAACAGGTTCTTGGATGAGGCCATGAATGTGGTGCTTCACCCGAGCGACTTGCTTTACTTGCCGCTTGTTTTCCATGTTGTAATGGACGATGCCAATTCCGCCGTTGAGCGACATGGCTACGGCCATTTCGGATTCGGTCACGGTATCCATGTCGGCCGACAAAATGGGAATCTGAAGTGTCAGATTATCGGAGAGCCGAGTTTCCAGGTTTGCCTCGCTGGGCAGCACTTCCGAGTATCGGGTTGCCAGAGAAATATCGTCGTAGGTCAGCCCGGTGGGCGCGTTTTGCTGGAAAAACTTTTCGGCGGGGAGGTAGTACTCCGCGTCCAGCGGATGTTTCATGTTTTCCATGGTCGTTTCTTTAGACTTAAATTCCGTGTGTCAAACTTTTCGTTTTTATGCCTATAGTGCCCGAAAATCCTGAATGAATTACTGTTTTCAATACCTTCCATACCGGCGTAATTTCTGCCGACCTTTGGCGACTGCACATGGATTGTGGCAGCATCGTGAGGGTATTGTGCTTCGACTTGAAAGGGAGGATGGCGCCTTTGGCTTTGGCGAAGTCGCACCTGTTCCCTGGTTTGGTACTGAAAGCTACGAAACGGCTTTGAGGTGGTGCGGTGAAATTGGGGAACGTCACATCCAGGACCCTGGCGATATGTTGGGGGAGAAGATGCCCTGTTTCAATTGGGCTATCCGCTCTGCGGTCGATGCCTTGCAGTCCGAGTATGTGCAAGGTTCTTTCCCCGTCGCGGCATTGGTCACTGATCCCAATTCTATTTCTGAAAAGCAGGCCCAAGGGTTTCACACCTTCAAGCTCAAGATTGGGGCCGCTAATCTGCAAACGGATCTGAAAAGCGTGGTAGCAGCGATTGCCCAGTTAGAAGAAGGACAGCGATTACGATTGGATGCGAATGCGGCTCTCACTGAGCGAGACTACAAAGCCTGGCTGGAATACTTGGAGGGCCAACCGATAGATTATCTGGAGCAGCCGCTAGGAATAGGACTCGAAAATCGCATGCTGGAAATCGCGGAACCGTTTTCCACCACGATTGCATTGGATGAGTCGATTGCTGGGCTGGATTCACTGCTGCACTGGCAAGACTGGCCCGGGACGTTGGTAGTCAAACCCAGTTTGTTAGGGTGGGTAGGGGATGAGGCTCTGCCCGACCTGGTAGGTTCTTCTGTATTTGAAACCGCATTTGGTTTTGAAGCTGCATTACAATTCTTGGCCCGTCGCCAGAAAACGAATACAGCGATTGGCTTCGATACCAATGCTTTGTTAGAAGCGGACGGATGGTCGATCCATGAATCAGGCCCGACTCTCAATGCTGGCACGGTAACAAAGGCTCAATTGCAATCACTCTGGGAGGACAAGTATGAAACTCTTTCCTGAATCATTGGACGACTTGTTGGCGCGGCCCTTTCTTACGAGCCCTGATTGGGAACGGTTTTCCTCTCTGGTCCAAAAACGTTTCGAAGAGATTGGTCCTGGAGAATCAGTATTGTGCGCTGAGCACGATCCGGTGGCTGCGTTTTCTGTGATGTTTGCGACGGTTTTGAAAAAGGGTGGGGTGTTCCTGGTCAATCCTCGGTGGAAAGAAAACGAATGGGATCAACTGAGCGAGCTGGTGTCTTTCCATAGAATCTTTGGAACAGAATCCTTGGCACCCGATACTTCACAAGCGAAGCATTTTGATAGTGCGCGTATCATGATTTCATCAGGTGGCACTTCAGGCAAGGTTCGGTTCTGTGTCCATTCTCTGGCGACATTGGCTGCAGCTGTAGAAAGTCTTTTTCGCCATCATGGAGAAAGGCCGCTCAACAGTATTGGTAAGCTCCCGATATTCCACGTCAGTGGATTGATGCCCATACTGCGAGCGTTGCTTACTGAGGGGATCGTTCAACTCTGTGATTGGCAGGCCCTCAAGGCAGGTAGCTTTCCCAAGCAGCCTGGGCTTCCATGTTTTCTTTCGCTCGTCCCAACCCAATTAGCCTTGTTGGTGAAGACCGAAGAAGGCCTTAAGTTTCTTCACCGCATGGATAGCATCTATGTAGGCGGTGCGGGAACTCCCGCTGGATTGGTGCAGTTGATACGAGGCGAGAAGCTACCGGTTGAATTTGTTTATGGGATGACAGAGACGGCGGCCATGGTGGTCTATGGCACGCGAGGCGATACCGATGAAAGTGGTACCGTCTGGGGCCAGGCACTTCCAGGTGTGAACCTTTCGCTCAACGAGGAGCAGGTCATTTGCATTCGTTCAAAGTCCCTGTTTCGGGGATACTTCCCTGAAGATGCCGAGAGGTCTGAGTATGAGACAGACGACATTGGTCGTTGGGTGACGGATGACCTGATTGAAATTCTGGGACGCCGTGACTTTATAATCAATACAGGCGGCGAAAAGGTAAACCCAGAGGAAGTGGAAGCCTCCTTGGCATCTCTGCTTCCTGGAGTCGCTGTGGCAGTAGGAGCTAAAGCCGATGCTCAGTGGGGGGAGGCTGTCGTGGCTTTAGTAGAGTCACCGCTTTCAAGAGAGCAGGTTGAGCAACTGATCTCAAAGCTCTCCGCCACGCTTGCGCCCTACAAAGTACCCAAGGAGATTCTTACGGGAGTAGAGGTTCCTCGTTCTTCTTTAGGTAAAGTTAATCGGGCGGCCGTGCGTTGTTATTTAAGTGAGAAATAGCTTTCTTTTTCCGTGCGTTTTTCGTCAGCGCCGTGGCATAGTTTCGTTATGGATAAGGGAGAAATTTCTGATGTGTTGGGCGAGATCGCGACCCTACTTGAGTTGAAGGGAGAAAACCCGTTTAAGATACGGGCTTACCAGTCTGGTCAACGGGCATTGGATACTTTGGAAGAGGATCTAGGAACTTTGGTTGAGGAAGACCGCCTGGGAGATATCAAAGGATTTGGCAAAGCCCTCACCGAGAAGATCGCCACGCTTTACCGGGATGAGCCATTGCCGTTCTACGATGACTTGGTGGCTTCGGTGGAGCTGGGGTTGATTGAGATGCTCGATATTCCCGGTATGGGCGCCAAAAAGATCAAGAAACTGCACAGTGAGCTGGGCGTGGATACGATTGAAGGGCTGACCAAGGTTTGTGAATCGGGAGAAGTAGCCAAACTGGCTGGCTTTGGGGCCAAGTCGGTGGAGAAGATTTTATCAGGCATCAAAAACCGGGAGGCGTATTCCCGTCGTCACTTGTGGTGGAAGGCCAATGAGACCGCCGGGCCCATCCTGGAAGGTCTTCGTGGACTCCCTCAAGTTGAGCGAGCTGAATCGGCAGGTAGCCTTCGTCGAAAGATGGAGACCGTAGGCGACTTGGATTTTATTGCAGCCTCCAATGATCCCGGGCCTATTATGGATTGGTTCGTCGCTCTGCCAGATGTTGCAGAGGTGACGGGTCATGGAAGCACCAAGTCCAGCTTGCGCTTCGAAAGTGGTATGCAGGCTGACTTGCGAGTGGTGCCACCAGAACAGTTTGTTTTTGCCCTTCACCATTTTACCGGATCGAAAGACCACAATGTTGCCATGCGCAGTCGGGCACTTTCCAAAGGCTATAGCTTAAGCGAATGGGGACTCCGAACGGATGATAAGGAGGAGATCGCAGTGGCTACGATCGAAGATGAATCCGAACTCTTCAAGCTGCTGGATTTGAATTACATCACCCCTGAGTTGCGGGAAGGGCGTGGAGAGATTGAAGCGGCCGAAGACGGCGAGCTACCCAAGTTAGTTGAGGTGGAAGATCTTCGCGGTGTATTTCACAATCACACGCATGCCTCCGACGGAGAGCACTCGATTGAGGAAATGACCCAAGCAGCTCAGGACCGCGGGTGGGATTACCTGGGACTTGCGGATCATTCAAAAGCGAGTTTCCAAGCCAACGGACTCAACGAGGAACGGGTGGAGAATCAGATTGAAAAAATTCATGCGGTGAATGCCTCCGGTCAATTTACGTGCAAAGTGTTTACCGGGATTGAGTGCGACATCTTGAAGGACGGCTCGCTCGACTTGGCTGATAGTACCCTAGAGAAGCTCGATTATGTCGTCGTTTCGGTTCACTCAAGTTTCACCCTGAGTGAGGATGAGATGACGAAGCGGATTATTCGTGCCATCGAACATCCCTGCACAACCATGCTGGGCCACTTGACGGGTCGTCTACTTCTGCGCCGTGAACCCTATGAGGTAAACTTCGAGAAGGTGATCGATGCGGCTATTGCGAATGAGGTGATTATTGAAATGAATGCTCATCCCATGCGTTTGGATATGGACTGGCGTCATTGGCGAAGAGCTGCAGACAAAGGCTTACTCACCAGCGTCAATCCGGATGCTCACAACATGGACGGCTTTAAATACGTGGCTGCGGGTATCAATGCTTGTCGAAAGGGATGGTTAACCGCCGAGTCGGTTTTCAATACCCGGTCTTTGAAGAAGGTAGAGGACTACTTGTTGAAAAAGTAATCGCTTATTCAGCTTCCGGCCAGGAACAGATCGATTCCAGATACTTCGCTGAACCATCACGGAGCCACCCGTCGAGCTGAGCCTGTGCCTTCATTTGCTGACCACGATTACGCGGTACCGAAATAAATCCACACTCCGCTCCTTGGAACGCAGTCATATCGCCCCAAAGCTTTTCGAACTGACTCACTGGGAAAATATCTTCCTGCGCATGGCCCCAACGTTTCTTCACTTCCTTGATGGTGATATAGGTGGGCATACGGTTGGCCACACGGCGGATCTTTTCGGCGACCAAATCTTCATTATCAAGATCTTCCTGATCTAGATCGAAGAGCTCCAGCAATCTTGGAATGGAGATCCAAGTAGTCATGCTGTTGTAATAGGACAGTTTATACTCCTCTTCCTCAGAGGGAAGACTCAGTCCTTCAACGAGCTGGGGCTTTCCATTGATTCGTGCCAAGCCGCCACCACGATCTTCGTAACGACGTGTGATCACTTCGAAGGAAAAATCTTTGCCTGACTGAATGTGGATACCGAGGAAAGCCGGGTCTACGTTCGCGCCCAGTGTATCGATGTTGTGCAGCATGAGGTATTTAAGCTGCGGACGCTCTTTCAGCATCGCACTGAGGGTGCCATTTCTTAGCAATGTGGGAATTTCGTACCAATGACCAACGGGGTGCAGACATTGAAGCGGCAAGTTGTCGCGATAATCATTTCCTTCACCCGATGAGCGTGCCCAGCCGGCTAATGCATCGCGGACGCTTTCCTTCATCTTCTGGGCGCGTTCGTCTAGGACTTGTTCGGTCACTTCCTCCCAGGCAAAACGCAGGTCTCGCTCCATGGGAATCATGCGAAGGCCGATGTACTTTCCTTTGGATACATAGAGATTACCTTCGTAGCCGTAGTTGTTTACGCTTTCCAGATAGCTCTGGATGGGTTGGTGCGTCAGGTAGCTACTCGTGATAACATGCAAAGGATACTCGCCAAATTCTTGCCCGATCTTTCTGCTTTTTGCCAAGTGCGTTTCAATGAAGGAGCGGTGTTGTCCGTCAAACTTACAAAAGGGGTGTAGGCCTTTTACAACGCCCGCGCCTTCTGTCCAGCGACTACCGACGCCTGCGGCCAGAGAAACGACGGCGACCTCACCATTTCGAATAGCTGTCTCGCCCGTGTAGTAGGTCGCTCCGTCAACTGCACCCGTGCCATCGTAAAGGTCCTCCGGCTCCACATCCTCAATCGTAGTGGTGGTGGGGAAACGGTTTTGAGCCAGGCCTATCCGACCCGTCTGCAAATGCTGTCGTACCGTGTCGTGTTGAATGGTGTCGAAACCATTTTCCTTAAGCAATTGATCCAGGTTGCCTTTGTTTTCATCCTTTGACTCGGAGTCGGGTAGCAACTGTTTGAAAAATTGTGGAATGGCTTCCTGAAATTGCTGGTTGTCATCACAATAGCGCGTGAAGGCCTGCAACTCGGCCAGACGATCAGAAGGCATGTCCTTGATGTCTTCCTTCACCAGGTTTGGAATGACCTGCTTGTAATAGACAGGAGGGAGTAGGGCGCTTTCTCCTTCCAGGACTTCACCAAAGGTACCGTTGGGATTGATCGTAAATTCATAAACCACGGGATCCATGGCAAAGGGGAGGGACTTCTCCAGCTCGCCTTTGTTTGAGAGCATAATCTCGTGGATCTTGGAAAGCGCATCCTGTTTGGCTGAGGGATCGACAAAGAAACCCATGCCACCACCAGACATGCCGCCTAGCATCACGAAACCCCAAAATTGGTCGCCCAACTCCGCTTTGATCTTTTGGATTAACTGTTCGGTGTAAAAGGTCGTTGCCCAGGGAATGATGGTTTGGATGGGCTCAAAGAAATTTTGTGTGGTCAGTTTAGCGAGCTCTTGAATGTCTCCGGATTTCAAACAGCCGACAATTTTGTCGAAGAGTTCGATGGCGAGCTTACGCCCTTCCCATTCGTCATTGGAACGAAGTAAATACTTCTCGGTTACCATTTCCAGAATGGGCCCCACGTTCTGAGCCATGCCCCCGTGGACCAGGATCAAACTGTCCTGCAGCTTCTGAATGGTACCGTCACTAATGTCTGTATTCAGTAAATGGTGACGTGGTAGTAGGCACCCCCGGCTGATGCCATGCTCTGGATCAGCTTCCGATGCCAGTTCGCCGAAAATGGTTTTAATACCTGGCCATACACCGCCTGAGTCTTGCCATCCTCCTCCCGAGCCGCCAAGCCATTCTCCGAGGATTGCCCGAGCCGCAACGATACGTCGCTCTGTCTCTTCAAGTGAGCCTTCCATGGAAGTGGTTTGTCCGGTCGCGCGCATGCAGGCTGAAATCAGGCAGGCGAGCAAGTTGGTGGAGACCGCCAAGCGCGAACCCTTGGGAATATCGCGCACGTGGCTTACTAGCTCGAATCCTTTTCCAGGTCCGAGGAGAGATTCGAGCACACTCTCTAGTGATTGCCCGGAACCCTCAATCCCGGGTGGAACGAGTCCAGCCGCAATGATCGCCGCTTTTACCAACCCCAGGTAGTCCATGCCGAAATTGAATAGGTCCTCCAGACTGGTGACCTCTGCTGAGGTCTTGAGGTCGAGGCTGATCAAACTGATGACCGGCTTGTCGATCACACGGAAAAAGCATTCGACCGGTGGGAGTGGAGCTTTGTCACGACCCCAAACGGCAAGGTTAACGGAAATATTTAGAACCCGGGCTGCTTCCGGCAGATCCATTCCCAGGAAGAAGATATCACTCCAACCACTATGGGTCAGGTCCATCCGTACCGGGGTGGTCTCATGGATAATGGGGTAGGGGTCCGACTCGCCGCCGCGATTGAGTAGCTCCTTGCGGACACGCAGAGGGTGGCTGCTCGGATGTCCCATGCGAAACATCCATTGATTGCCTTTCACCGAACGAACACTGCGGCGTACTTGGTTGGCCAGGTATTGTAGCGCCAAATGATAGTAGGCGTAGGCCAGTGCGCTCGAGAGCGTATCATTTAATTTAGTGGATGCCTGCTCCTCCAGGAGGAGATCTATGCCTTCCTCAAATCGCCGGTTGAGAATGAGCTCATTGGCATCAAATGAAAGAAGCCCTGTTTGTTTTGGCGTGTAGTGCTTTGGCAGGTGAAAGCGATGAATAGCATATAGAAAGAACAACGCTCGAACCTTCTCGTAGAGGTTTTCGCTTTGGCGACGCAACTTGTCCAAAGCGGCGCATTCGAGCTCAAGCTCATGGAAAGACAGACCATCGATGGCCTCCTCGAGTGGAGTGTCCCGTTCGGTTTTATCCGTCGAGGTTATCAGTTGTACCAGGCTGCTCATACTTGCTGTGACTTAGCCTTCTTGTTGACCGTGGCGAGATTCAGCTAGGAGCTCAACCAACTGGGTCAGCACTTCTTCGCGGTGACGTCCATCCAGGGCCAAGGCCATCTGGGCAGTCAGCATACCGTAACGGTGTTCCAGGTCGTATCGACGACCGCGTATGACGGATGCCAGGTATTGCTCTTGATTGTTCAGCTCCTGAAGGGCGTCGGATAGTGAAGGGGTTGCCTTCTTGTTCTCTAACAACTCTTCCAGAATACTGAGGATGCGAGGTGTCAGAATATGCATACCGAAGAAGCATAAATAGTGTCCGGTGCGTAGGCCTGGGACGTGAAGATCTTGTTCAGCTTGGGTCGGTGTCGGTTTCTCCAGGATCTTTTCGATCGCATAGAGGCTCTTGCCTTCACTGGAGAGTGTGCCGCCAACAGCTCCAAAGTCGGTCAGTTTTCCTTCGTGCGTTGGTTGGACTGCGGAAATACTGCAATCGAGGTTTTCAGCTGTTTCAACCAATTGGCGTGCGCAGCTTGCGGATGCATCACTTACATAGAGATGGTCGCTGACCATTAAGAGGAAAGGGCTGCCGTCCAGAAAGTCCTTCGCGCAGTGAATCGCATGGCCATAGCCACGGGGTTCTTTTTGCACGATAAACGTCAAATTGGCATTACTCACATCCACGCACTCCTGAAAGAGGTCGCGGTCTCCGGGGGCAATTACGATCCCAATATCCTGAATACCGGCGGAGGTAATCTCTTCAATAAGCAGGTTGAGGGCTGAGCGGGGAAATCCTTCACGGTCGACCAAGGTCTGGAGTGGTAGGTGTCGTTGATTTCTGCCCGCCGCGGTAATCACGGCTTTCTGGATCTTCATAGGGCCGAATTTTTGTGTCCTCGCGGTGATTGAAGCAATCCCTCTTTTTGAAATTTCATTTGAAACTGAAAACTTTAACACAGAGTTTACCAGTGATTGGGGATCGTGGGCAAAGGGGTAGTTGACCGTTGGCAATAATAGTCTACCGTAGTGGGATGAAAACCACCTTATCCATCAAGGTGACGGAGAATGAGAAGCTTCGATTGAAACGAGCCGCCAATGCTCGCAATAAGACTCCATCTGATTTGATGCGGGAGGCGTTGGAGATGATTCTCAATGATCCTGATATCGTGCATCGTGAATCTTGTTTTGAGGTAGCGGAAGATCTTTTGCCTTATGGAACGAGCGACATGCCTGCGGACCTTTCATCGAACAAGGATCATTTAAAAGGATTCGGTGAATGAGCGTATCTGTGTTGGTGGATACAGGACCGCTCATTGCTCTCTTTAATACACGAGACAAACATCATGAGTGGGCCATTGAAGTATTTAAAGCACTCAGGCCACCGCTTTATACCTGTGACGCTGTATTGGCTGAAGCGATGTTCTTGCTCCGTTCTGATCTCAGGTCGGTGCATTTCCTGACGGGGCTATTGGAGCGAAACATTTTGATCTCTGATTTTGCGGTTCAAGAACAAGCCGGATCAATTAGGAAACTGATGAGCAAGTATGCAGATACGCCTATGGGTTTTGCCGATGCTAGTTTGGTAAGGATGAGTGAGCTCCGTTCGGATTGCTCTGTATGGACGATGGACTCTGATTTTCTTGTTTACCGCAGAAACGGTCGAGCGAGAATCCCAATGATCTCTCCGAACTAGTTTTGCCCCTCCTCTCGTTTTCATCGTCCTACTTCACCCCATCTCCCAATTATTCTGTCTCTTTCTAGCCCCGCGTCTCATGTCCCACGCCTCTCGTCCTGTTAAGCTTCTTCCTTGCCTCTGGAAATAAGAAGCTGCAAGCATCTCCCCATGTCCCAACGCAAAGGTATTATTTTAGCTGGGGGAAGCGGAACCCGGCTATATCCCCTGACAATTGCAGTCAGCAAACAGCTCATGCCGGTCTATGATAAGCCGATGATCTACTACCCTCTATCGGTGCTTATGTTCGCCGGGATCCGAGAAATTCTGATCATCTCTACGCCGCACGATCTGCCCAACTTTGAAAAACTACTTGGCGATGGGTCCCAATGGGGGCTTTCGTTTTCCTATGCCGAACAAGCGTCGCCGGATGGCTTGGCCCAGGCCTTCCATATCGGGGAGGAGTTTCTGGATGGAGCTCCCGCCGCATTGGTGCTGGGAGACAATATGTTTTACGGACATGAATTTGCGCAAACGATGGAGCGTGTAGCTGAACGACTCGATGCGGCTACCATATTCGGTTACCATGTCGCTAACCCCACTGCCTATGGAGTGGTGGAGTTCGATGCAGAAGGCCGGGCGATTTCTTTGGAAGAAAAACCAGAGCACCCGAAATCCTCTTACGCCGTTCCAGGAATCTATTTCTATCCAGCCGATGTGTGTGACCTTGCTCGAGACCTGAAACCTTCTGCGCGAGGAGAGTTAGAGATTACAGACCTCAATCGAATCTATTTAGAAAGCGACAAACTCTATGTAGAACGATTGGGACGAGGTACCGCCTGGTTGGATACGGGAACCATGGACTCCCTCCTCGATGCGGGGAATTTTGTTTCCATTATCGAAAAGCGCCAAGGCCACAAAATTGCCTGTCCTGAAGAGATCAGTTTCAATAAGGGCTGGATTGATCAGGAAAAGCTTGCCGAGGTCGTAGCAAAGCTGGGCAAATCCAGTTACGCCGATTACCTCCGAACTTTCCTGTGAAAAAGAATGGCTATTGCGTCCTCGCAATGCCTCTTTTTCCTCGATGCTCTTTGTTTTTCGAGCCTTCGCAGTAGTTCGTAGTTATTGCTAGGACAGCAAACCAGGTGACAAGAATGGCTGGATTCTGAAATGGGAAGTCCACCAACGCATGAATCATGGTGCTTGCCAACCCAGCCAAGAGCATCAACGGAACGGGCTCTTTCCAACGGCTCGATTTAAAAATCCGCCAGAAAAAATAACCTGGGATAGAAAAGAGTATCAGTGTTCCCACTACGCCCAATTCGATTAGCCATTCGAGGTAGTCGTTGTGCATGTGCTGCCAGAAGAAGCTTTGTTCATGACGTTTCATGAAGGGATTTGCTACTTCTTCCCTTTCAGCCTGCATGTTCTGAAATTGGCGGAATCCGTGACGAAAATTGCCAGCGCCCCAACCGTATGCGGGTTTAGATGCGAACATTTCAAATCCGCTTTCGTAGGCGAATTTCCTTTGTTTGAAGGAGAAGTCTTCAGTGATCTCGGAGTTGAGAGTCTTCAGATGCTTAGCCGCTGGGGATCTAAATAAAAAGATACTCCCGGCAATGATGACTGCGCTTAGTGTTACTCCAGCTGTCATCACCCATTTCCTAGAAAGTCTCCACTGAGCCATTCGTTTGATGACCATCACTCCGAAGGGCACAAGTATGGTAAAGCTACATACAAAGCCGAACCGTGATCTGGAAGTAACTATCCCGATCAGTAGCACGATTGCACATAAGATGAATAATAAACTGGGATTGGAACGCTGCTTCTCTGGGGATCCGGCCAGGTAAATGAAGCAGGCCAAGCTAACTGCCATCGCAATGTTAAAGAAGGCCGCCGCTTGGTTCTTATACAGCAGTGTGCCGAAGAATAATCCAAGGCCTCGGTCTTTAGCATCAAAGATTCCAAGGATTGTTCGGCTATCGAGACTACTTTGAACAGTTCCAATGAGTGCAATGAGTGTTCCGCTGACTGCAACAAGTATGAGGGCAGGGGTCTGAGGCTTTCTATCTCGTGAATTTATCAGGACTAGCGCGATCGCAGCAGCTGTAAGAACGTGGATAAGAAACCTTAGAGGTGATGCGTCAGTGAATCCTGATGAAATGGAAGAAGGGAGCCAATGGATATAGTCTTTCTGAACGAGATTCCATACCCGTAATCCAGTTTGCCATTCCTGCGTGAAGGCAGGATTTAATAATTGAATGAGGACGTAGCCAGACAAGCACGCCAAGAGTGCCAAAGGTGCTTTTACCTGAGAAATCCCATTTTGAAGTGAAAATCCAAATGCTGCAGTTGCTATCGATAAGGCGGCTAACTGAAAAGGTAGCCACTGACCACCCAAGAGCCAGGGAAGCGCTATCATTACAACCCAAGCCATAAGGATGGAAACGGCTGGTCTCTTTTGGGTTGTGCGGATTTGGGCCTTCATTCGGATTAGAGTTAGGCCCAGAATTTCGGCCTTTTAAACAAGAAAAGTAAAAGAGATTCAAAAAGTTCATTTTAAATTGAACTTTTTGAATCTAAGCTCATTCTCTGCATCCATCTTATGTCTCTCCCTGCTCAAGATTCAGATCAACTACCAGAATGGCGTATAGCCATGATTGATCTATTTGTCAGTGGGGCTCTCCTTGTAGGTTTACCAAAATCCGTGGGCCAGATATACGGCTATCTGTATTCAGCCCAGGATCCTACACCCATGGATCAGATCATCGCAGAGTTAGGAATCAGCAAAGGTTCAGCGAGCCAGGGCCTAAAGTTTCTCCGCCAATTGGGTGCTGTAAAAGTGCAGTTTATCCTCGGTGATCGTCGCGATCACTTCATAGCTGAAGTAAAATCCAAGAAACTCATGGGGGGCTTCATTCGTGAAAAGCTATCACCCGCCTTGGAGGATGGTGTCGATCGGATTGCCCATATCCGAACCCTCCTCACGTATGACGGACTGATCAAAGAGCCACGGCACAGAGACCAGGTTGTGAAACTTGAAACCTGGCAAAAGAAAATGAAATTGGCTCTGCCTATTATTCAGAAACTTTTTGGAGAATGATTCGTTTCGTTGAAACATTCTTTGATAATTAGAGATGACTGATAAGCGAAATCTTGATTTTAAGCGAACCCTCTTTGCTGGTCCTATCCGTGTGATTTTGCCAATTATGGGGTATATTGTTCTTTATCCTACAATTTTAAACAATTCAGGCGCCAAGATCTTGGGGCTTTGGTCAATGGTTGCCACTATTCCACTAATAGTGAACAATCTGGATATTGGGTTCAGCCTTTTGATAAAGAGAGGGTTCAGTCGGGAAGATAAATTAGAGCAGCAGTACAAAGACATTTCAGTGTCGAAGCAATTCTACAGAACAGTTGTTTTTATTCTGTTGGTCATTACGGGAGTTATTTTTCTTTTCATCAATGTATCTGATTTGTATCCGCAAAGACTCTTGTTTCTTTCAATTTGTCTTACAATTATTGGCATAGGGGAACAGTTAGTTGCGCGGCTATACGCAGCAGCTCTTTCTGCAAAGGGTTATAATTACCTTGTTCAATATGCGTTTATCCCAGTTCCAATTTTAACGGTTTTCGGTTCACTGATTGGAGCCTTTTGGGGCGACCCTATTATTGGGTTTTCTATTGGATGCTGTCTTGCAGCTTTTGTTCAGCAGCTTGTTCTACTTGGATTGATTAAAGATAGAATTGAAAAATGGAAAGAGAGGCAAATCGGAAGCAAGATGTTGGAGCTTCCTCGCAATAGCTATTCGCTTTTGAAGCGGGGAGGATATCTTTATGGGGCAATGTCAGGATTAGCACTTCGGGAGGTGTCGTTTAGATATGTCGTGGCATTTTTATTTGGGTTAGAAACAGCTGGAATCTGGGATATTGCAATTAGAGTTGGAAGGACTGTTCGTGAGGTGGGAGTCGCTAGTTTATCATCATTATATCCGAGTTTTGCCGTCTTCTATTCCAACAATCTTAAATCAGAAATCGTAAGATATACCCAATTGGCTCTAACATTTGTGCTGATAACAGGAGGCGGACTCATCGGTGTGATTTTGTTTTTTGTTCAACCAATTATGGATTTGTGGTTGGGGAACCTTACTTCTGAGCTAAACACCATTACTATCCTTATTTTAATCTGGAATGGGCTAACTTTTGTGAGCTGGACTTTTTGGATTTTATTACAGGCGACCAATTTGGAGAAAAATGCTACAATCATAGCGTGGACTCAGAACACTTTGACTCTTCTGTTCATACCAATCGGGATTTTACTTAAGTTAGAAGTCGTTGAACTAACGATACTATGGATCCTGGCCCTTTCTGTCTCAGAATTGTTTGTCTTCTATTTTGTTGAAAGGCGATTAGACGTTTTCTACGAGACCATTCTAAACAGAAAACTATTTGTTCATTTCTTAGTGTTTATTGTGATGATTTCGATCGGCGCATATCATGGGCTAGGTCATTTTCTCTGTATCCCTTTGTGGATAATATTCGTCGGTTTCGGATGCCTTATATTTTCCGGATTGAATCTTCCCGGTGTGTTTTACGCTCTAACCGCTTCGCCTAAAGAATGACCATCGTTACTCTAAGTGTTCCGAAATGAAAATTGTTTTCATCAGTCATACCGCACTTGGAAGTAGCTACGTTGTTGGTTCGCACCAATTGGCCATCGCATTGGCGAATGATGGGCACCAAATACTTCATATTTCTTCCCCGTTGACATTACTACATATGTTTCAATCGAGATACAAGTTTCGACGGAAATTAGCAAGTCGAGGGCCACACAAATATTGCGATGGTCTGATAAACTGGGTGCCTTGGACTTTCGCGCCTTGGCAATTCTCTAGAATAGTAAAGATTTTCATCAGATTGTTTGGGTCCACTATTTTTAATCTGCGTTCTACTCTAAGAAAGCTAAACTTCCATAGTGTAGATCTTGTGCTTATAGATGAGCCAAGATTAGTAGGGCTAAGTTATTTTTTCGATGATGCTCATATCGTATATCGACCTACAGATATTTATTGGGTGCAAAAGAATGATTCCTCAATTATCAACGCAGAGAGGTTATTATTAAGTAAAGTAAGTTTAGTGGTAGGGACCTCTGGTCCCGTTCTTCAGCATATTCTAAGCTTAGGATTTGAGCAATCTTATGAACTTATAGAAAATGGATTCGAATTTAACGGAGAGTTTCCTCAGAAACCCGATCTCAAAGCTCCATTCAAAGGAATTTATTATGGATCCCTAGATGATCGTTTTGACCACAAGCTAGTGCTTGAGATTGCTTTGGCTAATCCTGGCGTAGATTTTGTAGTTGCGAGTCCGGATTTTGAAAATCTACCGAAAGGTCTCCCTGCAAATTTGCAATATACAAAAAGGATCCCTTACGATGAGCTGTTTCACCGTATATCGGAGTTTGATTTTGGCTTTCTTCCTTTTGTCGATAACACAGCAAACAATGGAAGAAGCCCAATGAAACTTTATGAAATGTATGCTTGCGGCCTACCTGTATTTTCAACTGAAACATCAGAACTTAGAAGAAGGAAGTTACCTTTCGTATTCTTTTTCGATTCAAGTCTGGAAATTAAGGAGAAATTATTGGAATTGGATACTGCAATATTAGATTGTGAATTCCGAGAGACTGTACTTAAGAATCATACATGGACTGCGATTTCTAGACGGCTTTTGGAATTTGTTGAAAACGGGAAGGAGGATTTGAGTGATCGAAAGAATTAAATTATGGGTTATTCGCCCCTATTCCATCATGTTGATTAGTGCATTGGTTAGTTGTACATTTTGGCTTCTACCAAGTCTCACACCTGCCGGTAAAGGGTACCAAGAAACTAATGCTACTAGTTTTTTTGGAGGTGTAGTACTTATATTTTGGTATGGGGCTATTTTTACAACAAGTTACGTTGGGTTCAAAATAGGTTCGTTTCTCGCGCCACGAAGTCGAGTGCGGCGAAGAATGTATTTGTTGTCTCCGTTGTATTATCGGATTTTAGTTATCGTAGCTCTGATTGGAGTTGGGTTCACATATTTGTCTATTGTAGGAAAATTGGGGATCTCTTCTACAGTCGCACTTTCTTCTGAATACTCCGCAAACGCCCTCAAGGCTACGTTATATGAAAATTATCAAAGAGGGGTTTTGTCTCTAAGGTATATTTCTATACTCGCCTTCGGAATTGGTTTGTTCCGCTTTTTGGCATTTAGAGAAATTGGGATATGGCTCATTCTTTCCTTCATCTCTCTCTTTGCAAATGCGTTCGTTTCTAGTCGCATGTCTCTGATCTGGACTATTCTGATTGGAGTCGGAATGTTTGTTGTCTACAGCGGGGAGAAGAGGCGTCTTTCCAAGCGCTTAACCTTAGGGATTATTTCTGGCACTGTAATTTTGTTGGTCATATTTACAGTTTCCAGAACTTACAATACCTACAGGCAAGTTGGTATTGATAGTGTTTTTGCTGCTACAATGGGAGAGGTTCAACGGTATCTTGCTTCTCCATTTCAGGGGGCAATATCTGTGGCCAGTAATATGGAATCAGTCCACGATGTAATGGACGGGTATGCTATCTCTGGAATTGACACTTCGCTGACCACAAACTCAGCATTTCTGCAGTTATATGTTCAGTATCAGAACTGGTGCTTTGTAGTAGTGTGTTTGATTTCTTTATTTGTTTCTACGATTATGGGGATCCTATATTTCGAAAGAGACAACTACCTTCTGGTAGGATACTTTGTTATGATCTACCCTTTTGCAGAGCTTTGGAGGGGGAACATATTTTTTGCGGGAATAACCATTGTGTTGTTCACTTTTTCATTTCTTCTTCCGCTTTTTCTTAACCCAATTTTAGGCATTCATGGCAAGAGGCATATTTTTAGATAGCAGGATGCTCTTTAGTTCGGGAATTGGGAGATACCTCAGAAGTATTCTTACTGAGTTTTCGCTAGACGATAGGGGAAAACTTTTTAGCAAAGTCTTGTGTAATACAATTGAACAAGAAAACTGGATACACGATCGATTTCCAGGTGCAGTTACTATACTCAGGGATTGGAACATCTACAGTGGATCTGAAATGCTGAATTTGCCAATTCTCACGAAAGGATGCTCTGTGGCATGGACTCCTCACTTCAACTATCCCATTATTTCCGCTAAAAAGAAAATTGTAACTGTTCATGATTTAATCCCACTGGTTTTTCCAGAGTACCGTAATTCTTTAACTAAAAAAGTTTATGCGCTACTAATGCTGAAACTTTTTATCAAAAGCATTGATGAGATTATAACGGTATCAAATTTTAGTAAGAAAGAGATTACACGATTAACAAAATATAATCCTTCCAAACTGAAAGTAATTCCAAATGGGGTGGAATCTCGTTGGTTTGACCTCAACCACATCGGGGGTGATTACTTGCTCTTTATCGGGAACATTAAACCCCATAAAAATGTGGACAGGCTCATCCAAGGGTTTCTTGAGTCTCTAGATAAGCATTCTCTTAATCTTATTATTGTAGGCAAAGGCGAAGGTCTCAGAACTTCTGTGTTGAAGCAGGTTGAAAAAGAAGCTAACTTTAGTCGAGGTCGAATTACTTTTGCAGGTGAGGTTAAAGAGGAAAAATTGAAGGAACTCATATGCGGTGCGAAAGCATTAGTATTTCCCAGCCTTTATGAAGGCTTTGGATTACCCAATCTTGAGGCGATGGCAGTAGGGTGCCCTGTTGTCACATCGAATGCACAAAGTGTTATTGAAGTTTGTGGTGATGAATTTGACGGTTCGAATGGAAATGTTATGTATTTCGATCCATTCAATTCATCTGCGATCTCGAATGCAGTTTTGAAGCTTACCAGATATTCTAGTGTCGAGTTGAAGAAAATGACCGCTAATGCTCGAACTCGTGCAAGATTGTTTTCTTGGGAAAAAGCGGCTGATAAAACCTTCCGAGTGTTGGAGAGGAATCTCAAATGAAAGAAATTAAAGGTCCATTTGTTTCCGCGTTGGCACATCATTGGTTGGTAGGCGAAAGAGGGGGCGAAAAAGTTCTTAAAATTTTGTGCGAATTATTTCCTGATACTCCAGTATACACCCTTGTTAGAAGAAGGTCATTTTATCCGCCATGGCTTGTACATCATCAGGTATTCGAATCTGGATTTCGCTTTATGCCTTTCAGTTCTAAATATTTTCGCGCGCTCCTAATGTTTTTTCCTTGGTTTATCGCATCAATCCCAAAAGTTAGAGGAAGGACCTCAATTCTGATATCTAGTGATGCTTCTATGATAAAAGGTCTTACCTGTGAAGATGGGGTAATTCATATCTGTTACTGCCACTCACCGCCGCGATACTTATGGGAGATGCAAGATGTTTATTTTTCGAGTGGCTTATTTCGTGGCATCAAAAAGAGGCTTTTTGGTGTATTTGCTTCTAGCCTTCGGAAGTATGATAAAAGTGCAGCTAAAGGTGTGACACATTTCATCGCCAACTCTGAATTTGTTGCAGAAAGGATAAAGAAGTATTATGGTCGAGATGCGATCGTGATTCATCCACCTGTAGAGTTGGAAAACTTTAAGTTTTCTCCCGTTAAGAAAAATTACTTTCTGGTAGTTTCTGAAATGGTTCCGTACAAAAGAATTGATTTGGTTTTATTGGCATTTTCAAAAATATCAGACCAATTGATTGTGGTCGGGAGTGGCTCGGAACAAAAGAAATTACAGGCTATGGCTTCTTCTAATGTAACTTTTGTCGGTCGTGTGAATTTGAAAGATTTGGTGCAGTATTATTCTGATGCACGTGCATTTATTTTTCCAGGAATTGAAGATTTTGGTATAACGCCGATTGAAGCTCAGGCATCTGGCACTCCTGTAATTGCATTTAAAAAAGGTGGGTGTTTAGAGACAGTTATAGATGGTGTAACAGGTGTATTTTTTGAGCAGCAAACACCTGATTCTTTATTAAACGCCATCAGAGACTTTAAGGAATCAAACATTTCGCCGATAAAGTGTTTAGAAAACTCTAAAAACTTTTCCAAAGAGTTATTTAAGAAGAAAGTCGGATCATTTTTAAACTCCTCAACAGCAGATAATGAAACTTAGTAGATGTTCTGAAGTTCACGATCAAATCAATCATGAGATATGTGGCTTTCTAAAAAGGTCAAAGAATCTGGATAAGAAGGCTAAGTTACTTGATGTTGGCTGTTGGAATGGAATTACCACTCACTCCTATGTTGAGTCACTTGGAATCAACGAGGGGTATGGAATTGAGTATTATGAAGATAAGACCTTTGAGGCAAAACACAAAGGCATTATTGCAACTCAACTAAATATAGAGACTGATGAATTTCCTTATGAGGATGACTGCTTTGACTACGTGGTTTGCAATCAAGTGTTCGAACATCTGAAACTGATATACAAACCATTTGACGAGATATCCAGAGTTCTAAAGCCAGGAGGCTTACTAATTTTTTCAGTTCCAAATCTAGCAAGCTTTCACAATCGGCTCATGCTTCTCTGGGGAGTTCAACCTAGCTCTATAAGAGTATTTGGGCCTCATGTACGAGGTTTCACTCTTGAGGAGTTTAAGAAGTTTTCAGTCTTTGGCGATAAACTAACTATTGAGAAAGTCATTGGTGTCGGGTTTTATCCATTCCCTACTGCAACACTCGGAAAGATTATGGCGAAAGTTTGGAAAAATGCCTGTCATACCCCGATTGTGATTCTGAAAAAGAATTCATGTGTCGATTCAGAAATTGTGTCCCATGAAAACTATATGGCCTCAAAGTTCCAAACTGTATTTGAATAGCCTTACAGAAATGAAAATGATGGATAAGATTAGAAATTTTGTTTGGAGCATTCCGGTACTATTTTACACCGCATCAACTTTGGAACCATTACATGGATGTCCTTGAGCATGTTCCAGATTGTCCTCTAAATCTTGAATTCGGAAATGGCAGAATCATTAAAATTGACCCTAGTATCTCGAGAAAATCCTAACAGGAAAATAGGGGACAAAAGATATATTGGAGTATGAAGTCTTACAAAATGGTTTTGGCAGTAAGTGTCTTTGGGGGATTACTAATATTTTCATTGGTTCAATTTATAAATCTTCGCACAGCTCATGATCCAGATA
>CALJGU010000170.1 GCA_938075565.1 uncultured Opitutales bacterium | reverse complement strand
CATAAAGCTTTTTGTTTTCTTGAGTCGCCTTGGTCCGAAGTCGCTCATGGATACCTATAAGATGATTGATGGCTTGTTGCAAACAACGCCTGTTGAGTGAGCCCTCCAGAACAAATCCGCGCGTAATGGACATGGCGTTCGTTGGCTTGAGAATCATTTTTTCGTAACCGGCGCTCCACTTTGGGCTTAATTCATTCCTAGCCGTTACCTTGACCGGCTTTATCTTGAAGTGCTGAAGTTTCCTTGTGGAGTTGGGCATCGATTTCTCATCGATCCACTTAGCCAACTGTTCAATGCTGTCGTGCTCTTCAAATACACAAAACGGCAACTCGATATTGAATCGACTGCGTATGTTGAAGATGAAGTTGATTGCTGACATGGAGTGTCCGCCGGAGTTTAGAAAAGACTCGCGAATACTAGTCGGCGCAATCCCGAGAATCTTTATCCAAAACTGTCGCAAGATTTTCTGCGTGGGCGATAGCTTGCCTGTGCCTATGATAGGCTTGGGGAAAGCGCTGCGTTCAGGAATCGTTAATGCTGAGGCATTGACCTTGCCATTCGCGGTAAGCGGCAGGGATGATTTCTCTACGAATTCACCGGGTACCATGTATTCGGGTACATGATCCTTCAGCCAGGACTTTGTGACAGATATGTTTTGTGTGTCCTGCCTTTTGAAAACAACAAATGCGAATAGCATCGTTGCATTCCTAACAGTCTCTGCTTTTACAAAAGCTGCCTTAACCTTTGGGCAGTTCACCAACTGAGCCTGAATTTCCCCAGGCTCAATTCGATGCCCTCGAATTTTTACTTGATCATCCTGGCGGCCGAGGAACTCAAAATTACCTGCTTCGTTAAGCAGCACTTTGTCACCGGTTGCATACATGAGGCTTTCCTCTGAACTGGCAAATGGATCAGGAAGAAAGCGGGACGCAGTCAGTTTTTTCCGGTTAAAATAGCCAAGCGCAACTCCTCTCCCACCGACGTAAAGCTCGCCAGGAACGCCGATTGGGGCAAGTTGCTGGCTAGCGTCCAGAACGTAGGCCGACGAACCTGCAATAGCCGATCCGAGAGGGACCTGCTTCCTTGCGGAAAAATCTTTGGGGATTCGGTAACAACATGAGAAAGTGGTATTTTCTGTCGGCCCATATCCATTGATTATCTGGATTCTGGACAAGGCTCGATAGGCCTTTCCAATATGAACAGGCGACAAGGCTTCTCCTCCGACGAGTAACTGGCGAATTCCTTGAAGTGATTTCGAATCGGAATCTACAATGAAGTTAAACAAGGAGGCGGTGAGCCATAAGGTATTGATTCCATGAACAGCTATTTGCGATTTGAGAACCTCGATGTCGGGCATGCGACCAGGATACAGCACACAGGTGCCTCCATTTAGTAGCGGTGCCCATATCTCAAAAGTGGAAGCATCAAAAGATACGGGAGCCATTTGTAGCGTGCAGGTGCGGTCATTTAGACGCACATAATCTGTATCGATCACAAGGCGTGTGATCCCACGGTGAGGAATGACGACTCCCTTGGGATTTCCCGTAGAGCCAGAAGTATACATCGTGTATGCAGCTGAATCTTCATCTACAAAGACGGAGGGCGGTTGTTTAGAATACCTGGCCACCCGCCCTTCCAGCTCTTCATAAAATAGCGCGTTTAAACCCAACTGCTTCATCTCGGTAGACAAACTCACACTGGAAAGGAGCAGCTCAGGTTTCACATCCGAAAGCATCCACTTCAATCGATCCTTTGGATATTCTACATCGAAGGGTACGTAGGAGGCACCCGCTTTCAATACAGCCAATATCACAACCAGCAACTTTGGCTCTCGTTCGAAGAACAAGCCAACGGAAGATCCAGGAGCAACCCCTTGTTTCTTTAGGAAGCGAGCCCATTGATTGGAGTATTGATCAAGCTCTCGGTAGCTAAGCTTCTCTGTCCCCTGGCATAGGGCGATCTGGTCTGGATAACGTTGAGCGATCTCAGCAAAACGGGCCTGAACAGAAAGGCCACTCCAGCTTTGGGCTTTGCCCTGCGAGTGCCGTATGATAATGTTGGATTGCCGCTTGTTAACTAACGACAAGGTCGAAAGTCGTGCACAGTGTGATCCAATCAACTGAGAGGAAATCGTTTGTAGACTCGTTAAAATCGTTGAAATAGCAGACGTCGAAAACCGGGCTGAATCATAGCTGGCAGTGAGATCGATTTGCTTGCCGTCGTAGGCTTGAATCACCAAAGGAAGGTCCGTTAACCCATGTAGCTCGAAGCGATAAGGCTTTCCCTCGGGTGATACTACTAAATGCTCCAAATGGTATTTCTCGAAACCAATAAGGCTATTAAAAAGAGGCTCTCGATCAGGCAAAGAAATCGCTTCCTTAATTAACTCAGCTGGTGAATGCTCGTGTGGCCCCATGTCTAGCCAGCCACTCTTGAGTGAAGCCAGGAGGTCTCTAACCGTTTTGATGCGATCAAAGCGTACACAAACTGGAATGGTGTTCACGAATATGCCTACCGTACTTTCAGCACCAGGAATGGAAGACTTCCGACAGGCTCGAGTTCCTCCAAAAGCAACTACCTGCTTTCCCGTCGTTCGCCAAAGATAGATCGCCCATGCCGCTTGAAACAAAAGGTTGAGCGAATATCCGGACTTCGCAGACCAACGTTTTACCTGCGCTGACAAGTCCTTTGAAAGTGCACTGGTAGTTCCCTTAATTGAACAGGATTGAGATTTCGGTTTCTCAATAGTTCCCAAATCCAGTGGAGTAGCCTCCGTCAACCCATCAAGGTATTTGCTCCAGAAGGTCTTTGATTGAGAAAATGACTTTTTCTCAATCCAGCGAAGATGATCCGCATACAACCCTGCCTTAGAT
The DNA here is from genome assembly GCA_938075565.1 of uncultured Opitutales bacterium. GTDB lineage: Bacteria > Verrucomicrobiota > Verrucomicrobiia > Opitutales > UBA2995 > UBA2995. The sequence goes on along the minus strand of CALJGU010000170.1, from coordinate 36,845 downwards.
AAGTTGGGACGCACTCCTTCTTTTAATGCACGGTAGCACTCTTGAAATTCCTGAATGAGTATCAAACGCGCCCGCCCGTCGAAAAGACTGTGATGCGAAGTCCATACCAATTGAAATCTGGAGGGACCTAATTGAAGAAGCGTTAAACGGCAAAGATACTTCAAGCCCGCAAATCCTCGACGAAAGTCATCTCGCTTGAACGATTGCAAGTAGGAGGAGCGTTCTTTTCCTGCCTTAGCGCTCAAATCCAGATGTCGAATATGCACTCTCAACTGCTTGCCGACCGAAACTTCCATCTGTCCGCTCGCGGAAACCTTAAATTGATGTCGAAAGGTATCGTGTCTGCTGAAAACCGTCGACCAGGCTTTCTTGAACAGGCTCACGTCTATGGATTCATTGAAACTCCAAGTCAGTTGCTGTACATACAAGGGCAGCGGCGTTTCACGAATGCCTGCAACCAACATGGCTGTTTGCATGGAACTTGCCTTTAGCGAAGAATGAGAATTAGCAGGCATCAATCAAAAGATAATAACTCCTAAGAAAGTAGATTGGGCCAGAAAACCCGAAACCTACAATCTTTCATGAAGAAGTTTTCGCATTTAGCTTACGGAATTTCGATGAATAGGTCCCCAAAAAGTCATTTTCTGAACAACTATCCAGACTGTTTCTAGATTGCCATCACTCATAAGCTTAGTATGTGATCTTCGCATCCTTCCGTTCAAACGCCTTTTGGTGATGTTTTACCCTTTATAAAATAAATCCCAGGACAGATACTGTTTGCCCATTTCACACACGTGTTAGAAATTAAAGGCGAGGAACAACTTCCAAACACCGCGACTCCACATTTATAGGACAATGAAACTAAAATATATAAGACCCACTTCCATCATCACCCTTTTACTGCTCAGCCTGAGCGCGATAACCGCGAGGTCAGAGTGGGTCAGCCTGTTCGACGGAAAGTCGTTGGATGGCTGGACCAAGAAAAACGGATACGCCGAATACCGCATCGAAGATGGAGCGATTGTTGGAAAATCTGTGCCGAAATCGCCAAACACCTTTCTCACCACAGATAAGAGCTACGGCGATTTTCTTTTAATCCTGGAAGTGAAAGTAGACAATGGGTTGAATTCGGGAATTCAGTTCCGCAGCCAGAGCTTTCCTGAATACAGGGAAGGCCGTGTGCACGGGTATCAGTACGAGCTTGATACAGCTGAAAGGCGTTGGACAGGTGGAATCTATGATGAGGCTCGTCGTGGCTGGCTCTACCCCGTTGATCTCAATCCAGAGGCTAAATTACTTTATAAACAGAACGATTGGAATGAAGTACGGATAGAGTGTATTGGGAACTCTATTCGCACATGGTTAAATGGAAGTCCCGTATCTCACCTGATTGATGACCTTACACCCAATGGCTTTATCGCCCTGCAAGTTCATGGCGTTGGAAAAAATGAAGACATTATAGGAAAGGAAGTTTCGTGGCGTAACATAAGAATAAATGAAGACGTCAAAGGCCCTACCGAAAACCAAGGCCTATACATCCGAAATATTATCCCCAACAACATGACTCGAGATGAAAGACGACAAGGTTGGGAGCTCCTTTGGAATGGCAAGAACTTCAATGGGTGGCGCAATGTAGCCTCCGATAAAGCCCCTGAAAAAGGATGGGAAATCAAAGACGGAACACTCACTGTTCTACCAACGCCAGAAGGTCAGGAAAAACTTGGAGGCGATATTGTAACGACCAAAAAGTATGGCGCATTTGAGTTGGATTTCGAATTCCTCATGACCAAGGGAGCCAACAGCGGTGTGAAATATTTTGTCACCGAGCCGGGTAAAGCTGCACTCGGCCTGGAATATCAAGTGCTCGATGACAAAGTGCATCCAGATGCCAAGCAAGGAGTGGTAGGCAATCGCACCTGTGCTTCCCTGTATGACTTGATTCCTGCCTACCGCGAAGTTTCCACACGAAACGTCCCCGTAAACATAGGCAGCTGGAACCATGGCAGGGTTATTGTCCAACCCAACGGCCAAGTGGAACACTGGCTCAATGGCTTCAAAGTCGTTTCCTACGAACGTGGCAGTAACATTTTCCATGCCTTGGTCGCCCGCAGTAAGTATGCCGACAAGGAAGGATTTGGCCTCCACGATTCAGGAGGCATTTCCCTTCAAGACCACAATGACAAGGTCAGTTACCGCAGCATCAAGATACGCGAACTTTAAAAACCATTTCACTCAGAATTATTTTACCACCCATTACCCATGTCTAAAATCTACAATCAGTTAAACCGTCGTTCCTTCATCGCTTCCTCAGCAGCCGCATCCTCCATGATGTTCCTGCCCAACCTGACAGTGGCCCAATCGAAGGAATCGAAATCGAAAGGCGTCGCCCCGAGTGAAAAACTGAACATGGCCGTGATCGGAATCGGTGGTCGTGGTCGCCAGGTTATGGACTCTTTAGACGCGACCGGCATCGTAAATATCGTCGCCATTTGCGATATCGACATCGGTTCAGACTGGACGGCAGAAATGCGCCAGAAGTTTCCTCGCCCACCCGCCTACCAAGATTACCGTGAACTCTTCGATAAAGAGGGTGATAACTTTGATGCCGTGGCCGTTGTAGTACCTGACCACGCACACTTCCCGATCACCATGCATGCCATGGAGCGTGGCAAACACGTCTACGTGGAAAAGCCCCTCGCTCACACCTTTGAGGAATGCGAAATCCTCATGGCCATGGAAAAGAAGACCGGCTTGGTGACCCAGATGGGAAACCAAGGACATTCCGGCGGCAATTACTTCCAGTTCAAAGCCTGGTATGAAGCAGGAATCATAAAGGATGTGGATCGCGTCGTTGCCTATATGAACAGTCCTCGCCGCTGGCATGGCTGGGAAATCAAGGGTTACGAAGCTCAGGATGCTCCCGACACCATCGACTGGGATCTATGGAACATGACCCGCCCGGAAAAACCCTTTAATGAAAAGCTACACCCCGGAAACTGGCGCAGCTGGTTTAATTACGGAAATGGAGCTTTCGGTGATTGGGGTCCCCATATTCTGGATACTTGCCATCGCTTCCTAAAGCTTGGCCTTCCACACACGATCGAAGCCGAGAAAAGGGATGGTCCCAACGACTACATCTTCCCTCAGGCATCGACCATTCGTTTTGATTTTGCGAAGCGCGCCAAAATGCCACCAGTTAAAGTGTGGTGGTACGATGGGGTTGAAAACATTCCTGATGCGCCCAAGGAAATGGGACCTAATCCAAAGGTCGCCCGAAATGGAAAATTCATTTATAGCAAGGACCTCAACTTCCTTGGGGGAACCCACAGCGATGTGCTGCGCATCATCCCCGAAGACAAATATCGTGACATGGCTCCGAGCTTGCCCAAGTTCCCATTGAAGAATTCCGATCACTTTAAGAATTTTGCTTTGGCCTGTATGGGAAAAGAAAAGTCCCGTTCGCCTTTCCATATATCTGCGCCGCTAACACAGGTATTTCTCCTAGGCGTAATTGCACAGCACCTAGGTGGAAGCTTGCAATTCGACACGAAGAAAAAGCGGTTCAAAAACAGCAAAATAGGTAACCAGCTATTGGAAGGTCCTCCTGTAAGAAAAGGCTGGGAACACTATTATAAAGTTTAGGCCAACTTCCTATGCCTACCGTAGTCATTACCGGGGCCAATCGAGGACTGGGGTTGGAATTTGCCCGGCAATACCAAGCTGAAGGATGGAAAGTCTTTGCGTGCTGCCGGAAGCCCGATGCAGCCGAAGAGCTCCAAAAACTTGAGGTATCGGTATGCCCTTTGGATCTCGTAGACCCAGGAGCCATTGAAGCATTTGCCAGATCCATCCACCAGGAACCCGTCGACTTGCTAATCAATAATGCCGGGGTAAACGATGTTTCAAAGTCAGAGGGGTTTTCTGGCATTGAAGAAGATCGATGGATGGATGCGTTTAAAGTGAATGTGATGGCACCGGTTCTTTTGACTATTGCTTTGATCGAAAACCTGGCTGCCTCAAAGAATCCCGTCGCTTCGGTCATCGGGAGCCAACAAGGCTGTCTGGAAACCTACGAAGGAGGCGGCTACTATTTGTATCGCACAACGAAGGCAGCAGCCCACGCAGCAGCCGTCATTCTGGCGACAGACCTAAAGGAAAGGAAGATCCCTTACGTCTGCTTGCGCCCGGGCCACACAAAAACGGACATGGGTGGCGAAGACGCTCCCTATGAAATCGAGGATTCAGTCCGGCTGATGCGGGAAGTGTTCGCAAATTCGACCATGGACCACACTGGCAAATTTGTTGACCGCAGCGGTGCCTTGATCCCTTGGAGTTTGAACCAGGATCTGAACGAATAAACTAGCTGAACGACGAAGCCCTAAGTGCTATTCGCTTTGGAACGGCTCGAGTAAGCGGAAGATACGCGTCTTTCCGAGCGCAGCAAATTTAGGCAGCCCATTTTCGAACGGCACATCGATCTCACCTTGAATGAGTGGAAGCGCGTACTTCACAAATTGGAAGCTCATGCTGGTGCCATCTTCGTTGATCCAGTCACCTGGCAAGGTTTTCACACCGTTGGCAACTTCCTCGAGATCAGTTAGACCTGTTTCACAAACATACTGATCAGCTTCACCACGGATGAGAGTCACCATCTTGTCGGTTACTCCATCGATGGCTGCTTTAACCGCGGCTTCTCCAGCGAGAAACGCTTCGTCACTGTCTGTTTTAGAAGCGTGTGTTGCAGCCGTGCGTTGGCTAATACCAAATTTCGCAGTGCGAGCTTTGATTCCTAAATTGGATTCAACCAGATCGCGCAAATAGTCCCCTGCTCCACCGAGCTGGCTATGGCCAAACGCATCGGTAGCAGATGAGCTTGCGTGGACGTAGTTGCCGGCAGCATCTACCAGACCTTCACCCACGACGATCATGCAGTAACGCTCCTTGGAAAGAGTGCGACGCACATCGCTTAGAAATTTCTCCGCACTGAAAGGCACCTCTGGAAGGTAGATCAAATGTGGCGGATCATTGGGTTTGTCGCGGCGTTTTGCCAAGGCAGCACCCGCGGCTATCCAGCCTGCATTGCGTCCCATGACTTCGAGGATGGAAACGAGATCACCTTGTCCCATCGCCTCATGATCGCAGGCCATTTCGCGAACCGTAGTAGAAATATGCTTAATCACACTACCGTAACCTGGGCAGTGATCCGTCGCTACGAGGTCGTTGTCGATGGTCTTTGGAATGCCAATCACACGAAGCTCATAACCCTTTTCCTTGGCCAGCTTGGAAATCTTGTTAGCGGTATCTTGGGAATCATTTCCACCCGCGTAAAAGAAGTAGCGAATATTGTGGGCCTCAAATACTTGAAGCACGCGCTCATAATCTGAATCTTTTTTCAGCTTGTAGCGGCAAGTCCCCAATGCTGCTCCCGGAGTATGTTGCAGGCCACGGATGGCTTGCTGCGATTCTCCGGCTAGATCTATCAAATCCTCATTGAGAATCCCCAAAATCCCATTCAGACCTCCATAGATCTCCTCGATACATTCGTAGTTGAGAGCTTCATTTACAACTCCTGCAACACTCGCATTGATCACGGCTGTGGGGCCTCCCGATTGGGCCACCAGACAATTTCCAGTTAGTTCAGACATTGGCTATTTCAAAGATTAAAGCGAGGAAAGTAGATTTTCCGATTCAACCTTGGCAATCTTTTAGACGCGCTACTGGAAAATAAAGCGATCTGCCTGGAAATCCACCGTTTCAGAACACATCCAAAACCTGATAACGAATGAAGTGAGGTTCCTCACAAACATCTGGGAATGCGATGGTAGCAGTAGTATCTTCGTAAAGTGGATTTTGACCCTGTTGTCCAGATTCCTCATAGATAGGATTCCCACCATCCATCCGTTCCCAGTCCTTCAGGTTCTGGCTTGTCCATATATGGCCTTGGACGTTGGAATCATCCAGACGTTTCTTGAAATCCAAGGTGAGCTTGCACTGGCCGCCATCCGAATCGAAGGCAACTTTCATAGCTTCAGAAGACTTGTTAAATTCAGTGGGATTCGTCCCAAGGAGAAACTAAATGACCGTAAGAATACCGTCCTTGTCCGGGTCGAGGATAGGAGATGTTAGTTTAGCGTTGTCCAACTCTTCTTCACCAAAATGAGCGGCCAGGAAACCTTCGAAGGGTGTCATCTCACTACCAATTAAGATCGGAATGGAGGTGGACCGGGTGTCCTTGCCATCGAATACCTCCACGGAAATCGAGGCAAAACCTGAAAGGAGACTGGAAGTTTTGTAAGAAATCTTCCGGTTGGCACCCATACCTGTCACCACCAGTTCTCCTATCAATTCGGGATGGGCCGTCCTGACTGTAATTTCCATGTCATCCAAAAGGGTATCAATATCATCCAGAACCAGATCGATGGTGTTTGATGTGGCGGGATCCACATTTTGATTTGCCACCGGGTCAATGAAAGGAGGCTCAAAAACCAAAAACAAGAATTACTGTAAAGGATTTACTGGGTGGAATTCCCCAGTAGCAGCCTTGTTACCCCTTCTTAAGCAACAAGTAGTCCGCTTTCAGAAAACATCCAGTACCTGGAAGCGAATGAACTTTGGCTCTTTGCAAACACCGGGGAATGCTATTGTCGCTTTCGCTTCTCCAAATAGGAGATTCTGACCTTTGACAACCTCTTCCTCGTAAAGTGGATCGCGAGATCCATGTGTTCCCAATCTTTCATGTTCTCACTCACACAATCATTTTCCCTAATATGGGAATGGACTATAAAATTCGTCCAGGCTGATAGTCTTTTGCTTCCGGATACTGCTGCCCGATCGCTTCAGCTCTTTCAGCCAATGCGTTCACTTGATGTTTGGCCATGCCGGAAAGGCGAGATTCGTCTTCGAAGATGGCATCGAGCTGTGTTTGATCCAAAGGAATACGATCGTCGTTCGTCAGACGGGTAACCAGGTCATTGGTCTGGATGGATCCGGCACGAATGTCGCGAATGGTTGCGACCGCGTGTTCCTTGATCGCTTCGTGAGCCGACTCGCGACCGGCCCCGGCCTTAACTGCTTCCATCATGATGGTGGTGGTACCGAGGAAGGGAAAATACTTCTCGTTCTCGAGGCGGATGACTTCAGGATAAGGCTCCATGTTGCCGAGGACGGTGAGGAAAGTCTCCAACTGGCCATCGAGGCAGTAGACCGCATCGGGTAATGCCACGCGGCGTACCACAGAACAGGATACATCCCCTTCGTTCCACTGGTCGCCCGCCAGCCCGGCGGTCATGTTCAGGTAGCCATTGAGAATTGTATGGAATCCATTGATACGCTCGCAGCTGCGACTGTTCATCTTGTGCGGCATGGCGGAACTACCCACCTGCCCTTTGGCGAAACCTTCACCGGCCAATTCATGACCGGCCATCAAACGGATCTGTTTGGCGAAGTCACTCATGCCCGAACTGATTTGGAAGAAGGTAGAAACGGTTTCGAAGTCGAGGCTACGAGGATATACCTGCCCCACATTGGTAAACACTTTGCTGATGCCCAGGTGTTTAACTACCTTTTGCTCCAGCTGGGCGACTTTGTCCTGATCGCCTTCGAAAAGCGTCAAACTATCAAGCTGGGTGCCCACCGCGCCCTTCAGTCCCCGAACCGGATAATTCGCTACCAAAGACTCGAGTCGTTCCAAGCCCAAAGAAAGCTCCTCGGCATACATCGCCAAGCGCTTGCCAAAGGTGGTGGGCTGAGCGGCCACGTTGTGCGTGCGACCAGAAATCAAAATGTCCTTGTACTCAACCGCCTTGCCGGTTAGCCGGATGACTGCGGAAGCCACTTTGGTCAGTAACACTTCGAGGGAGCGATAGACCTGAAGCTGCTCTACGTTCTCTGTCAGGTCACGGCTGGTCATGCCTTTGTGAATGTGCTCATGGCCGGCCAGGTCGTTGAACTCTTCAATGCGGCTCTTCACGTCGTGAAGCAACTTACGCTCGCGTTCATCAATCGACTGCAGGTCGACCTGACCTTTAACTCTTTCGTAGTCAGCAATCGCCTCGGCTGGTATATCTAAACCCAGGTCTGCCTGCGCCTTCATCACGGCAATCCATAGCTCGCGTTCGAGAACTATGCGGCCCTCTCCGGACCAGATATCTTTAATGGCCGCAGACGCGTACCGTTCAGCTAAAACATTGGGGATCATGGCAGTTCTATAAAACGGCGCATTGCAGCCCGTTCATTTCCAAATGGCAATTCCAGAAATGCATACATCCGAAGTATCGCCACTGCGGCTACCATGTAGCGGCGGTCGAAAGACAGCCGATATCCTTTTTAATTACCGCTATCTGGCTTTCGAGCAGCGGCCACCTGATCCAGCAGCAGGAGCGTCTCAGGATTATCCCCAGCCCGCTTCAGCTTGTCGATCATGCCAGAAACGGTTTTCTCTTCTTCAACCTGCTCATCGATGAACCACTTCAGAAAAGAAACCGTGGCATAGTCATCGGATTCCAGTGCCAGCTTGTAGAGCCGATTGATAGTCGAAGTTGCATGCTGTTCCTGTTTCAGGCTCGCTTCAAAAACGGACAGAACCGAATCAAACTCAACCGTCGGTGCCTGAATCGCAGGTAGAACCACGTCGCGACCCCGATCAAGCAGGTAGTGGTAAAACTTCATGGCATGCTCTCGCTCCTCATCGCTCTGCATGTGCATCCAGTTGGCAAAGCCATCCCAGGAGTTCACCTCAAAATAGGCTGCCATGGACAGGTAATTATAAGACGACTCAAACTCGATACCGATTTGATCGTTTAGTGCAGTTTCTAAGGATTCAGAAATGGACATAATAACACTTAACACCCAAGCCGTTGTAATTGTCTAGGCTCACCTTCGATATCTTCTTAGAGCAAACTTTGTCAAGAAAGGTTCAAGGCGTAGCAAATGAGCTAAGCATAGGTTTTCTTTGTGATATCGATCAGAAACGGATAATAAATGAGAGTACTTACCAAGAATCTCACCGGCTCAGACAGCGCACCATCATCTCACGCATCACTTCCTGCTGCTCTGTTGGGCGGGCCAGGATATCACGGAAGCCACGGAGAAATTCCTTTTGGAAGTCGACGAGGTTCCTGAGCGATAGCTTGCCTAAGGGCGCAGCGAGACGGCCTAGATACCAGGGGTTTTGAGTAAAGACATTGAAGGCAGACTTTCCGTTTTCACCGGCGAAGGCCTGGGTGTGCATGGAGGCCGCTCGCTCAAGGCTACTTTTGTCAATGCCACGGGGTCCCTGACGAAGTTGTCCCGACATCAGCAGGGCCTTCATCTGGATCATCAAGCGATTGCGATTCTGCAGACTGGTGAGCAGTGGGCGCGAATCTTTGGCTATGAAGAAATAGCGACGCAGCGATTCCAGGGTCCACTCGAGGTTCATCGAGTAGAAGGCTTCCACGGGCTCGAAGAAATCTCCTTCACCAAAATTCGGCACGAGTTCGTTGAGCAACTCCTCGGTAACGTTTTTCTCTGTTTCACCAATATTGGTCGCAATCTTGCGAACTTCTATCATGGCCAGGCGTGCGTTGCCGTTGAGTTTGCCCAACAGGATGGTGACCAGATTGAACGGGATTTCGATACCCAGGGCCTGAGCTTCTTTTTGCACGAGCTCTCGGAGATGGGCTTCCTGCTCGGCTGGTTTGCCTGAGTCAGCCAAAGTATAATTCGAGTTTTTCTCACACCATTTTTGAAACGCCCGACGACGATCGATGGGTGAGGCAGACATGATCACCGTAACGGCAGAAGGGTCCAATGTGCTGAGCAAATCCTTTAAGCGCTCCACCTGGGTAATGGTGCCTTCGGCTCTTCCTGTCACCGAGTCAGCCAGAAAGGTAATGTCTTTGAACCAGACTATTTTTTTGTCACCGAACAAGGACAAGGTCTGTACGGCTGAGGCAAAGCGATTCACCGCATCTTCAACCTCGGAGACATTGCCGGCAGCTCCATTGACGATTTCCAATCCGAACTCCGGATCGGCCACATCTTTGGAGGCATCTTCGAACACAGCCTTCGCCTCCCGAGTGACCCAAAAGTCATCGGCGCCGCAAATGAATGTGAAGTTGAAATCTGCCATAGTGATACGAAGAACCAACTAGGGATTAGTTGCCCACCATTTTCAATAACCGTCTACGCAAAATATCTTGAGCAACACCAACCGTTCGTTCGCGAACAATACCACGGTTGCCACGTAAGTCCAATTGCTTGGCAAATGATCCATCCGGACCAGCCATACCAACGAAGACTGTGCCAACTGGTTTTTCGGAAGTTCCACCTCCCGGTCCTGCGATGCCAGTCGTGGAAAGCGCCCAGGTGCTGTGGAGTTTTTCGCGAACGCCTTCAGCCATGGCCCGGGCGACCTGTTCACTGACAGCACCGTATTGATCAAGATCGGATTGCGCTACACCGAGGATTTCGTGTTTGGCTTGGTTGGTATAAGTAATCGTCCCTCCCTGAAACACATCTGAAGAACCTGGAACAGCCGTAAGTGCAGCACCCAGTAATCCGCCTGTGCAGGATTCTGCCACCGCGATGGTTTCTTGGCGGTCACGCAGCAGGTCGAGGATGACAGGGGTGATTCCACGGATGCCGTGGGTGAGAAAATGAGATTCTAATTTCTGGATACACGATTCAGCGAGCTCCCGGACAAAATCTAAAGACGAATCCCCTGTGATGGACGAGAGTCGCACATCGACCGTACCGTAATGAGCGCAAAAGGCTACATTGATATCTTCATGGGGATTGAGAATCGGATCCAATTCGAGTTCGAGGGACGACTCCCCTATTCCTGAAGTTTGAAAGGAGATAATCTGAGCAGCATCTGCCAATCGGCCTTCTTCACTCAAGCGCGGAAGGATTTGGTTTTCAAACATGGGGTTCAGCTCGCGCGGTGGCCCAGGCAACATGATCAGAAGCTTTCCATCCTTCTCGAGCCACAGTCCGGGCGCGGTGCCCTGGGCATTCATGATAATGTCAGCCCCATCAGGATAGTAAGCCTGCTTCTTGTTATTGACTCCCATGGTGCTGCTGAAGGAGCGGAATCGCTCGCGGATCGCGTCTTCAACATCCTGACTGTAAAGAAGCTCCAGCTCCAGCACTTCGGCGATGATATCGCGAGTGCGGTCATCTGACGTAGGACCTAAACCACCGGTCGTGATGACGATGTCGGCCTCGCTCCAGGCGAGCTCAAAGTTAGCCCGAATCTCGCCCGCTTCGTCGCGGCAAACGATATTGCGATTGGGAGCTGCTCCACGAAAGGCCAGCTGTTCACCGAGATAGGTAAGATGCCCATTTCGAGTGAGTCCAAGGAGAAGCTCATCTCCAATGGTAATAAGATCAATAGTAGGTGCCGTTTTCAATGGATGGTCTGGTCTTGTGAATTGTCAGAATATCTCGAAAATTTTATCATAGTTTCAAGCGCCCTCAAAAGTCCGGGCAATACCTATTTAAAAAATCAGCGGTTAGTCGAGACTTGGCTGGAAATGAATACTATCGTTGAAGATAGTACCTCAAAGAGGCACTTTCGAAGGCTAGAGACAACATGCACGATAAGCTTCGTTCCAGACTAAAATCCGCTTGGTCGCGTAGAAGACTACGTTCCCGCACTTGCTTTCAGCCCGCGCCTTGCTCTTCATCACATCTGGTCTCTTTGAAACCTATGAATTGAGAAACGACTATTCCTCCATGGCGATACCCGACCAGTCAAAGTTAAAGGAGATGGTAAGGCAATTACCTCACAAGCCGGGTGTGTACATGATGAAGGATCGTTTGGGCACGATTATTTATGTAGGAAAAGCCAAGGACCTTAAGAAGCGGGTCTCGACCTATTTTCAAGCATCCCGGAAACGAATCACCCATCCGAAGATCCGAAGCCTGGTCAAAGTGATTCACGACTTTGAGGTGCTACAGGTGAAATCGGAGACGGAGGCACTCTTGCTTGAAGGGAAACTGATCAAGCAGTGGCGGCCCAAATACAATACCGATTTCATAGACGATAAACGTTTCCTGCTCATCCGCCTGGATGGAAAGGCGAAGTTCCCAAAGTTCCAGTTAGTACGAAATCAGCGCGATGACACGGCCCGCTACTTTGGCCCATTTGCATACTCCGGTCTGCTACGAAAGACGTTGGCGGAAATGCGACTGAAGTTCGGGATACTCCTCAATGATACCACTCCGCAGCTACAGGAGGACGGAAACTATCGCCTCTATGACGATGTACGGGGAGAAATCTACGGGCACTCAAACTTTGTGACAACGGAGAGTTACGCGGAGCGCGTGGAGGAAGCCTGCGAATTTCTAGAAGGCAAGGCGAAGGAATGGTTGGGCGAACTGAAGGAGGCCATGCAAAAGGCTGCAGAAAATCAGCAATACGAAAAGGCTGCAGAGCTGAGGGACGTCGTTGCTGCATTGGAAAAAACCATTACCAAAGACCGGCGATTCAAACGAGCACCTGTGATCGTATCCGATAGTGGGTACGGGATGAAGCAATTGAAGAAAGCTCTAGAACTCCCTACCCTACCCCGTCGCATGGAGTGCTTCGATATTTCGCATATCTCGGGAACGTTCGTAGTGGCATCCATGGTACACTTCGTCGATGGCAAGCCCGCCAACAACCAGTATCGAAGATTCAAAATAAAGAGCTTTGTGGGGAATGATGACTTCCGAGCCATGGAAGAAGTCGTCGGTCGACGCTACCGCCGATTGCACGAAGAGAAGAAACCGTTTCCGGAACTGGTTGTAATCGATGGAGGAGCCGGCCAGGTAGGAGCAGCCATCAAGGCGTTCATGATTCTGGGCATCGAGCCTCCCCCGTTGATCGGTTTGGCGAAGCGAAGGGAAACAATCATATTTCCAGACGAGCGGAAGCCGATGAACCTGATGCCACAGTCACCTGGCATAAAACTCCTGCAGCGCATCCGGGATGAGGCTCACCGTTTTGCCAATACCTTTAACGCCAACCTCCGCTCCAAGAAAATTAAGGAATCCATCCTGGACGAATTTCCAGGACTCGGAAAGGTCAGGCGAGCTGATCTTATGAAACACTTTCGTTCCCTGGACCGTTTGCGAAAGGCTTCGGTGGAGGATATTCAGGGAGTCGATGGTTTTGGCCCCAAACTCTCGCAACAACTTTGGGAATTCTTGCAGCGGTCGTTTGAACAAAAAATAGGCGGCGAGGAAAGCTAGGGAGTATTTGCAAATTCCTCTCGTCGATGATGAGCGGGCTTTTGGCCCAAAACCCAGCACTGCAAAATCGGGGAATCTCGTTTCGCCTCGTTCTTGTGCTAGATTTTGGACTCTAAATCTCATCTCATCCTCTCGTTCCAGAATTCACAAATACTCCCTAGCACTTTACGGTACTTGATATTATATACCTAGAAGATTGCTCTCCAAGAGTTAGCGGTTCACAGTGCGGCTTTTGAAAAACATGCTGCCATCGAGTTCAGCCGTCGAAGTTGAATTCGTACTATTGGATGCAAAGCCACAAACGAACAAAATTAGCCAGAAGGGCGCGGGTCGCCAGCAACGCAGTTAAGGACAGCTTTAAGAGGAATGCCCTGGATCTGTTTCCTATTCGCAAAGAGTTAAAGGGGTACACCCCAAAGACTGGCTTGGCTGATCTGAGAGCAGGTTTTAATGTGGCTCTACTCGCATTTCCACAAGGGATGGCCTACGCTTTAATCGGCGGTCTGCCGGTGCAATACGGTATTTATTGTGCAGCCATAGCCAGTATTTTCGGACCTTTGTTTTCAGGCAGTCGCTTTATTGCACTCGGGCCTACCAATGCGACATCCGTTATGCTGATGAGTACTATCGGTGGCATGGTCCTGGTGTCGGAGAAGCTCGCTGCTATGCCCACCCTTCTCTTGCTGGTAGCGCTGTTTTTGATCCTGGGGGCTATTCTTGGTGTTGCTAATCTGATCCAATATATTTCGCGCAGCGTGGTGACGGGCTATATCTCCGCGGCAGCCATCCTAATCATTGCCAATCAATTGGACAGTGTCATGGGATTTGAAATTCAAGGGGCCAGCACGTTTATTGCCGTATTGGAACGAACGCTCTCCTCCCTCGATCAAGTGCACTGGCCTTCGCTTGGACTTGGAGCCATGACCTTTGTGCTCTATTTTGGGCTAATCAAAAAGCTGCCTATGTTACCCAATGTGGCGCTGACTCTGGTCGTGATGTCTCTGGTTGGGATTATCTTCAACCGCAATGGATACGAGCTAGTGATGTTGGATGAAGTGCCATTGGGTATGTTGCCTGCAAGTTTGCCTATCCCGGATTTTGGACTGATCAATCAATTGGCTCCAGGAGCTCTGGCTATTGCTTTCCTGGCAATCCTAGAAGGCTCCTCCATTGGAAAATCTCTAGCAGCTCGAACGGGCGCACGCATCAACGGCAATCAGGAGATGCTTGGTATGGGGGCGGCCAACTTGGCAAGTGCCTTTGTATCCGGAATGCCAGCGTCGGGATCTCTCACGAGATCGGTACTTAATTTCACCAGTGGAAGCCGGACTGCGATGTCGCACATCTTTGCCGGGTTGCTGTGCCTGACTGGAGTGCTCACTCTGGGACCCTTTATTGGGTACATTCCTCGGGCCGCATTGGCTGTAGTTGTTATCGGAGTGGGTATCTCCCTCATCAATCGGCATCAGATCCGTATTGTTTCCAAATCGACGACCACGGATGCCATTGTGTTTTATCTGACCTTAATTGCTGGGCTGCTTTTCAAATTGGACTTTGCGATCTACTTGGGGACAGGGACTTCGATTGTGCTGTTTCTAAGGAAGGCGAGCACGCCAGAATTAATCGAATACACCTTCAATGAGCAGGGAGATCTGACCGAGCTGAAGAAAAAGCAGGACCGAGCAGATGAACATATATCGATCGTTCACGTGGAAGGAGAATTATTCTTCGGTGCGGCAGAACTGTTTCGGGATCAAATTCGCATCGTGAGCGAGGAGCCCAATCTGAAGGTGATCATTCTGAAGATGCGGAATGCGCACCATTTGGATGCCACCACCATGATGGCTTTGGAGGAACTAATTCTTTATATTCGTGAACGTGGTCGCCGATTGATCGTGAGCGGAGCCAGAAGGGATGTCTATAAAGTCTTTAAAGGCTCCGGCATCCTGGCCGCGGTTGGTCGAAGAAATTTCTTCATGGATACTCCTTCAAATCCAAATCTCTCAACCGCCAAAGCACTTAAGCGTGCTCAAGAGATTCTTGGAAAGAAATCAGCAAAGGTAAGAATTTACGTAGATCCTAACAAAAGCTAACCAGCCAAATCGGTAGGCATTTTTAAAACTCTCCTAAAGCTCAGTATACTTGTCCGCCCTGCCCTTGGCTTTCTCAACCGGGTATTTTTCGGCATTGGCCTTCATTTTTGCCTGAATGATGGTAGCGACATCCAACTTGGTGATATTCGCGAATTCGAGAGCATAGATGATGATATCTGCGAGCTCTTCCGCAATTTCCTGGTGCTTTTTCGGATTATCAAGTGCCTCGAATGATTGTTGCCCGTCATGCCACAAAAAATGCTCCATTAATTCAGCCGCTTCGGCAGCAATCGCCATAGAAAGATTCTTCGGGGTATGAAATTGCTCCCAATCACGCTCAGACGCAAAAGCCTGAACCGCATCCTTTATTTTTTGAAGAGTAATTTCCTGATCTTGTTGGTCAATCATTGCAAAATTCTGGGGCTCGAAAAATAATTGTGGACATCCAGTGAAACTATGTTCACTAATCGTTTAATTCCTCAGAAATCAAAGAATCTCCATGAAATGACGGTGGAAATTCCTATTAAGACAACCCTTTTTCTCGTCAAATATTATGGCAAAAGCAGCAAAACCAAAAACAAACTTCGGCGATGATCGTAAACAGAACCTCGATCTCGCGATATCAGCAATCAACAAGCAATTTGGCGAAAACGCCATTATGCGTCTGGGTGAATCTCCCAAGCTCAATGTATCCTGTATTTCTACAGGATCGGTCGCTATCGACCTTGCTCTCGGTATAGGGGGAATACCTCGCGGACGTATCTGTGAAATTTACGGACCGGAATCATCAGGTAAGACAACTCTTTGCCTTGGTTTAATTGCTGAAGCACAGAAAAACGGTGGAACCGCTGCCTTTATTGACGTTGAACATGCTCTAGACCCAAAATATGCCCGTGTTCTTGGAGTAGATCTCAGCGAACTAATGATTTCTCAACCTGAAAGCGGAGAAGACGCCCTGAACATCACCGAGACCCTCATACGATCCGGGGCAGTTGACGTAGTCGTTCTCGATTCCGTTGCCGCTTTGGTATCCAGAACAGAACTGGATGGTCAAATGGGTGACACAACAGTCGGATTACAGGCCAGAATGATGAGTCAGGCAATGCGACGCTTGGCCGGAGCCATTAATAAAAGTAAGTGCGTTTGTATGTTCACCAACCAAATCCGCGAAAAGATTGGTGTGATGTTCGGGAGTCCAGAAACAACTCCAGGTGGCCGTGCTTTGAAGTTTTTTGCTTCTGTTCGCATGGACATACGTCGAATTGGTCAGATAAAGGACCCCTCAGGCAAAGTGATGGGGAACAGAACACGCGTGAAGGTTGTTAAGAACAAAGTAGCACCCCCATTTACCGAATGTGAGTTCGATATTATGTATAACGAAGGAATCTCCAAAACGGGATCTTTAATCGATCTTGGAGTTGAACACGGTATATTGGACAAGAAAGGTGCGTGGATTTCCTACAAAGGTGACCTTATCGGTCAAGGACGTGAAGCTGCAAAGCAACACCTCATGGAAAACCTTGATCAGCAGGTAGAAATAAAGGCTGCGATAATGGAAAAAGTTAATCCAAGTGTAGGAAAAGTGATTGCGTCCACGGAAGAGGACGGGGATGAAGGATAGTTTTCCTTCATTCAATGGAGCCACAGGACACTTATACAGCCTTATCAACACCACACGGTGAATCCGCTTTAGGGGTAATTCGCTGCAGTGGTTCCTTATGTACGGATCTTATTCATTCCATATTTGGAGAGGAGTCCCCTACCCCAAGACACGCCTACTACGCAAATTACATTGATTTAGAGGGAAACTTTCTAGATCAGGTTGTTTATTCTTATTTCGAAAAGAATGCATCATACACGGGAGATCCTATGCTTGAGATCTCATGTCACGGCAATCCGTATATACTCCAACGTGTTCTAGAAGACTTAGTTACGCGTGGATGCAGACATGCACTGCCAGGGGAATTTACGCAAACCGCATTCATGAATGGTAAGCTCGACCTCAGCCAGGCAGAAGCGGTGATAGATCTTATCAAGGCAAGAACTGAATTGTCATTTAAAGCAGCATCAAATCAGTTACAAGGAAGCTTAAGCAGACGAATCAACAATTTGGTCGAAGAACTTCTTCAAATTGTAGCAGAAATCGAAGCCTATATTGATTTCCCGGAAGAAGACCTACCCGCTGAAGAAGAAAATGCTCCCAGACAGAAAATCGAAGGTCTGACCGATCAAATTAAATCCCTATCTGAAACAGCCCAAACTGGGATCTATTTAAGAGAAGGAGTTAAGGCCATCATCATTGGAGAACCCAATGCGGGTAAGAGTAGCTTGATGAATTGTTTATTGGGAGAATCAAGAGCCATTGTTAGTGATCGTCCCGGAACAACTCGTGATTATATTGAGGCGTCGTTTTTCGTGGAGCCCTATCGTATCAATATAATAGATACAGCAGGCATCCATGAAACCGATGACACAATCGAACAAGAAGGCATTCATAAAACGTTGGAACAGATTGCTTTAAGTGACATCATATTGCTTACAATCGATTCTTCTGCTCCCCCACCCTCCTTCGACACTGACGTATTCAACCTTTTGATACCGGGTAAAACGATCGTTATTAAGAACAAATCTGATTTGCCCGAGAACAATAATCAGAACAAGCAATTTGAATCCTTCAGAAGCGTGAGCGTATCAGCCACAGAACAAACCGGTATCGACAATCTCCGTAGATCAATTGCAGACCTGTTAGGTGAACCAAAGATTTCAAGCCAGGGAGATGTAGTTGCAGTGGGTGCTCGTCACCACGCAGCCCTTGAAACGGCAAAATACGAACTAAAGACCGCCTCAAATTTGCTCCGAATAGAAGAACCAGCAGAACTGGTTGCAAATCATTTGAGAGAAGCAATGACGAATCTTGAAGCAATAGTTGGCCGAATCGATAATGAACGCATCTTAGATAAACTTTTTGCGAGCTTTTGTATTGGGAAGTAAATGATTATCAGTAATAAGAAGCCTTTTGATGTCATTGTTTGTGGAGCCGGTCATGCCGGTGTTGAAGCCGGACTGGCGGCCGCAAGAATGGGATCCTCTACCCTACTCCTCAGCGGTAACATCGATACCATTGGAGCCATGAGTTGTAATCCAGCTATTGGTGGCCAAGCCAAAGGTCACATTGTCAGAGAAATCGACGCTTTGGGTGGTGAGATGGGTGTTAATGCTGATACTACAGGAATTCAATTTCGACTACTCAATTCATCTAAAGGCGTTTCAGTTCAGGCACCAAGAGTTCAATCCGATAAGAAAGCTTACCAATTTAGATTAAAGCACACGATAGAACATCAACAAAACCTCACCCTATTCCAGGCTACCGTTACAGGACTCATTTTTAAAGGTGATCGTGTTATTGGCTGTAATACCAACCTTGGAATAGAATTTTTTGCTCACAGTGTAGTTGTCACTACAGGAACTTTTCTTCGAGGGCTTATGCATGTGGGCAAGAAAACCAATAAAGGTGGCCGAATGGGCGACTTCAGCGCTGAATCTCTTTCAGATAGCTTTATTCAAGCAGGTATTGAGTTAGAGCGCTTAAAAACGGGCACTCCCCCCAGAATACTTGGTAGATCCATTGATTTTTCAGTATTAGAGGAACAACCTGGTGATCCTGAACCAACTTTGTTTGGATTTTACGATACTCGTGACGAATCGGATATGTTCCACGTGGAACATCCTGGTGAAACCAAACTCGGTTGGAAGCCAGGAAAAGACCAAATATCATGTTGGATCACCTATACATCTGAAAAAACGCACGACTTAATAAGGGATAACCTGCATCAATCAGCTATGTATTCCGGTGCTATCGAGGGAACTGGCCCAAGGTATTGTCCAAGTATTGAGGATAAAATTGTCAGATTTTGCGACAGAGATCGTCATAGGCTATTTCTTGAACCCGAAGGTAGAAACACCAATGAGTTCTATATTAATGGCCTTTCAACCAGTCTGCCGTTTACAATCCAAGAGGAAATGCTGGAAACCATACAAGGATTGGAAAACGCGCAACTGTTAAGACCCGCATATGCCGTCGAATATGATTTTGCTCCCCCAACTCAACTTTATCCATCTTTAGAATCTAAACTCGTAGAAAATTTATTCTTTGCCGGTCAAATCAACGGGACCTCCGGATATGAAGAGGCCGCCGGCCAAGGATTACTAGCAGGCGTAAATGCGGTTAAAAAGAGTAGGGGAGAAGAAGCACTTATACTCGAACGGCATGAGTCGTACATAGGAGTATTGATAGATGACCTTGTTACAAAAGGCACATCTGAGCCGTATCGAATGTTTACAAGCCGTGCAGAGCACAGACTTCTATTGAATCATGGTAGCGCAGAGATTCGGCTGTCAAAGAAAGCAAAAGATTCTAATCTTTTATCTTCTACTCGTTGGGCTAAAATAGATTGCAAAATTTCTTCGATTGATAATTGGTCACAAAACCTCGAAGGTCAAAAGACCAAAGGCGGCACTTTTGCAGAAGCTATACGCAGAAATGAAACGGATATTGATTTTCCAAAAGAGTTTTTAAGCGAGACACCCGAGATTCAATCAGAAGTACTCTACCGGCTTCGATATAAGGGCTATCTCGAAAGAGAACTTCGGCTGGTGGAGCGCATGGCTTCTGTAGATAAAATTAAGTTACCAACCCCATTTGATTACGAGAAGGTTAGAGGACTACGGAATGAAAGTGCGGCAAAACTAAATTCCATTCAACCAATTACATTGGGCCAAGCAAAGCGGATAAGCGGTGTAAATCCTTCAGACATTAGCATCCTCATGGTTTTACTGGAAGCGGGCAAACTGAAGTAATCAGTTAATTTTATTGCCACACATCCTTTCCTGATTTTTAGCCTACTGGTATATATTGGGAGTTGAATCATGAACTACAACAATAGTAGAATTCTGGTGCTTGATGATGAGGAAGATGTGACAGAATTGATCTGCTATCACCTTGGTGCTGAAGGGCTTAATGTCAAAGCCATCAACGATCCCACATTGATACTTGGTATTGGAAGGGACTTTCAGCCCGATTTATTTATTCTCGATATAATGATGCCTGGAATAGATGGGATCCAGATCTGCCGTATGATTCGAGCTGATAGTAAATTAAAGGAAGTGCCAGTTGTGTTCTTAACTGCAAAATCCGAAGATGAAGATAAAATTCTCGGCTGGGAAACAGGAGCGGACGACTACATCTGTAAACCCTTCAACATTAAAGAGTTAGTTCTTCGTGTTAAAGCCATTCTCAAGCGGACCCAAAAGAATGATCCAACGCCATCGACCACGGCTTTCAGTATTCGTGGAGTTTTCCTTGATGAAGAGCAATTCCTCCTAGAAGTAGACGGCAAGCGAGTAGAGCTCACAGCAACCGAATTTAAACTTCTAAAACTTTTGATCGATAGAAAGGGAAAGGTTCAGACTCGAGAAAGCCTCCTGACTAGTGTTTGGAATTACGAAAGCGACACTGAAACCCGAACCGTGGATACCCATATTCGAAGATTGCGGGAAAAGCTTGGTAACCAAGCAGATATAATAGAAACAATTCGCGGGGTAGGCTACAAGGTTGCTGAAAACTAAACAATGGATGTATTCGTCATCCTAGTTTTGTCCGTAGCGCTCATCTATTTTATTAGACGATACCTACTCTACAGAAACTACGTAAAGCACCTGGGGGCCTCCCTGAAGGCCCGTCAGAGTTACTTGCATGAAGGCGAAAACGAGACGCGCAAATCCAAATACATGCGACGCCTCACAAAGAGACTGAACAAGCTGATCCTGGAGAACTCCAACCTCAATCGGGCCAGAACCAGTCACAGCGAACAACTCGAGGCTACTCTTGAAAACATGGGTGAGGGAGTTGTCATACTTGACGGCAGCAACCGTATCCTAATGGCTAACAAAGCGTTGAGGAACTCCTTTAATAGCTGGATTGGTTCTCAGAAAATTACAGGTCAGCGCCTCGAAGTCTTGTTCTCAAACTCAGGCCTCCTAGCAATCATTGATCAAATCAAGGCAAACGGGACAAGTGAACCAACAGAAATTGAGTTTATTCAATCCAACGAAAAACGCTGGGTGAGAGTATCAGGAGCCAAGGCCAAAGCCGATTCATCCGAAGCAGAAGACCTAATCTTACTGATTTTCTACGAAATCACCCAAGGCAAGGAGCAAGAAACCATCCGACGAGAATTTGTCGCCAACGTCTCCCATGAACTTCGAACTCCCGTAACGATCATAAAGGGATATGCCGATACCCTTAATCAAGATAGCGAAACCATGCCTGCTGAGCTTAGGATGAGGTTTTTAGGTAAACTTCAAAAAAATGCAGATCGCATGAACGATCTTTTGGAAGACTTACTTTCGTTAGCCAAGATTGAATCGACAGAAGCTAGTACCACAAAAGAACCGATAGGACTCAACGCACTGGTGAACCATGTGTTATCTATATACAGCGACCGGTTCCAGAACCATGGGGTGGATGTGTCTCTCGAAGTGCCTGAAGAAGAGATTGAAGTGCAAGCTGACCGTAGCAAGTTGGAGCAAGTGCTGGAGAATCTTCTAAACAACGCCACTAAATACACGCCATATGGCACCACCCTGAAAATCGGAGCCCAACTTGAAAACAAGGCAGCGATCCTTTGGGTCGAAGACGACGGGAATGGCGTCCCAGAAGAAGATCTGCCCAGAATATTTGAACGATTCTACCGCGTTGAAAAGGGAAGGTCCCGGAACAAAGGTGGTACAGGTCTTGGGCTAAGTATCGTAAAGCGAATCGCCGCTCTTTACGATGGAACAGTTCAGGCAGAAAACGTAAAGGGTGGGGGACTGCGAATTCAGATCAACCTGCCGATCAAGGATTAATGACAAAATTATTTATAAACTCAACCGATCCTGAGCTGGCAAAGCGAATGAAGCCAGAGGTCTACCAAAAGATTCTGGAGAAGCGTGAAGCCCTGAAGAAGATGTTGGCCGAGAAGCTGGCGAACACAGATACAATTACCCTGGAAGTCGGGTGTGGGCACGGACATTTTCTGACTGCCTACGGAGAAGCCTTTCAAGATGAAACCTGTATCGGGATCGATGTAAACAGAGGCAGGATCTACAAAGCTCTTAGAAAGGCTGATCGTGCGAAGCTGGGAAATGTCTGGTTTTACGATTGCGACAGCATGGAATTTCTAGCGCTTTTGCCGAAACATGTGCGAATCGCCAAAACCTGGATTTTATACCCGGATCCATGGCCGAAGAAAAGGCACTTCAAGAATCGCATCGTCCAAACGGACTTCCTGAGCCAACTAGCGGACAAAGCCGCAGAGGCCAGCCAACTATTCTTACGCTCTGACTATGAGCCCTACCTTGAGTGGACTCAGGAGCTGATTGACGAATCCAACAGGTGGCAGCTTGAGGAAGATGTTATTTGGCCTGAAGTGGCAGTCACCGTTTTTCAGGAGCTAACAAAGAATAAGCACTACTCACTCGCCGCTGTTTTAAACCCAGCGAAATAAAGTCATCAGGGCAAACTGCCCAAGGATCGCGATAGCGATTAGCAACCCAACCGAGAACGAAAAAGTGCTGAAGCGAAGGCGGCGAAACCCTGCAGATACTCCTTGAATGGGTACTACCCACGCCGATGGTTTCTTAACCGATGCGTTGGATCTCAGCTTCTTACTCTTGTATATTGAACCAGTTAAATCTCTTGGTTGGGGCATAGGTATTGTTGTCCTAATAATTGATATCAGATTAATTCCTCCAATGACCCTGATCAGTCAAGAATCTCTATCTATAAAAAAGGTTTCTTAATTTTTGTAAATGGGGATTGACCCCAACTCACTGTTTCTTCAATTCAAATGGCTTTTTAAGATGTCAGGGCTGACACTTATGAGAAATTACCATATAAATTTCACGAATCGGGTATTACAAGTTGCGTCTTACATCGGCTTTAGCTGCCTGATTACCTCCAATGCACACGGAGAACTGACCCCTAACGCTACAAAGCTGACCGAAGTATTTGGTATGCCTATTACTAACTCGATGGTTACGAGTTGGGTTTTATCGGCTTTTATCATTCTACTTATAAGGTTTCTGGTCAAAAAACCTAAACTGGTTCCAACCGGCGGACAGCTTGTCGTGGAGAATCTCGTTGAAGGAGTGAAGGGAATCATCGAACCGATAGTAGGAAAGCATTTGGTTAAACCAACGTTTCCTCTACTAGTTGGATTTTTCACATTCATATTGCTGCACAACTGGAGCGGACTACTTCCAGGAGTGGGCACCATAGGTTTTGTGGATGACCACGGCCACTTCCAGTCTTACATCCGTCCCGCAAACGCAGATCTCAACATGACCCTGGCTCTGGCATTGGTTCACTTTGTTGCCTGGATCTACTTTGTCATGAAGTTTGCTGGTCCCAAACTACTCATTTTCGACCTGTTTGGTAACAAGGCAGACAAGAAGGAGACCCCAACCATTCTTTTCTACTTCTTAACCGTCGTCTTCGTTTTCGTCGGCTTCATTGAAGTGCTATCCATCATTTTCAGAAACGTGTCTCTTCCATTCCGCTTGTTCGGCAATGTATTTGGAGGAGAGAATTTACTTCACAGCATGACGGGTCTCGCTGGATGGATTGTGCCCGTTCCTTTCTACTTTCTCGAGCTGCTGGTCGGACTTGTTCAGGCCCTGGTATTCACAATCTTGGTCTCAGTCTACATCGGCCTAATCTGTAATCACGACGATTCGGAGGAGCATGCTCACTAATCTTTAAACCATTTCATGGTCGTACCAAGCCAGTCGAAAGACACCGATGTTTGGAGGCCGCGAACCTAGTTAACACATAATCAAAAATATAATGATCGAAGTAATCGCTGAAATTACAGGAAGTATTCAAGGAGCACTGGGTTGTCTCGGTGCAGCAATCGGGGTAGGTCTCGTGGGTGCAAAAGCAGCAGAAAGTGTTGGTCGCAACCCAGGCGCGTCGGGCAAAATTCTTGTTCAAGCAATTATTGGTATGGCTCTTGCCGAAGGGGTAGCCTTCTTTGCCATCTTCCTGAATAACCCAGTTGGATAAATTCTTTATTAGCGTGGTCTGCAATCCAGACCACGCTAACCCTTTTAAATCATGGTCGAAAATTTTCTATTCTTAGCTGCGACTGAGGCTCACGCCGAGGGAGGATCAAGCATAATGGAGTTATTTAATAACTTCGGCCTCGATGTTAGAATCCTCGTATTCCAGATCATCAACTTCTCGGTTGTTGCATTCTTACTTTACCGCTTTGCATTCAAACCCGTGCTCGCTACCATCGAGGAACGTCAAAAGACGATCGCCGAAGGATTAGAGTTCTCTGAAGAAGCAAAAGCCAAATTGGCAGACTCCGAGCAGCAACACGCAGCAACACTGCAAAAAGCTCAGCAAGACGCCCAGGCAATTCTAGCCGAAGCACGCAACAATGCAAAGGCGCTAACAGACAAGCAGGCTGAAGAAACATCAGCGCGCACTGAGGAAATGATCAACAAGGCCAAGCAGGCCATCGACCTCGAGCGTAAGAAGATGCTCACTGAAGTTCGCGAAGAAGTCACCCGCCTGGTAGTGGATACAACTTCCAAAATACTCACTAAGGAACTCTCAGAGGATGAAAAATCGCGCTTCAGCAAATCAGCAACTGAAGAGCTCACCAGCGTAGGCTCATAAAGTGGATAAAGACGCATCACTCAAACAGTTTGCCAAGAAGCTTGCAGAATTGTCGCAAGACAACGGACTCGTTTCGCCTGAGAAGGTGGCAGCAGTTCTCGAAACGCTGCGAAACAAACCACCACGTAAACCAAAGACAGTGCTCAAGCACTACCTGTATTATATAAAGCAAGCCGCAAACCGCAGTAATGCAGTTATTGAGTATGCAGGACAAATCAATGAGGCAGGCATTGCCTCCATTCAACAGCACCTTTCCCAGAATTATAATCGCACCATCACTACTAGCACAGTAGAAAACGCAGACCTTATTGCCGGTTTTCGAATTTCTATCGGAGACGACATCTTCGATGCCTCTGTGGCTGGTCGCCTCGACAACCTCGCAAAATCAGTACGATAACATTTTATAAGACCCATGAGCTCGATAATAGAACAAATCGAACAGGAAATCGCCAAACTCGAAACGGCGACCATTAAAAAGAACACCGGAAATATCGTCATGGTAGGGGACGGTGTTGCAAAAGTAGATGGCCTTTCCGAGGTCATGTATAATGAGATGATTGAGTTTCCCGGTGGCCTGACCGGAATCGCTCTTAACCTCGAAGAAGAGGAAGTCGGTTGTGTCGTTCTTGGGGACACCAGTCACTTGAAAGAGGGAGATGAGGTAAACACTACTGGACGACTACTATCAGTTCCAGTCGGTAAACGACTACTTGGTCGTGTCGTTGACGCGCTAGGTGAGCCAGTGGATGGCAAAGGCCCTATCGAAGCTACTGAATTTAATCCTCTCGAAAAAATTGCTCCCGGTATTCTACCACGTCAGTCGGTAGACCAACCGCTTCAAACTGGAATCATGCCGATTGATGCGATGATTCCTATTGGCCGTGGTCAACGTGAGCTTATCATTGGTGACCGCCAAACGGGTAAGACTACTATCGCGATTGATACCATTATCAATCAGTCGAAGATCAACAATCAGCACAAGAATGAGGACGGCACCTTTCCAGAAGACTTCCGCCCCGTGTATAGCATCTATGTTGCGGTTGGTCAGAAGAATTCAAACATCGCTCGGACGATCGGTGTCTTGGAAAAAGCAGGCGCAATGGAGTATACCATCCTGGTAACAGCACCTGCAGCCGACAATCCGGCCAACCAATACCTGGCTCCTTACGGTGGAACCGCAATGGGTGAGTGGTTCATGCAAAACGGAATGGATGCGTTGATCATTTATGATGACCTTTCCAAACAAGCCGTTGCTTACCGCCAAATTTCATTGGTTCTAAAACGTCCTTCTGGTCGTGAAGCGTATCCCGGTGATGTTTTCTACCTCCACTCACGTTTGCTCGAACGCTCTGCTCGTTTGAATAAAGATAACGGAGGAGGATCACTAACAGCCTTACCCATTATTGAGACACAGGCCGGTGACGTATCTGCCTATATTCCGACCAATGTGATTTCCATCACCGACGGACAGATCTTCCTGGAAACAGATTTATTCAACCAAGGTATCCGTCCTGCGATTTCGGTAGGACTATCCGTTTCTCGTGTGGGATCAGCGGCCCAGATTAAAGCAATTAAGCAAGTAGCGGGTTCCGTGAAACTTGAGCTTGCTCAGTTCCGCGAACTCCAGGCCTTCGCCCAGTTTGGTTCAGATCTCGACGCCAAGACCAAAGCGCAACTCGATCGTGGTTCCCGCATTGTGGAACTCTTCAAGCAGCCCGCCTTCTCTCCGAAAACGGCAGAAGTCCAAGTAGCGCTCATGTGGGCCGTTCAAAACGGTTTCGTCGACAAAATCGAAGTAGCGAATGTTCAAACGGCTATGGGTGATCTGGAAGAAAACCTTACTTCAGCAAAAGCAGACCTGCTTGCAAGCATCCGCCGTGAAAAGAAACTCTCAGACGAATTGACCGCTGAACTGAAATCAGCAATCGAGTCCTGGCAAGCTGGATACACTAGCTAAGCTTCCAAATGGCTAATTTACGCGACATCAGACGCCGAATAAAGTCGGTCAAAAACACCTCCCAGATTACTCGGGCGATGCAGCTGGTGGCGGCTTCTAAGATGAAGCGCGCTCAAGACGCTGCATTAGCTGGTCGTCCATACGCACAGCTTCTTGCCAGAATCATGGGACCAGTCGCAAATGGGGTGTTGGGATTCACGCATCCATTTCTTGAAGAACGTGAAGTGAAAAGCCGCGGGATAATCCTAGTCAGCACTGACAAAGGACTCTGCGGTGGTCTGAACGCCAATCTCTTCCGCGAAATTCCAGAAAAGTCAGAGTCGATTAAATATATCACTGTAGGACGCAAAGCTGCACAGTTTATTAGCCGTTCCGGACGTGATTTGATCGCGGACTTTTCGGTATCTGACAATACCACTTTCCCAGAAGTAAAAACAGTCATTGAATTTGCGATTTCATCCTTCTTGGATGGTACTATTAATACACTGGAAATACTATATTCCGGTTTCGTCAATACGCTCAAACAAGACCCACGTCTGGTACCACTATTACCACTCACAAGCATCGAGGATGCATTAAAGTCCTTGGGTATAGAAGAAGGATCCCAGGACGATCGGGAACTGAATTTCGAACCCGACGTGGAAAAGATTCTCACTGACTTACTACCTCTGTTTGTTCGCCGTGAGTTCTTTAACATGGTTCGAGGAGCAAAAGCCTCTGAACACAGTGCCCGTATGGTGGCTATGAAATCTGCCACCGACAACGCCAACAATTTGGTGGATAGTCTAACGCTTGATTACAACAAGGCACGTCAAGCAGCTATCACCCAGGAAATTTTAGAAATCGCAGCCGCAACCGCATCCAACGGATAATACATTTAAATCAAGACATCCATGAGCAACACAGGAAAAATCGTTCAAGTCATTGGCGCCGTAGTCGATGTCCAATTTGAGCCGGGCAAGGTCCCTGAAATTTATCAGGCCCTTGAAATCAATTACACAGTTGGGGGAGAATCCTCCAGTCTGATAGTTGAAATTCAACAACACTTAGGTGATGCCGTAGTAAGAGCGGTGGCCATGTCCTCGACTGAAGGTCTTGTAAGAGGTATGGAAGTCGTCGATACAGGTGCTCCCATTTCGGTTCCCGTTGGGGAAGGCGTTCTTGGCCGCATCTTCGATGTAACCGGAACTGCCGTTGATGGCAAAGGTGAGGTGAATGCCGACAAGTATTATCCGATTCACCGTCAGGCTCCGGCTCTGGTTGACCAAAGCACCGAAGCTGAAATTTTAGAAACCGGAATCAAGGTTATCGATTTGATCTGTCCTTTCATTAAGGGTGGTAAAGTGGGAGCCTTCGGTGGTGCAGGCGTTGGTAAGACCGTGATCATCATGGAGCTCATCAACAATATCGCAAAAGCTTATGGAGGATACTCCATCTTTTGTGGAGTAGGGGAGCGTTCTCGTGAAGGGAATGACCTTTACCACGAAATGTCTGATGCGAAAGTTATCGATCAGGAAAACCTCGCGAATTCGAAAGTAGCCCTTTGTTACGGCCAGATGAACGAACCACCCGGTGCTCGTATGCGTGTGGCTCTGTCTGGACTTTCCATGGCTGAGTATTTTCGTGACGAGAAGAATCTAGATGTGTTGCTCTTCGTAGATAACATTTTCCGCTTCTCGCAAGCAGGTTCCGAAGTATCAGCTCTTCTTGGACGCTCACCATCTGCTGTAGGATATCAGCCAACTCTGGCTCAGGAAATGGGTATTCTTCAGGAACGCATTACGTCTACCAAGAATGGTTCCATCACCTCGTTCCAAGCTGTTTACGTTCCTGCGGATGATTTGACTGACCCTGCTCCAGCGAACACCTTTGCTCACTTGGACTCTACCATCGTTCTTGAACGCCGAATAGCAGAGCTTGGTATTTACCCAGCGGTTGAGCCGCTTGATTCAAGTTCCACCGCGCTGGATCCAGCCGTTGTTGGAGAAGAACACTACCAGGTTGCACGGGGAGTACAAGACGTGCTTCAACGTTACAAAGACCTGCAGGACATCATCGCGATTCTCGGTCTGGACGAATTGAGCCCGGAAGATAAGCAAACCGTATTCCGTGCACGTAAGATCCAAAAATTCCTGTCGCAGCCATTCCACGTAGCGGAAGTCTTCACAGGATTCGCCGGAAAATATGTTTCTACTGAAGAAACCGTTAAAGGATTCAAAATGATCCTCGACGGAGAGCTAGATCACATTGCTGAGAACGACTTCTACATGAAGGGTTCTATTGAGGAAGTAATTGCAGCTTCTGAAGGCGGAGAATAATCATGCCCATCAAACTCGAAATCGTAACACCCGTAGAAAAAGTCTACAGTGAGACTGTAGACTCTGTGGTGTTGCCCACATCCTCAGGTGAAGTAGGTATTCTTCCGGGTCACATCCCGCTGATTACTGAAATCTTGGCAGGCGAATTGGCGGTCACCAAAGAAGGCGATCTAGACTTGCTAGCAGTGGATAATGGGTTTGCCGAAGTCATCGGAGACACGGTCTCAGTTCTGACGGAGGCAGCAGTAGATATCGAGGACATCGACCTTGCATCTGTCGAAGAAGCAAAACGCCGCGCAGAAGAGGCTCTTAAAGCAGCTGAGGGACAGGATTTGGATCCAGACGAAATCCTTGCTCTGGAAGCGAAGGTACGTTTCGCACTGGTTCAGCAGCTAGCTAAAAACAAAGGTAAGTAGAACTAGTTACCCCTTGTTGTCCTTTGAGAAAAGGAGCATATCCTTTTCTATAGATTGCTTTCTAGCAGATAAGATTCCGAAAATCTTCGAAATCACCGCGGAATCCATTGGGAATTCCCTTGGTTATTACTGCAACTGCATCGTGTGAATGCAGGGATTCAAGGTGTGCGATCGATACCTGAAAATCGACAATCTCTTCAACCGTATCCAGCCCTTCATAGACGAGTCGCGCAGCGTCTTCTACAAATTTGATGTAGGCTCCGTTGAGCTCCGCAAAGGCCTGCTCATCTTCTCGGCGAACCATAACCTGGGTTTCGGTCTTCAAGGCATTTGCACAATGCGAAACCAAATCCTCGATGGGGAGATCTACGCCCTCGGCAAGCTCAGCCAATATGCGAGCCTTGCTTCTTTGGGAGTGAGGAATTCCATAAGCACCTCGCTCATCTCGAGCATGCTCAGAAAGCATATCTGAACAGGGACAGGCAGAGGAATAAACAAAGTCTACCTGTAGGTTTCGATGAAAGTGACCGTCACCACTCATCACACCTTCCATCATCACCTGATAATACTGAAATCCATCCAGCTCACTCCGTAAACTGGTTTGAGAAATAGGGTAGTTGAAAAACAGTTTTAACCGAGCATCCTGGCTGCTCAGGCGATCCAGATAGGTTCGAAGGATCTTCTCAATTTCGGCCCAACTGAACACGTCATCTTTAAACTCATAGAACACCCGGAGAATGCGGGACATATTTATGCCCTTATTATCCTTAGCTAAAGAAACAGTTCCGGTGACGCTTGTTTCCAAGTTTATGACGCCACCATCCTTCGTTCTGAAATTCAGCGGCAATTTAAAGTTGGATATACCAACCTGGTTGATCGCCACCTTCGCACCCGAAATATAATCTGAATGGGCATTCTGTATATCCGGCAAGGATTCCCGGTACTCCTCACTCGACTGAAACGTCTCGTCATAGTCACGACTTGGTTTCGAATGGGAATCTGGAATAGGATTACTCATAGATGTCTTAGGCGTTGGCTTTAATGGGCTTGGTCGAAAATTAGCCGGGAACCTTGCGAGCTAAAACCCATTAGGTCAATGGATTTACTTCAGACCCGATATCGTCAAAAGGCTATCGAAGAGTCTATGTTGCAGTGGTCCAAGTCTTAACCCATGTCAGGCAAAACTCAATTCTCACTCGGTGAGTTTATTTAAAGTAAGAATTTTCTGTTATTTGAAGAACGACCGCATTCTCTGTTCGACAAACGTGACACAATGCAATAAATGACGGATAATCTAAGGATGCCCAAGCCTCTCAAACTCCATTTTATTAACATCGACCCAGATATTGAGGATGAAAAAAACTACTATATCCAATCGGTCGAAACTCAATCAGAGCACCTGGTTGCCTGCGAAGATCCAGAGCAAGCAGATTGGATTCTGATTACAGACTTTTCGGAGCCCTATCAATTTGGGCAAGTTCACAAATTAAAAGCCGTTACCGACTACCCCGAAAAATCTATTATCGTCACCGAGTGTGACCAACCCATCGAGATTTTGCCGGGCTTATATTCAAGCGGGCTTAGTTCATGCTCAATTGGTCGTTTTATTGATGGTTGGCATTATCCTTGGTTAAATCGACGATTTCCCAATCAACAGATTCAAATCTCCAACGATGAAGAGATTCCCCAGAAAGACTTTCTTGCCACTTTTCTGGGATACCCATCTCACATCATACGCCTTCGCCTTGTAAAACTATTTGGGAATTATCCCGATATGGATATCACAGTTACAAAGGATTATCATCACTTTGAGGAGAACGACGATCTGGATTCCGAAACCGCCCAAAAACGATACGTGAGCATGATTCGAAAGAGTCACTTTAGCATCTGCCCCCGGGGACGTGGCCCTTCATCCATGCGTTTGTTTGATTCTATGCGTTTTGGAGTAGCTCCAGTCATCATTTCAGACGAGTGGGTCAAACCTTCCTTTGTAGATTGGGACTCTTGCTCCTTACGCATTAAGGAAAAGCATCTATCAGAGCTTCACCATATATTACAGGAGCACAAAGAGGACAGTCTGGAAATGGGCCGAAACGCTCGAACCATTTACGAAAACTATTTCGCAGATGAGTGTGTACCCAAGACCTTAAGAAGTGCGTTAGACCAAATGACCTTGTCTCTGACGACACCGCCGAATGTGTCTCCATTCTTCGTTCTCATTACCAGGTTAAAGAGGCTGGTATCGTTTAAAACGGCCTTCTACAAAGCAGTTCTCTACAATCGGATCAATAAGATCTAAAACCGATCGGCTTCTTTTAAAGTATTGAATGGTGGGCCCTCTCGGACTTGAACCGAGGACCAAACGATTATGAGTCGTTTGCTCTAACCAACTGAGCTAAGGGCCCAAAAAAGAGCGAGCATTGGAACGAATGCAGTATCGGTAGTCAATGCTGCGATATGGAGAAATTAGGAGCGCTATTTAATCGAGTGCGTGCCCGTTTCAAAGTCTTTGTTAAACTGAACTTCCAAGGTTTCCCAGGCGGTTGCCAACGTATTCAGCTTATCCGGTTTGGATGTCGCGAGGTCATTCAGCTCAGCTCGGTCATCTTCAAGATTATATAACTCCCACCGCTCCTCATTGTCCCGGCGAGTAACAGCCTTCCAGCTGCCTTGCCGAATGGCTCTATTTCCAGAATGGGCCCAATATATAAATCGATCTGACCAATCGACGGGTGCATTGAAAGCGGAAACCAAACTGCGTCCGGGCAAGGAGGGTCCTTCTTTAGGCGACTCGGCCTCACCACCAGCAAGGTCTAAAATAGTGGGATAGAGATCGATGAAATGCGCTGGAGTATGGCGAAGCTCCCCACGGGCCTGAATTCCTTTAGGCCAACTAACTATCATGGGCGATGAAATGCCTCCTTCGTGATTCCAATGCTTGTGGAAGGAAAAGGGACTGTTGGCGGCCGTCGACCACCCAGGGCCAAGTCCAAGATAGGACCCAGCAGAACCAAGAGGTGCAGCTGGATCGTGCCTGTCACCGCGGTTCATCATTTCGCCACTGGCCCCATTATCGGATACAAAAATAAATAAGGTGTTATCAGATTCACCAATACGCTCAACTTCCGCCTTCACTCGCCCAATCTCCTGATCCATGCGATCAATCATAGCAGCATGGATTGCCATCTTGGTTGCTTGGAAACGTTGCTGTTCTTCAGTCAGGTCATCCCAGGGCAGGGCATAGGCCACTTCTCCTGGGTGGATTTGAGAAACCAATTCATCATCGGAAAGATTCCAGGGCGGAAAGATGTCCTGCCTTCGTTCTGCCAATCCCGAATTGACCATACCTATTGCCGTCAACCGGGACCAACGCTCTTTCCCCACAATATCCCAACCCCTTAAATATTCGTCCTGGTATTTCTCAATATCCTCGGGAAGCGCATGAAGCGGGAAGTGTGGTGCAAAAAAGGCCAAGTAGAGAAAGAAGGGTTGATCAGGCGTTTCAGCTTTATGCTCTTCCAGAAATTCAATCGCGTAATCCGCCTTAGCCACGGTGGAGTAGAATCCGGAATCACGCTCAATCGCTGGTTGCGGCTCGTCATCTACAAAAACCTTCCTCGGGCTGAAGAACCGATCCTGATCCCCCAAATAAAAGGACCGATCGAATCCACTCACAGCCGAATCAGCAGGCATACCTCTGAGATGCCATTTCCCGGAATGGTAGTTCCGGTAGCCAGCCTCCTTAAGGCGCATGGGAAGTAGCCGACTCCAGCTGGGCCATTCCTTTCCCTTTCGAGGATCCATTCCCACCTGTTGAGCATAATAACCTGTCATCAACACCGCACGAGAAGGCCAACAACGCCCGGTGGAATACATTTGCGAAAACCTCAATCCGTTCTCAGCCAGACTATCAAGAGTAGGCGTTTGGATATCTCCTCCGTAACAGCCAGCATCCGAAAACCCCATGTCATCGGCCACGACGAGAATGATGTTGGGCCGTTCATCCGCAATGAGGGTTGAACTGAATAGAGAAATCCAAACTAGGAGAATCCAAAGGGGCCTTGTCAGCATAACTCCATGAAACAGCAGGAAAGCAATTTCATCAAGCGGGATGATTGTCTGTTGAAATATTTGGGAAGATCACTTTCATGCCCCTTAAACCTATTCACCCTGTCTCATGAAAAATCGCCTCGTTTCAAATCTCATTTTCCCAATAGCGCTTCTCGCAGCTACAACCTCAGCCTCATTCGCCAAAGGACACAAAGTCGTCACGGGCAACGGCCAGCACCGCTTCGAGATTAACACCCACTGGCAATCATTCGCCGATGGAAACGAGATGGGTTCCACTCACGGAGGTGTTGCAGTCGATAAAAACGGAAACGTCTATGTCACCACCGACAAGGAGCGCGGCATTGCCGTATTTTCAACCGACGGGAAATACCTGAGAAGTCTGGGCGAAGAATACTCGGGTTCGCACTCATTGGAAATCCACGAGGAATATGGCGTTGAATACCTCTACGCAGCCCACAAGGCGATGGAGCGCATCATCAAAATCGACCTCCAGGGCAAACTGGTGTTGGAGATCGGAAGCACGGACAAACAACCCATCCCGGAAACCTTCAAAGGCTTAACCGGAGTGACTGTTGGTCCCGACGGTCGCATTTATGCGGTGGTAGGCTACGGCTCCAATCTCATTCATATTTTCAGCCCCAAGGGTAAACTCCTCAAAACATTTGGCAGCAAAGGCGAAGGTCTCGAAGACACCAAAACCTGTCACGGTGTCACCGTTGATTATCGCTATGAAACACCCCGCCTCCTAGTTGCTGACCGTGAAAACCGTCGCCTTAAGCACTACGACCTCGATGGGAATCTCATTGGGATTCACGCTCAGTTCCTGCGCCGTCCTTGTTCAATCGATATTTATAGTGATTACGTAGCCGTCGCTGAACTCCAAGGTCGCGTTACCATCGTAAACAAAGAAGGAGTGCCGGTGGCATTTCTGGGAGACAACCCCGACGAAGCACAATGGGCTGCCTTCAAAACACCGTTGCCCAATATCGCAGAAGGTATCTTTACCGCCCCACACGGACTCACCTACGACAATGACGGCAACCTCTACGTCCAGGACTGGAACCAAACCGGTCGAGTCTCGTTCCTAAAGCGCCTCTAATCTTTGTTAGGGGTAGGGCTATTGCGTCCTCGCAATGCCGCCACGACGACCAACCAATCGGCAGAGCTGGAAGCTCTTGCCCTACCGTCACGAATCCACCGGTCTCAGAGTCAGCAGACGAAACTCCAGCGCTTGGCTTCCGGGAATCTCGGGAGCCGTCAGACTAATCACCCCATCGCCTTTCGGTAGGTCGATGGTTCCGATCTTTATCGGTTTAAAATCCTTTTCGTAGGACTCTGCCCGAACGACTTTGTCTTCCGCGGCACCGATGATAGGCGGATCCCAAGCTTCGCTGATCTTGGCACGTAGAACAGAATCGCCCATGCGAAGCTCGATGGAAGAGCCGACGTCTTCAGCCGGGCAGGCATAATAAAGCTCTACCTCATAGGTTCCAGCTGTCGCCACTTGAACATCCCAGGTGATCGAATCGCCTTCATCGGTCCAATTGAGAAAGTAGGAGCTGTTAGGATAACGGTTCGAACGCTTGATCGTTCCATGCTCAATCCCATCCCGTGCAGGTAGCTGGGTCATCGGAGCATCCGGATGACAGATAACAAAGGGGCGTTCAACATCACCTATTTGAGAGACTACGTCCTTTGTCCAGTCGGCGGCAGCTTCACGAAGTTTTTCAGTGATATCCTTATGCTTGTCTGTGACAGGATTCCGCTGCTCAGGATCATTCACGATATCGAAGAGCTCTCCATTATTATCCAAGCGGAATCGTTGGGTGCGCACACTTACCTTGTCACGCCAATGAGTGAAAATCATACGATCAGGGGCAGGGCTATAATCGCTAAGGAGCGATGATTTAATGCTCAGACCATCCAAAGGTTTGGCTGGTGTGTAATCAATTCCAGCCATGTCGGCGAGGGTAGGGAGGAGATCCGTCACCGAACTAATCGAATTGACCTGCTTACCCGCTCGAATCTGGGCAGGCCATTTGAACAACAATGGAGAGCGAACGCCTCCTTCATCCGTTGATCCCTTACGCCCCTTCATGCCTCCATTCCAACGTGCACCATTGGGACCGTTGTCGCAGAAATAGATGAAGATGGTATTCTCCGTGGCACCCAACGCATCGATCTTGTCAACCAAGCGACCAATATTCCAATCGATGTTCTCGCACATCGCTAAAGCAGACCGCACGTGAGGAGGATTTTCAGTTTCCGGGTCCCTGTGTTTCATCGCCAGATCAGCATTCTCAAACTTCTTCCAGAATTCCTCAGGCACCTGCATGGGAGAGTGGGGGGTGTTGTAAGCGAGATAGGCCAGAAACGGTTTCCCTTCCTTCACCTGGCTTTCCATGTAGTCCATCGCTTTGTTCGTCAGGTCATCAATGATGAACCCTTCGCCCTGAACGATCTCACCATTGTGCTCGAGCGGAGGGCTGAAGTAGTGCCCCCAATGCCCAGAGCAGAATCCATAAAACTCATCGAATCCTCGACTGTTCGGATGATAGGGATGCTGCATGCCATTGTGGTATTTGCCAAACATGCCCGTGCTGTAGCCATCTTGCTGAAAGACTTCGCCGATGGTTTGCTCATCGAGATCCATGCGTTCGCCCCCAGCACTGGTACTGAAAACACCGCTGCGAGGATGATACCGCCCGGTCAAAAACTCAGCCCGCGTCGGAGAACAAACCGGACACACATAAAAGCGATCAAAGGACGCACCTTCCGCTCCCAAGCGATCGATATTGGGCGTACTGAGGTTGGTGTTTCCATTGAAACTCAGATCTCCCCAGCCTTGGTCATCAGTTAGGACGACCACGATGTTGGGTTGAGAGCCAAAAGTCTGGGCAAGGATGAACAATAGAAGGAGGGAACCAAAGGTGAGAACTTTTTTAAGCATAAATGGATGACAATAGTTATAGACAGGAATCTGGCAAGTTTTGGTGATTGCAAATAGGTGCACTGTAGGAGGGGGTTTATCCCCCGATTGCATTT
>CALJGU010000169.1 GCA_938075565.1 uncultured Opitutales bacterium | reverse complement strand
AAGCGATTCGGTGAAGGACTAACTCGTATGCATTGACCGATTCCAACAATTTCCAGTACATGGGAATTAGTCCCCAAATAAAAAAGGAGGCGGCGGCGGCTATTCCACCCGTAAGAGAATCTCCAGATTTGTTATCCATTGGTATCGACCAGGGGGAATTTGAGCAAGCCTACCCACAAAGCAATGGAAATAGTTTACCTCTAATTTTGACGATCCATAGCTTTGTGATCGCAAGACCTATCCTGTACCAACAACTCTTATACATGGTGAAAAAGCAATCCCTGAGACTGAGAAAGCTATTGCAAATCTCAAAATTAGGTGATTCGGCTTAGGAAGCAAAATCTTCGCTGCTCGTGTATCCTTACGAGCAATACCAACCCAACTATCATGAAAAAATCCCTCATCCTGTGTACCTTGCTGGCTGTGTTTGGCCTACAAAATTTCGCCCACGCCGAATTTGAGTTTATTTATATAATCAAGGAGAGAGAATACAGACAGGTTGGCAATGTGGCTCCAACGATCCCAGTCGGATGGGTGTTTGGTGCTGGTGTTGACGGTGATAGCCAAGTGACTGGAGCCACCCTCACCCATCCTGGGTCAGTAACCCCGGTTAATCTGCCTGGAGAAGATGGATCCTATGAAATCGATATTCAGGATATTGCCAATCAATCGCTTTTAGACACAGACTATCCAAATGGTAATTACAGTCTGAGCATAACCGATAATGGATCTACCCAGAGTTATCCATTTACCATCACAGGAGATTCCTATCCAGTAATCCCACATCTCTTATATCCAATGGCACTTCATTCCCATGACTTGAAACAGCCTTTCACCTTAAAATGGGGACCCTTCACCGGAGCCGACGCTTCAGATACAGCTCTGGTTCAAATCTGGGATTCGAATGCGGATAATGAAGTGTTCTTTAGGTTTGTAGACACGTCGGCAACTTCCATCGTCATACCAGGTGGCTCCTTTTCTCCAAACGGATTCTACGAAATTGGTATCACTTTTGTAAATGAGACGAGCGAATTGCAAAATGTGGATACAATTGTGGGGTATACCTCGTCCAACTATTTTGATATCGACCTCTCACCTCAGTTCTTTGAAGACCCGAGCGTTCTGGTATCCAGAGGAATTTCAACTAACCAAACCAGTGCGGCGGCACCTACTCCAAGTAACTATGGATTTCTTGTAGAGGCCGATGGAGTTGAATTTTCTTCGGTAACAGCCATTAAGCCCGACACCTCGGAAGTACCCGTGCCAGCGGACGGTTTTGGTGAATTCGATTTGGAAGGCGACTTCGTATC
Organism: uncultured Opitutales bacterium; assembly: GCA_938075565.1. Classification (GTDB taxonomy): domain Bacteria; phylum Verrucomicrobiota; class Verrucomicrobiia; order Opitutales; family UBA2995; genus UBA2995. The sequence continues at coordinate 2,253 of CALJGU010000169.1, read as the reverse complement.
GGAAGCAGCACGAGACGAAGCGTATCCAGAAGGGAACTACTCGGTCCGTGTAGTTGAGAATGGGCAGGAAATTGTACTCGGCCCCTTTCCCCAAACCGGCGGCACATTACCAGACATCCCCTACATCACAAACTGGGATGCAGCTCAATCAATCGACCCCAATCAGGATTTTGTGCTTGATTGGAATGCCTTCTCAAATGCGGGGCCAAACGCGATGATAGAAGTAGAAATCTGGAACATCAACGACCAGAACAACCCTACAGACTTTATTCTCGCAGGCGCAGAAACAGGTGCTATCCTTTCCGCTGATTTTCTACAGCCAAACTCCACCTACCAAGGAGAAATCATTTTTATAAATCCAACCGTAGCGCCATCGACCAGTAATGGGATCATGATCGATTCTTTCTACGAATCGTTTACTCAATTTTCCTTCCAAACTGGAGACGGAGAAGGCGGAGGGGGCGGAGGAGGAGGTGATCCAACAGGTGTCGATTTCATCTATACGATTAAGGAGCGCGCCTACGACCAAGTCGGAAATATCGTAGGATCCGAACCAGCCGAGTGGAATTTTGGCGCCGGCGTCGAAGGAGGTGACCTAATCACCGCAGCAACCATTACCTATCCTGGATCCGGTGGTCCCGTAGACCTTAACCAGGGAGATGGAGATTTTGGCTTGGATGATCAGGACTTTCCAACTCAAGAGGCGCTCGACGCGGCTGTTCCGAATGGGCAAGTATCATTGCATGTCACTGTAGATGGAATTAACCAGGATCTGGGGCCATTCAGTATTACCGGTAACGAGTACCCACCTGTTCCAAACATGCTAAACGCAGCGGCTATTCCTTCAGCTGATTTCTCCCAAGACTTCACACTCATGTGGAACGCGTTTACCACATCGGACCCCAACGACCAGATCCGTATAGAATTAGAACGAACAGACGATGGAGAGAGATTGATTGAGGATTTCTATGACGCGTCTACTACCTCATTGGTCATTCCAGGCGACACGTTGGAGATGAATAGGAACTACGAACTACTCATCATCTTCATTAACGAAACGGACGGACTTGAAACACCGGACACTATCATCGGCTATATCAGTAACACACGTTTCAATTTTTCAACATACCCTAACTACAAGGCCAGTAACGATTTGGAGATCTGGCTCTCCAAGGGAACCTTGGGTATGCAGAACTCCGATCAAGACCCGGGAGTCCAAGATTGGTTTTTCTTTGCTGATTCAGGGATAACAGGCATTACGTCCATGTCGATCAATCTGCCTAACGGCACAGATTTAGATATCCCCATTTCGACGGTTGAACCTGACCTGTTCGAATATGAAGAGCGTTTTGCGAGCCAGGCAGAGTTGGACACGGCCTTCCCCGATGGCAACTACCACATCACTGTAACGGTGAATGGGGTACAAACGACTTATGGTCCCTACTCGCTCGCCGGCGGAGGTCCTCCGAACCAGCCGTACTTCACCAATTATTCAGCCTTCCAATCAGTTGACCCATCCTCACCTTTTTCAATCGAATGGGCACCCTTTTCAAATCCGCCCCAAGATGCATCTCTGGAGTTGGAGATTCAGTCGGCTCCCGGATACGGTGACCTGGATTTAGATTTTGATTCTTCAGACCCAAGTATAACCAGCGTCGAGATTCCTGCCAACTCGCTGGAACCCAACAGTAAATATATTGTTTCTGGCTTTTTCTTGGCCCCTTCGACAACCGGAACGGATCCGGAAGTTTTCCTCGGCTATGAAACCTTGGTCCAAACTACATTCTGGACTGGCAGTCCCACGGTAGGTCCCAATCCGGCCACAGACCTGACGGCCATCATCGGAAGCCAGACGAATGTTCACTTGGACTGGATAGATAACTCGAGTGACGAAACAGGATTTCGAATCGAGAGACGGTTCATTTGGGAAGGAGACTGGACATCGCTCGGCAACACCGCGGCAAACGCCACCACTTACACCGATACCTCTGGAGCCCTGGGAGAAGCCTACACTTACCGAGTCATCGCATTCGATGGAAGTGATGATGGAAGCCGATCGAACGAAGTGGAGGTTCAAATGCAACCTCCCGCTGAACCAACCGATCTTTCAGTTGATCCTTATAACAGTACCACACTGACTTTATCTTGGTCCGATAACTCCGAAGGGGAGTCCGGATTTGGGATCGACCGAAGTACCGATGGAGCCAGTTGGTCGAACGTAGGCAATACGGGCCCGGACGAAAATGTCTTTAT
>CALJGU010000168.1 GCA_938075565.1 uncultured Opitutales bacterium | reverse complement strand
ATCGCGGGGTAAACCCGCTCCTACAGCTTGAGAATTAGAGAAATGACGACCCGCAGAGAATTTTTAAAAAAGAGCGCCATGGGCTTTGGCACCATGGCCCTGTCAGGTGTCATGCAGAACGACCTGTTGGGAAACACGAGTTCCCCACTCTATCCAAAGACACCGGATTTCGCACCTAAAGCGCGCAGTGTCATTTTTCTCTACATGGATGGCGGAGTCTCCCAGGTCGATAGCTTTGATCCAAAACCACAATTGGCCAAAGAACATGGTCAGCCACCCAAGTTCAAAGTCGATGCCACCGTTTTCAACAACAACGGCAACATCCTGAAAAGTCCCTGGGATTTCCATCACTATGGTGAGAGCGGCATGCCCATCAGTGATTTGTTTCCTCACATTGGTTCCTGTGCTGACGATCTATGCATCATGCGTTCAATGACAGCATTTTCGCCAAACCATCCCAATGCCAACTACGCGTTGCATTGTGGCCATGTGCTCTCCGGCCGACCCAGCATGGGCGCTTGGGTGTCCTATGGGCTGGGCACACTCAGCCAGGACCTTCCCAGTTACGTAGTCATTCACGGAGGGCAAGTTCCGGCTGGAGGCATGCAAGCATTCGGTAGCGGATTTCTTCCTGCCAATCATTCCGGCTCCATCTTCCTCCCCGATCATCCTGTCCTCAATAACACGACCTTTAAGGAAAGCTCAGCTGAGGTGCAGAAAAAGAAACTCGATTTTCTTCATGATATCGACGGCGACTTGGAAGCACGAATGGCTCATGCAGAAGCCATCGAATCTGCCATTCAAAATTATGAGCTGGCTTTCAAAATGCAAATGGAAGTGCCCGACGTGGCCAACATCGACAATGAGAGTGAGGCCACCAAAAAACTTTACGGCTTAGATGCTCCCTACAAAAATACCCGCGCCTATGCAGGCCAATGCCTCATGGCCCGACGACTCGTGGAAAGAGGAGTTCGCTTCGTGGAACTAACCATCAATCCTGGTAACGGAGACCGTTGGGACCAGCACATCAAACTCATCGATGGTCACCAAAAAAATGCCATGGCTGTGGATCAACCGATTGCTGGTTTGATTAAAGACCTCAAGTCACGAGGCCTCCTCGACAGCACGCTCTTGGTGTTCAGTGGAGAGTTTGGCCGAACCCCATTTGCCCAAGGAACCAACGGCCGCGACCACAACCCACAAGGCTTCTCCATGTGGATGGCCGGCGGTGGTATCAAAGGTGGCACCATTTACGGTGCGACCGATGAATATGGGTATCGGGTGGTTGCCAACAAAATGACCGTGCATGACATGCACGCTAATATGCTTCACCTTCTGGGTATAGATTTTCACAACCTCACTTACCGCTACAGCGGTCGCGACATTCGCCTGACAGATGTTCACGGTGAGATCATCCCCGAAATCCTAGCATGATGAACATCAATTTTAAAACTGTAGGAGGGGCTTTACGCCCCGATCTCATCGCAAGGCTTCAAAGCAATCGGGGCGTAAAGCCCCTCCTACAACTTGTGAGAAAGGTAGGGTTTGATCGCCGTTCCGAGGCAAAGCCGACATCCCTCACGAGCCGTTTTATTATCGGGTTCATACTCTTCTCTTCGCCATCATTCCTTTCCGCCGCCTACGACTACGACGCCGACATTGCTCCCCTGCTAGACCGCTATTGCGTAAAATGCCATGGACCGGATAAACAGACGAGCCGCTACCGCCTCGATAGTTACGAAAACCTGCTTACCCCAGGCAGCAGCGACGAGGAGCCCATCGCCAAATTCTACCCCATGCAAAGTCCATTAGTGGAATACCTGCTGCTTCCCAAGGAAGATGAGTATGCGATGCCCCCAGAGGACGAGGAGACTCCCACGGCAGAAGAGGTTCTAAAAATCGTTCACTGGATCTATGAAGGAGCTCCAAGCAAATTGGCCGAGCAGGCCGCCCTACCGCTGGAACAAATGCTGGAAGAGGAGCAACTCGCTGCGGTCAATTTCCTACGTAACGAAGGTGCCATTATCCACAAACTAGGTAAGAAAGATGGGACTCTGGTGGCGGACCTTCAGCACCTAAATATTCCGAGGACACCGGAACACACTCAAGCGATCAATAGTCTCGCCCCATGGATTTCCGTTTTACGCCTGCCGGGTCATTCCGAAATTGACTCCCTATTAAAAGCGCTCGAGGAACTTCCAAAACTCGTGCAGCTCGACATCAGAAAGAGCGACGCAAGCGATTCCGTGATCGATCGCATCAACCAGATGCAGCCACTCCAATCCTTGAATTTATCGGGTACCCAAATAACAGATACAGGGCTCACTAACCTACAGGCTCCCTCGTATGGAAAATTGCATGTCGGGTATTTACCAATCTCTTCTAAGGGCTTAAAAAGATTTGAGGAGAGATATCCGGATGTCCAAATAACGGGCAATATAAACCTGGATGCGGTCCGCAGAATCACCGAACTGGCAAAACTGAACTCCACGACATTTGATCCGGAATCCAAGGACAACCTCAAGAAGATCGATAAGAACCAAATTCCCAATGGCATTCAAGTGAGTGACTCTGGCATTCGTCATTCCTTCCTCGTATGTGGACGGGTGACGGCAATCTTTAACGAAGATAGCGAAGTCGTCTGGTCCACTCCTGGTAGCGCTCGTGATGGCATGGTCTTGGAGAACGGGAATGTTTTACTCTCCATCAAAAATGTAGCCAAAGAATTTCGCAAGGGCACCCAGGAAGTCGTTTGGTCTTATCCTCTCGATTCACGAAATAAGGAGCTCGGCACCGTCAAGCGACTGCCCAACGGAAACACCCTGGTCGTCGAGCGAGGTGTCCTTCCACGACTTCTGGAAGTTGACACAAATGGTGAAATCGTGATCGACGTGCCTCTGCAACCCGAGACCGAGAATAATCACATGCAGACCCGCATGGCTAGCAAACTGGAGAATGGAAACTACCTCGTCCCACACCTACTCGCTTTCAAAGTTAAAGAATACACCCCAACCGGAGAAGTGGTAAACGTGATCAACACGAATCTGCCCGAGTTGGGTGGCCTCGAAGCTGAGAATTGGCCTTTTACGGCCATTCGTCTGCCTAATGGCAATACCGTCGTCAATCTCACCCATGGCAATAAAACAGCGGAGTTTGCTCCGGATGGATCTGTAGTTTGGGTCTGCGACAACAACGACGTGAAAGGCCGCTTTGCAGATCCCTGCGGAGGTCAACGACTCCCCAACGGTAACACCCTCATTTCAAGCTACGGACAAAAAAACCCGCAAATAGTTAAACTCTTCGAAGTGAATGAAGAGAAGGATGTCGTTTGGGAATTCTTTCATCCCACCGTCAAAGGGCATCAGGTGCATGTTCTGACGACGAACGGAAAGCCGGTGGATCCCATTTATCGCTAGACGGTAATGTGATTGCCTGGTGAGTAGACTGAACTCCCTTCTTGATTCGGAGCGCCTCCTCACATTGTATGGCTCTAATCAATCAATGCTCCTAAT
>CALJGU010000167.1 GCA_938075565.1 uncultured Opitutales bacterium | reverse complement strand
GTGGAACTTGAGTGAGAGCAATTACTATGAGATCCAGGTCAAAGTCGATGATACCGATCGTTCCTGCTGCACCGGTATGTTGGATACGGCTTGTGCTGCCATCGGAGCGTTGAGCCAGAATATTGAATCCGAAACCGTATTTGGCCTTACCTCGACCATGTTGTGACTGATACATTTGTTTTAGTATCGTTTCGGAAACGACTTGTTTTCCATCCACTTGTCCGCGGTTCCGGTGAAGTAAGAGCATCCGGGCTACGTTGTCTGAAGTGGCAATTAAACTACCACCTGGATTGATCACCTTCCCCATTGGTTCACCGGTGCGTTCCACAAAGCCCGATTTAGTCCTCATATAAGGAGTCGGGATTTGGTCTATCACCGATTCATAGTCAAAGGTGGATTCCTTGGAACCAATCGTGGCAAACAATTCGTCGGCCATCACTTCTTCGAAGGGCTTGCCAGTAACAATCTCAGCAACGCGAGCTGCCGCCATGTATCCAAGCCGGCCATACCCGTAGGCTGTGGCCGGCTCATAAAATAAATCATGAGACGCTAATTCGTTTACGACCTCTTCCAATGACCCGTTCCAATTTAGAGTTAGCTTACCTGCTTTGAGTTGGTTGTTGCTGGCAAACCCAGCTGTGTGGGAAAGGCACATGGCCAAAGTGATAGGATTGGCATACCCGTCTTCTCCGCGGACCTTCAGCTTCTTGAAGGCCGGGATGTATTTACTGAGCGGGTCGGAGAAGGACAGTTTCCCTTTCTCGGCCAACAAGGCGAGCGTGGTGGTGGTGTGGGGTTTTGTGAGTGAGGCAATCCGGCAGGGAGCATCCACCTCAAAAGGTTTTTGGCTTTCTAAATCAGCCACACCAAATCCCTCGTTCAGGATGATCTCACCTTTATGGATAAGCATCAACGATCCGCCAGGGATGAACTTATTATCGATCCCCTTTTGAAAGGCAGCGCGGATTTGTTCTCCTTGCTTATCGTTGAGTCCGTGTTTCTCCCAACTACCGCTTGGAATCGGTGACGCAGCGAAGAGCTGAAGAGAAAAGAGAAATATAGATAAACCAGCAAATAGAGCTTTCATGAGTGATGAAGAATAGGGTTGGTAGATTAGCCTAGGATGAGACTCCACTTCTTGAAAGATCTAAATTAGACCGTGTTTCTCGTTAAACGAATTAAGGTGGCATAGGTATCTTGCCTGTGTATCTCCTTGGATCATAAACAGGCTAGAAGCCTGTTCTACTCTATTGAGCATCTACAAAATCTAATTTGCCTTCAAATACGCCACAACGTCTGCGACGTCCTGTGCGCTGAGGCCGAGTTGCGCTGCTGACATCATCAAGCTGTGTTGAAGTCGACGAACTCGTTCAACTTGTTCCCCGGGAACAATCTGCTGAACACCACCCAATGATAGGATGATGTAGGGATCAGATTCTTTGAGCATTATTCCATCGATTTTGCGTCCGTCTTTGAGCTGAATCTGGTTACCGCGGTAGCCATGTGCAATATCGGCATTTGGTTCGATGATGGATCTGAAAATGACTTCCCGGGTTTGGGTTTGTCCCCAACCGTTCAGAGAAGGACCATACTCAACGCCCATGTCTCCCACCTGATGACACATGATACAACTTTGGGCGGCAGCCTTTCCGCGAGTAGCATCCCCTTTCATTGCAAGTAACTCGTCCATAGGAGGGTAGTTGCTAGGGATATCAGCCGAATTGATGGAAACCACTTCTTGGAGGGTGATCTTCGAAGGATCGTAAATATCACGCTTTGCGAGGTGAGGCATTAAGTTCATGTCTTCCCAGGATCCGGTTGAACGGTTGAGTAACCACCATACCGAGTCTTCCTTGATCGAAGAGTATCCTTCGGCGAGATCCATCATGGTGTTCGCTGCTGGGCGTCTGTTGGTGAAAGCCAAAGCATCCAAGGCTTGTTTGCGGGCTTCGTGGCTTAGGCTGGAGCTCTTGGCTCGTTTGCTTAGGTCAGCAATGGATGAAGATGGATGCAGTCTCCAAGCTATATCGGCAAACTGACTGGACCACTTGAGTGGATCTTTATTGCCTGCGACTGCTTTTACGGCGTTGTAAACTTGAGCTTCAATTCCGGTAGAACCTATGCCAAAGGCTTCCAGGTAAGAACGATCATTGCCTGGATAGCGTTTACCGATTTCACGGAGGATAGGTCGACTTTGTTTGACGGGGACATCGCGCATGGAGAGTGCTACTTCACGTCTTACAGCTGGGGATGAATCCTTGGCCATCTTCTGTGCCAGACGAATTAAACCGTAGGGGTTGTTACGCAGTGCACGGTAGGCAACGATTCGAGTATTCTCATCTTTCGAATCCAGTAACTTCTCTACGACGTTTTCACCCGTTTCGCCGAGTTGGCCGAGCAAGAAAATTGCACGGGCAGCGATAAAAGGGTTTTTATTTTCGATAAGTTTAGTCAGTGCAGGTACCGCTTTGCTGCCTTGTTCCTTCAGGGCCACGAATCCAAGATTGCGAACGTTGGGAGCAGGGCTCTTCAGGGCTTCGATTTGTCCTTCCGTAGTCGAAAGATCGAGTTGGGGGATTTTTGGTTTAAACCCTTTCGGTGCGATTCGGTAAATAGTTCCAGAGCAAGTTTCGTCCAAGTCCTGGTGACCGCCCACGCGACCATCATACCAGTCAGTGATGTAAATGGCGCCGTCTGGACCCACTGCTACATCAGAGGGGCGAAACAATGTTTTGACGTCGTCGCTGATGTTGTTGCTGCCGCCAATAAAATCAGAACCTGCGAATTCACCTTCCTCATTGGTGGTCACGAAGTTGAATCCATCCAGATCAAAACCTGCACCATTCAGTTTTGGTTGGTAGCCAAAGACGACGTTCTTACCCGCTTCACAGGAAAGAAAAGTACCAATCCATTTATCTCCCAAGGCGCCATTTTCATAAAACACATTTCCAGTCGGAGAACCCCCGCCATACACATCCCCGGCGGGCATGGTTCCGGGATCTTCCTGACGCCACTCGGCAATCTCAGTTGTTTGACCAGGTCGCTTGTCTGCCCGCCAGGAACGTTGTCCATCAGCGGAGGCGAAGCCCGCGTTTCCGTATTCAAGAATGTGTGTCACACGGCAAGCAGGAGGATCATCATTATCGTTTTGAAACAGATCTCCCATCGAAGTCACGGACTGTTCGTAGCTATTGCGGTAGTTGTGGCCGATGATTTCGACGTCCGTTCCATCGGGATTCATGCGGGCAGTGAATCCACCTACATATACGTGCCCATCGTCGCTGGGTTGCCCAGCGATCTCTACTGGATCGATCGGGTATTCGTATGGACCGATGACTCCAGGGTCATAAGGGCTGCCGACACGGAAGGTTTTTCCTGAATTGTCAGTAAATTGAGCACCGGTATTACCATGATTAAAATACCACTTACCGTTGGGTCCTACCGTCACCGAGTGAAGGCTGTGGTCGTGATTCACTCCGCTGAATCCTTCGAGCAAGGTTTCTCTGGTATCGATACCTGGCTCAAAGACTAGGTTGCGGTTCACGTCGGTGTAGACAATGAGTTCCGGTGGTTGAGATACGACAATCTTATTGTCGATCACTGCAACCCCCAGTGGAGCGATCAGTGCTTCTTCCTGAACAAAGGTGTGGCTGGAGTCGGCTTTGCCGTCGTTGTCCGTATCTTCCAATACAACGACACGATCTCCTTCTGGCTGCCTGTCCCAGTGACGGCGATAACGCACGCCTTCTGCCACCCAGATGCGGCCATCCTTGTCGATATCCATATTGGTGGGATTAAACAACATGGGAGAGGAGGCCCAGATCGTGACTTCGAGACCATCAGGCACCTTCATCAATTCCAACGGGACAGCTTCAGGCTGGACCTTGGAGGGGTCGAATTTTTCGACTGCGTTTTGGGCGATGAGTGAAATTCCAACAAAGCTGGAAATCAGGCATAGAATCAGGAGTGATTTTTTCATAGGGTAAAGGCGGCTAATTCAATGGGATTGTCCCTTAAGTCAATTCAAAGCAAGAAGTGTTTCCGTGACCGTTAGGTGCTTACTTGGTTTGGAAGGCTTCGCTCTCTACAACGAGTAGCACGAGGTCCCGGAGGCCTTGGCCTCTTTCTTCCAGTTTCTCAATAATTCCGTCCACTTCCGGTCGGTCGGTGAATTCGAGCGTTCTTCCCATGGAGTAGGCCAACAACTTTTCGGTTAAACAGCGGGCAAACTGATCCTGCCTTCCAATTAATACCGATTTAAATTCATCAAACCCTTTAAACGCCTGTCCATTTGGTATCTGGCCCGAAGAATCAATTTCAGGTCCATCCTGACTGCCTCGTGGGTAATGATCGCGCCAACCGCCAATGGGATTATAATTTTCAAGAGCGAATCCCAGGGGATCGATTTTCCGGTGGCATTCGTAGCAGGTCGCCACCTCTCGGTGCTTGTCGAGTTGATCGCGAATGGTCGTGGCTCCTCTGATGTCTGGTTCAAGAGGCTCAACATCGGGTGGAGGAGGTGCGGGCGGAGCTCCCAAAATATTTTCCAAAACCCATATACCGCGAATGACGGGTGAAGTATCAATGCCGTTAGCGCTGGCTGTGAGTATGCTTGCATGCCCTAGGAGACCTCCACGATGAGGATCGGACTTGAGGGATACCTTCTGCATCTCTGGTCCGTTGACGCCCTCGATGCCATAGAGACGAGCCAGGCCACCATCAACGAAGGTGAAATCTGAATCGAGAAACTCGGTGATAGGTAGATTTTTCTCAAGCAGATGGCGGAAGAACGTTTGAGTCTCTCGTCTCATGGAATGCTCCAAGCCATCTACGTAATAGGTCTTAAACTCTTTATCACTCGGTGGCATGGTTCCGATCTTGTAGAGTTCGAGCCAGCGCGAAGTGAATTGCTCTGTAAAGGCTTTGGATCTATCGTCTTTGAGAAGTCGAAGCGTTTGTTTTCTGAGAATCTTCGGATTGGAAAGCTGCCCTTTTTTGGCTAACTCAAGTAATTGATCATCCGGAGCGGTCGACCAAAGAAAATAGCTCAAGCGGGCTGCGAGTGCATAGTCATCGAGTTGCCCATTTTCTTCCTGCAGGTAAAGAAAGTCGGGAGAGCATAGGACTGCGCGAAAACCAATCTTCAATGCTTCAAATGCGCTGGTTCCGGAATCGAATTTTTCTGTTACCAAGTCTAATAGAATATCTACCTTCTCTTGGCTTGCTGGTTTGCGAAATGCAGCGGATGCAAAACGTTTCAGTATGGCTCCCGCGTTTTGCATGGTAGGTTCGTAGTCACCGAAGAGTGCCTTGTAGCTCGGGGTAGGCCAACTGTCATAACAGGGGCCGTCCAATTTGATTTCATGGACTCGGATACGTGGGCCATGATATCCACGGAAAAAAGCTGCCCAACCTTCGCTTTTATTGAAGAGGTTTCCTGTGCCTTCTGTGTTGAGCACCTGGCCAACCGTGGTGGCTATCCGATTTTTTTCTGCTTCGATGCGGCGAGCTTCGGCTTCCTCAATAGGGTAGGGGTAAAGCCCATCCCCGGGAACGGTCCAATTGTGAATCATTTCCTGGAAGTCTTCCGGGTAACGGTGAACTAGTGTTTTCCGCATCGGTTTCACCCGATTGGGACCATTGGGAAATGTCAGGCGTGGTTGATAGCCTTTATCCAGCCAGATACGCGCTTCATACCATTCGGGCTTGTTATCAGCTATGACGAAGCCGGCTACCTTGCGGTCAGATGAGGTGCGAAACTCCAATTCTCCATAAGCTCTCGAGCCTGCAATGACATCTACTCGCAGGGGTTCATTCTTATTCGTTCCTACAAGGCTTTCGGGATAGGGATAGTCACGTCCAATGGCTTCGGCTTTAAAGCGTAGGGTATAATAGCCACTTTCAGGAACGCCTTCCTCCAGTTTACTTAGCCACATGAAACCATCCTGGTCGGTTGTATTCTTGCGTATGTGTTGATACTTTCCAGCTACGTCTTTCCCATCTCGACGGTTTCGAGCAGGATAAAAAGGGGCCTCAAATCGATAGTGCCTGGTTTCTGGCTTTGGGCCCATTCGAGCGGCCTGCTCAACGTATGCCTCAGCTGCATCTAGATAACCTTGAAGTAGGAAGTCGGAGGTTATGAGCGCCGAGCCGATGTTGTTGAAATTCTCCTCCACCTCATCGGGTGGGAACGATTCCGTCGGATCCATGAGAATGGGCTCCAGCTTGAGGAGGTCGCGGACGGTCCGATTATACTCAAGTTTGTTGAGTCGTCGAAGTACGGTCCTGCGGTCGTTGCTCTTGTGATGGGCATAGGCAACTTCCAGATTCCCCGTAATCCATTCTATTACCGCTTGGCGTTCAGATGGGTCTGGTTGTTTTTCTTCCTCGGGCGGCATGTCGCCCAGGTTCATGAGGTCTACAATGTCCTGCCAAAGAATAAGTGAATCAGGATCCAAAAAATCATTGTTTAAAGTATCGTAACGGCGATCTCCTTTTTGCTTATCAGCGCCATGACATTGGATGCAGTAAGCCTCCAGGAATGGTTCGACTGTCTTCTGGTAAGTATTCGCCGATAGGATACAGTTGAATGTGTTAAGCAGAACCAGAGTCGTGACAAAACGATTTCTGATGTGCTTCATGCGATTTCTAGTCCAGTTAGGGTTCCGGATCCTTTATTAAATTGATCGATCTCCAATCCGAAGCGTTGAAGCATGGAGCCGTAAAGATTACATAGGGGAACTCGCTGATGTTTCTCAGTCGGAAGAACCTTATGCTCCCCGTGCTTAAATCCACCCCCAGCCAGAAGTACCGGCAAATTCTTGTTTGAGTGAGAGCTACCGTTACCCATGCCACTTCCCATGAGGACCATGGTTCGATCGAAGAGGGATTGTCCGTCCGGCTCT
>CALJGU010000166.1 GCA_938075565.1 uncultured Opitutales bacterium | reverse complement strand
CGCATTTTTATCGAATGGAGGAAAAGCTTGTGATGGGACCGATTCTCTTCGAGTCCGGTCTTATCGGTGCATCCCCCTTCGGAATAATCCCAAAGAACGTGCACCCCACGCGATTGTCGAGATATTAAATTAACACTGTTAACTTATGTATTATGTTAACAGTGTTAATATCTAGTCGAAAACAGAAGATATCAACAGAAAAGTATCGTATTTTGGGGCTTTCTTCGAAGGATGAGCCGATGCAATTGATAGATTCCAAATCGGTGGTAGGTATTGTCTACACTTTAAAAGGAGATGTAGGAGAAGTACTCGATAAGAGCACGGAGGAAGATCCTTTCGTTTTCTTGATGGGTGTTGAGGCGATTGTGAGAGGCCTGGAGCGCACATTGACTGGCAAATCAGAAGGAGAAGAATTCACCGTAACGCTGCAACCTGAAGATGCCTATGGTGAAAGAAGTCCTGACTTGATTGGTGAAGTGGCTCGTAGTCAGTTTCCACCAGATATGGAGCTAAGGCCTGGTTTGCGATTCCAGGGAGAAGTTGCTGGCGGTATTCGTATGTTTACGGTCAATGGGTTTGAGGGCGACAAGGTAACCATAGATGCGAACCACGAGCTTGCCGGAAAGACCCTGAACTTTGAGGTAAGAATCGTATCTGTTCGACCTGCAACTGCAGAGGAGCTCAGTCACAAGCACGTGCATCATGGGGATGGATGTGGTCATGATCATGGTCATCATCACCATTGATTTAGATTTTCGAGAATTGTCTCCTCGTTCTACTTTATGGCCGTAGTCCAATTCGCGGCTGAAGGGAAATGGCATGACAACCGTGGACGTTGTTCAGCGTCACTGTAGTACAACTCTTGGCTGTTTTCTCTAAGCTCTTTACTTTTAGAACCAAGCCAAGCGGGCCATAACGATTACTACTGCTGCTCCGTGCAGTAGGAAGGCGGCTAGGATGACCCAGCGAAAAGAGTGCTTTCTCTTTTTGTGGTTAAACATGTGCATCCCAATGAGAGCTCCTCCAAACCCTCCCAAAAGAGTGAGTGTATGGAACCAGCGCTCTGGAATTCGTTTCCATCCAGCTTTGGCCAAGAATTTATCGAGGCCATAGAGTAGGAATGTAAGTATGCCTACCCACAGGTAAATTTTCCAAAGTAGGCGCCACATCTTTATTCAGCGTCCAAGAATCCTTGAACGAGGGAATCCCATTCTTCTTCCAGTGTGCCTTGAAAGACCGGTTGTCGTGCTCGGTTGTACCAGTAAGACGCATTGCCCAAGTCCCCCTCTTTGCGATGGAGGTAGGCATGGACCCAATCGCCGTCCACAGAATTAGCGCTCTGGCAAACATCATGTGCTTGATGCCAGTCTCCTTTCGCATCCCACCAGAGTGATTGGAGCGGGAGTGACAGGGATGAATCGGGTGTGCTGTTGGTTGCTACTGATTCTGTGAGTTCGGAAAGTGTCATTTACTTAGAGGAATAGAATAAGGTGATTAAATAAAAGTAAGGCAGCCATGACTCGCGAGACTTATTTCATAGACTGCCAATTGTTTAGATCGTGCAGGAAACTTTATCGTTTACCTATGAACGGTCCTGCCGAGACTAAGATCTATGAGTCGCCATCCCATTGAATACCAAAGCCCAGAAGGAGCCATTGACTATTTGGAGGTGGATGGCAGTGGCATCGTTAGGATTCATGGTTGGTATCATGACTTTTCTGAGAATAAATCGACTGCCCCAACTTTGAAGCTAGGCGGAGTGGGGGAGCTTGATTCAATCAATCATTTCCGTGTGAGCAGAGCTGATGTGAATTTGGCTTTGGGAACGGAAGACCCCTTTCACGGGATGGTATTTGAATTCCTTATTCCCGATGAGACACCCAACAAGAGAACTTGGGAAGTGTATTGGAATTCTGAATGCGTACTCTCAGTTGAGGAAGAACTGTCCATTCAGTCACCCTCTTACCCCTATCTTATCAATGATGAGCGAGTCTTTCATCGAGATTGGATCTATTGCTCCGGATTACCGGTCGATTACTTGAATGAAGAGGTTCTTTCCCTTGCTAAGACGTTGCCGGGGCCGGTACTTGATTTCGGATGTGGTACGGGTGTGATTGCTGCAGCTTTGAGGCAGGATGGAATCGAGGCCAGGGGTCTTGAGATTGATCGTGCCGAGATACGCAAGTCCTTGCCCAAAGATAGAGAGGCCTTTGTTGATCTCTATGAGGGATCCTTGCCGCTTCCCTATAAGGATGACTCCTTCGAGTCAGTTATCCTTTCTGAAGTGCTCGAGCACCTTGAAGACTCTGAGTCTGTTATGGCTGAGCTGTCTCGTGTATGTAAAAGCCAAATACTTGTCACCGTTCCTGATTTGAGTGGAATTCCACTGAATCATAAAAATGGAGTGGTCCCCTGGCATCTACTCGAAAGCACACATGTCAATTTTTTCAATCCAACCAGCCTTGAGTCCTTTCTTTCCAAGTGGTTTTCATCTATCGAGCTCTACCGTATAAGTCGAAACGAAACCAATGCCACTCAATGGTGGGGTGGGTTGATGGCGTTGGCTCGAAGGTAACTAAAGCTCGTCAGAAACTGCAAGATGGATGAATCGGCTGCCTTCCCCGATGGGTTTCGTATCTCGGATGGTTACTGTGTCGGTGTCATTGGATTCATGGTACGTTTCAGATACCACGGATTCGATTCTCTCCCAATTGTCCATGTCGTCGGAAGCTTCAAGGGAAACGGAGTATTGGCCCAGATCACCCCTTCGTGAAAAAGTGATTCCCAGATAAAGTTCTCCATCCTCTTCGATGAATTCGTAACCTTGATTACCGTTGGGGAAATCGATGTTCTTGTTGAATGCCCATTCAGTTAGATAGGAGTAGCCGTCATAGTCTCGGTCTCCGTCGCGGATGTCCGAAAATTGATTCAGTACTTCCTCTACATCGAATTCTTAAAAAGCCCAGAATTTGAAAGGATCGTTGTTGAGGTATTATATGCGAACTCGGTCAAGATAGCTTGTTTGCCACGAAAGAATGTTTGTAGGGGCTGCATCAGGCATCATGTTGCCCATTTGCTTTTTCATCATTTGCTCCTTCATGGCACGTTGTTGAGGAGGGACGCTTTCGAGCATCTACTGATATTGAGCCATGGCCTTATTCATTTGGCCCGCAATTTTT
>CALJGU010000165.1 GCA_938075565.1 uncultured Opitutales bacterium | reverse complement strand
ATCGTCATTACCTAGAACTGGCCCGATAGCATGGTAGGCCTGCCCGTGCTGGTATTATCCGGAATTGGAGGACTCACGGCACTCTTGGTGTGGCCGTTATCAAAGGGCGAGGAATCAGTTCCATTGGCGAGGAAGTTTTGGCGACTCTTTTTCCCGCTATTGGTGCCATTGGCCTTTTTATTATTCATGGCCCTTGTTCGAAGGGTGTCTGATTATGGCTTTATCGAGGTTCGGTATGTGGGGCTGGTTCTGAGCGTTTGGATTATCTGTATCAGTGGCTACTACGCGTTTAGACCTGGAGCTAGTTTCAAGATTATCCCATGGAGTTTAATTACAGTCATTCTTGTGTTTAGCGTGGGACCTTGGAGCTCGTCTAGTGTTGCTAAGAGAAGTCAATGGAATCATCTGGAATCTTTATTGATCCAGTATGGTGGTTTGAAGGATGGAACACTGACTATGAGTCCTCAGGATCTTTCTCAAGCTGACTATCAGAACTTTAGATCGATTGTCAT
Source organism: uncultured Opitutales bacterium (assembly GCA_938075565.1). Classification (GTDB taxonomy): domain Bacteria; phylum Verrucomicrobiota; class Verrucomicrobiia; order Opitutales; family UBA2995; genus UBA2995. Next base: position 4,335 of record CALJGU010000165.1, on the reverse strand, counting down.
GTATTTAGTAGGAGGGTACGGGGCAGATATCTTTGAGCCGATTATAGCGGGTATTGAAGAAGGGAAAAAAGTAACCAAGCAAGGCGAGTCATGGTCAGATCTAAGCCGTCACCAATTTTCTACAGCATTAATCGAGTTTATAGGAATAACCTCATCGGAGCAACCCAGTCAAAACCGCTTAAAGGTAACCTTTGAGAAAACTGGATTTGTCGCCCTGGATTCGAATACCGCTATCTATGAAGCTAGGAACTTTTTGGTAGTGCGAGGTGAGAAGAACCTTTCTTTGGATGTCCATGGGGAATTGATCGAGGTAACGAAATCAGATTCGGATCCGCAAATTGAATTCAGGGATCAGGAGGGGCAGCTTTTAGCCGTGCTCGATTTCAACGATTGGATCAACAACCATGACCCTGATAAAATGTTAGCAGAAAAAGGCCGATATCAATTTAAGAGCCAGGAAGATCTGGCATTCGAAGTAGATCTAAAGTCAGTTGGCACGGTTCACGTTTTTGCGATGAGCTTGGATCTTATTAAACGACGAAATAACTGGGAGGTTCGCGATGGCGACTTTTGGTTCCTAGTTCGTCGTGATTGATTTTCGCGCGAAGAGAAGTGCAATAGTTCCAACAGCGATCACCACCAAGGCAATGTTTGCGGCCGCAGCTGGCTGAAACATACTGAGTATCCAATAAGCTGTAACAGGTGCGAGGATACCTCGAAAGCCATTGAGTATGGAAAATGCGCTTATGTAGTCAGCAACAGTATGCTTCGGTACGACTTTGGTTATCCATAAGTGGTTGTGGATCTTCTGGGCACCGTGTGAAAGGCCGAAAATAGCCATGGAAAGTAGCATTACCCAATAATTGGTGCTCACAAAAAAGAGTAGGGTGCTTACGATAAGGAGTCCGCCTATAAGGGCTTGGGTCGTTTCTAGTCGAAACATGTCGAAAAAACGCCCCCAAGTCCTGCTGCTTATGAGTGCAATAATCATTGGAAGCATGGCAAATAACCAAGTGATCTGACTATTTGTGAGGTTCATTCCGTATACCTCGTTTGCCAGGAATTCCATCCGGATTGGAATCATCATGTAATTCCCAAATTCTAACAGCGACCAAAGCAAGGAGAGCTTGGCAAAGTGAGGGTTTTTCCAGACCAGCTGGATGGTGTGATAAGGAAACCGGCTTTTGGGGCGCTTGAGTCGTGGAGAGGGAATATGGAAGTAGAAGAAGGCGACTGCATAATACGCAGCAGCTGCGGATCCCAGGACCCAGATGTAGTTATCTAGGCTGGCATCCATTAAATAACCAAAGCTAAGGGAGCAGAATAAAAACACGAGGCCCCCAATCATTACGGTCGTGCCAACGCGCTTCCCGCGAATTTCTGGACGATAATTCTCAGCTAAGATTCTTGGTAATAAGGTAAATCCTTGTACACCAATAATCATGGATAATGTTACGGCACCAATGAAATACTCAGTCGATTTGAAAAACATGCTGGCCGTGAAGCAAAGGGCCGTGGTCGATGTGTAGATGACGCAGGCAATGTTGCAGCGAAAACGAAAGTAGGAGGCCAGCCAGAGGAATACGGGCATGAGGAACATGCCGATCCAGAGTGCAGATGCGACGATGCTTTTTTGCGTGCTACTTGCATCAAACACACGAATGCAAATGAGCAGAATGAAAGTACTGAATACGGCATCGTTGATACCTGCTGAGATACCTCTAAGGCGGTCCCAGAAATACGTTGTTTCTTCAATCTTAAGCCGTCTCGTGGTCGGCACCCGTTCTTGATCACTCACTCGCTTGCCAACAAGTTAGCATGAAGGTCATTTGGCAAACCCAAAAGTGCTCGTCCTGTTTATGGTATTGTGCAAGAAAGACTGAGCATCTATGCATAGAAGTGTGTCTATGGTTATTATTCTCAATGTCTCTCTAGGATTATGAAGCGTATCTTTCTTCTTCTGCTCGTATCAGCTCAGGCCTTTGGACAAACTCCAAGCAATGAAAAAGCCTCCGCCGAGATTAATGCTGCGGAGCTCTATCAAACTTACTGCGCTGCATGTCATGGTGTGAATATGGAGGGTGCTCAGCATGCTCCATTGAAAAAATCTGATTGGTTATACGGACGCGATCGCATCCGTATCTACCGTTCCATCATGAATGGCATTTCTAATACGGATATGATTCCTTGGTCTCAGGTTTTTAGTTCCGATCAGGGCTATGCTTTAACTGACTATATAATAAATAGTCAGAATCTTCCCCCAGAAGTATCACGTGCTTATCCGAAGCATTTAGTTACGCAGGATTATGTTATCAAGGTTGAGCCCTTGGCTACGGAAGGATTTACCTCCTCTCCCTGGAGTATTGAGTTTGTAGATGAAACAAAGGCGCTCATCAGTCAAAGGAGGGGCGGCTTGTTATGGATGGAAGATGGTGTTTTGAACCCGGAACCGATTAGGGGAACACCGAAGCCTCTTCAACAAGGCGACGGTGGGATGTATGATATCGCGATCGATCCAGACTATACTGCAAATGGATGGATCTATTTTTCGTATGTGCATTCTTTGGGTGATCCAAGCACGCGTGATGATCCTGCTATGACTCGAGTGGTTCGTGGCAGAATAAAGGATCACCAGTGGATAGATCAGGAAGTGATATTTGCCTTTCCGGACGACGAGCATGTGGCAAGGGGAACTCGCTGGGGAAGTCGCTTGATGTTCGATAGCGAAGGATACCTCTATTTCTCGATTGGTGACCTAGGTCGAAATGACGAGGTACAAGACCCGACGAAGCCGGGAGGTAAAATTTATCGGATATTTCCTGATGGATCGATTCCACCCGATAATCCATTTGCTGGTCATCCGGAAGCGATTGAAGCGATATTCACTATTGGGAATCGGAATATGCAGGGCATTGACCAACATCCCGACACCGGAACTATCTGGGCGACTGAACATGGACCCATGGGAGGTGACGAGCTGAACATTCTTGGGAACGGAAAGAATTATGGTTGGCCAGTTATTAGTTGGGGAATCAATTATGACGGCAGCAAGGTTACTGAGATGTCCGCGAAGGATGGCATGGAACAGCCCATTAAGTACTGGACGCCTTCACCTGCGCTGAGTGCGGTTGAGTTTTACACAGGAGATCTTTTTAAGAAATGGAAAAACAACCTCCTTGTTGGCGCACTAGCTTTTGAGGAAATCAAACGGTTGCGAGTCGGGGAAGCCAAGGTGTTGTCAGAGGAAGTAATATTGAAGACCTACGGGCGTGTCCGTGATTTGAAAACGGGCCCAGATGGTGCTCTGTATGTTGTCTTAAATAATTCCCATGCAATTCTGCGCCTCACTCCGAATTAGTCGGAGAACTGGGGATTCTGTGTCTTGAGGAAGGATTACTTATATTCTGCACCAACTCCCATGCTTTTTAATATAACTCCTGCAAATTTTGATAGCACAGCGATCTTCTCTGTGTATGTTTCAATTCAATAGCATTTCTATGAATAAAACGATCTACCCTATGTATCGAAGATTCCTTTACCTTATCCTTTTTTTATCAGCAGCTGCTTCTCTGAAAGCTACCGATTGGCCTCAGTGGCGCGGTCCTGACCGCAATGGTGTGTGGGAGGAAAGTGGCGTTGTTGATGTGTTTGATTCGCCTAAGCTCAAACCCGTTTGGTCAACCCCAGTAGGATCTGGCTATTCGGGCCCCACCGTTAGTAATGGTCGTGTCTACCTGACCAGTCATTTGGAAGAGTCGGACCAACTTGAACAAATTCATTGCGTTGATGAGAAAACGGGTAAGGAGGTTTGGAAATATGTCTATCCCTGTGTTTATCAGGATCTCAGCTATCCGTTGGGTCCTAGAGCGGCAGTAGCCATTCACGATGGGAAGGCCTACGCCTTGGGGGCTATGGGTAACTTCCATTGCCTGGATGCAAGCACGGGAGCATTGATCTGGAAGAAAGACCTACTGGAAGAATACGACGCTAATAACCCCGTCTGGGGCATAACTTCTTCGCCGCTAGTCGATGATCAAAATGTTTACTTGCAAGTAGGCGGGCAGCCAGATGCCTGTATCGTTGCGCTGAATAAGGATACCGGTGAGGAAACATGGAGGGCGTTAGATGGTTTGGCTTCCTATTCAGCTCCCAAGTTTATTGAGCAAGCTGGGAAACAGTTGGTGCTTGTTTGGACGGGCGATTGGTTCGCTGCCTTAAATCCTGAAGATGGCAGCCCAGCATGGAAGCATGTCTTTGATCGTGCAAAAATGCCTATCAATGTGGCTGATCCTATCCTGGATACAGATAATCAACGTATCTTTCTTTCGTCCTTTT
>CALJGU010000164.1 GCA_938075565.1 uncultured Opitutales bacterium | reverse complement strand
GCTGCCTTTTTGTCACTTACACAACTCGCGGTTTCAAAACACAGGCAAGATGCCTGTGCTACTTTACTTCTTCACATCCATTAAACTCAGCGAACTCTTGAAGCGCCTTCTTCAAAGCGACATCAAAGGATCTTTTGTTTTTAAGATGCGACTCATAGTGTAGTTTTTGAATCATCAATGTCTTCGACTTCCGGTCCGCTTTCATATCGATACGGGCGACCAGTACATTCCCCCACAGAATGGGGCATACAAAGTATCCGTAGACGCGCTTGGCAGCTGGAACGTAACACTCGATGGTGTATTCAAAATCAAAAAGCAGTTTCATCCGCTCTCGTTGAATGACCATATTATCGAAGGGTGACAAAATGCGTAATTGTTTGGATGTCCGAAGCTTCGACAATCGATTCAGCGTATTCGGTAGCGCGTAGTATACCTCATCAGGAATCCCACGCACCTTGAGCGATACGACCTCATCAGCCCCAACCATATCCAAGAGCGCAGTATGAATTGCCTTTCGATTGGCAAGCTGAAGGTGCTTATTGATTTCTGACTCACGGGCCAATCCCATGGCAGTCAGGGTTCGTCGAATCTGGTGCCGAGCACAGTCCTCAGATTCTGGCATCGAAATATCCAGTCCTTCCGGCAGTACCCGTTCGGTCAGGTCAAAGACACGTTGGAAATTTCGCCGAGAGGAAATCATCAAGTAGCCTTGGCTATACAAAATATCCAGTGCCAACTTTGCCGGCTTCAAAGGCCCCCACCCTCCAGAACTCTTCTTTTCGTCATGGTCAAAGTCCTTCGAAGAAAGCGGACCTTCTTCACGAATGCGCTTCATGACATCTTTAATGTGCGATTTAGCCAATTCGAAGCGCTTGCGCTGCCACCTGTTGGTCGGCGGCTTGCGTTCATCCTCCATCTTAGGCAGGTAATATCGATAGTCCTCAATCGGCATATAGGCGACTGCATGTGCCCATTGTTCGAATACAGATCTATCTTTTGCCAAAAGCTCATTTAAGTAATCGGGCTGATAACTCCCCTGCCTGGACCAAAAGACATGATGGTGTGCCCGTTCAATGACCGAGATGGTATCAATCTGAACATAACCCAGGTGCTGAACGGTTTTCAATGCCGCCTGTCTACCTCGACCTTTGCCCCCGCCATTGAGAGAACTTGAAATGGCTAATCTTCGAGCCTGAACTTTGGTGATGGATTCCATGGCTTCAAATAAAGTAGCACAGGCATCCTGCCTGTGTTTTTTCGGCAAGGTCAATGGATATGAAGCAGCTCAATCTTGGCCAAGTTCATCGAAGAAACTTAAACAGGCAAGATGCCTGTTCTACTCTAATCACTCGAATCATAGATTCTTCCAAAAGTTGTAAGGCGCTCCTTGGTCATCGTGTTTGTCCATCAATCGCTTCAGTTCTCCCTCCATCTGTTCCACGGTATCTAAATGCTTCTTACTCTTAATCAAATTGTTCATTTCGTAAGGATCGTTCTTCAAGTCATAGAGCTCATCATAAAATGGTTCTTTGTAATAATGGACATACTTCCATCGATCGGTGCGCACTGCTTTCCACCAAGGGGACTGACCCGGAAGATCTGTTTCCGACCAGAATTCGAATAGTAATGATTCACGTGGCTCCTCCAGCTGCCCTCCCTCGAACACAGGTAACAGATCCTGCCCCTGCATTTCGGCAGGAATCTTGATTCCCGCCAGGGCAAGCAGTGTAGGAGCAATATCTATATTGAGCACACCCACTTCCGATCGACTTCCCGCTTCAATCAAAGGCGGATAACGAACGAAAAACGGAACGCGAATCGACTCTTCATAAGCCAGGCGTTTCTCGGTCAATCCATGCTCGCCAAAAAAGAAGCCATTATCTCCCACAAAGATAATCATGGTCTCATCGAGTATCCCTTCCTCCTTTAAAGCCTCATAAATTCTACCTACTCCATCATCGATATCCACCGTCATGCGAGCAATGTTGCGAATGTCCTCATCCGTGGGAGGTCGTTGGGCGAAGCCTTTCAAGGAAGGTTGTACAACAAACCCAGGCTGAGCGCTCTTTCGTCGTTCAATAGGTTGGTCTTTGTAAAGCTCCTGATTTCGCTCCGCCGCCAATAGATCTTCCTCTCCATAGCTGGTATGAACGGACCGATGCCAAAGCGAGATATTAAACGGCACATCCTTATTTTCGCGTATGAAGCGCACTGCCTCATCCGAATCAATATCCGTCGCATGCCCCATATACTGAATCCACTCACCATCCACATTGACGGCAGGATTCATTTTGAGGTCCCGGTTCACCCCAGAGCAGAACCAACGGTCAAACCCCGGATGCGGTGTTTTGTCTGCCTGCCTGCCCGTAGTCCATTTTCCAATAAACGCGGTCTTATAACCCGCCTTCTGAAACAACATGGGATAGGTCTTCAACAATTTGGTGTGCCCCTTCGGCGCCTGGTTCTTATAACTCCCATTCGTGTGCGCGTATTGCCCAGTCATCATACAGCCACGACTCGGACCACAAAGTGGAGTCGTCACAAACGAGTTCTCCATCAACATTCCTTCCCGAGCAATACGATCAATATTCGGAGTCTCAACAAACGGATGTCCGGAAATGCTTAAACCATCCCAACGAAGTTCATCGACATTGATGACAATGATGTTGGGGCGATTGTCAGCGGAAGCCAGGCTATGGCAAAAAATACAAATAAAGAGGAGAAGAATCTTAGGGGAGTGCTTTAGAAACATAATAAGTAGAACTTTTTTAGTAACCGCAGATGTACACATATTTTCACAGATGATCAAACAAGAGATTCTTAAGTTCGAAAAAACCTTAAAGTAGCACAGGCATCTTGCCTGTGTTGTGCCAACCAGAACTTAAAATCCCTAAAAAAGCTCGGATATACCCAGTGCCATCTGTCACTCAATCAAGTTTATGGCACACCGTTTCAATACACAGGCAAGATGCCTGTGCTACTCTATCGCCGGCCCCGGCGTCCGTAGCCTCGGCTACGTCCCTTTTTCTTAGGCGCCCCGTCTTTTCCGGATCGAAGCAGTGAGATTTGGTCACGCAATAATGCGGCCCGCTCAAACTCCAAGCTGTCGGCCGCCTCAAGCATTTCCTGCTCCATTTCCGCTATGACCAGTTTGCGTTCATCTCCACCGAGAGCTTCGGCTACTAAACTGGTATCCTCCTCCTTGGTTTGATAAACCAAACTGGATTGCACAGGGCGAATCACACTGGTTGGGGTAATACCATGTTCCTCGTTATAGGCTTCCTGCTTGTCGCGTCGGTAAGCCGTAACTTCGATCGTCTTCCTGAGAGAGTCGTTCAGCTTGTCGGCATAGAGTAATACTCGGCCTTTTTCATGACGGGCGGCCCGGCCAGCTGTTTGCACCAGACTGGTGTAGTTTCTCAGAAACCCTTCTTTGTCCGCATCTAGAATCGCAACCAACGCGACCTCGGGTAAATCCAGTCCCTCGCGCAGTAAATTCACGCCAACCAAGACATCGAATTCACCCGCACGCAATCTACGGAGTATTTCCACCCGTTCAATCGCATCAATATCACTGTGGAGATATTCGACACGAATCTCAGCTTCCCGAAGAAAAGTAGTCAGGTCCTCGGACATACGCTTGGTCAAAGTAGTCACGAGCACCCGTTCCTCCTGATCCACCGCATTTTTGATCTCTCCGATCAAATGTTCCACTTGCCCTTTTGTCGGAAGAATTTCCATCGTCGGATCTAACAATCCGGTAGGCCTAATAATCTGTTCAGCCACCACCGCCGAGTTTTCCATCTCAAAAGGCCGAGGTGTTGCGGAGACAAACATCACCTGCTTGGCCAGCTCCATGAACTCTTCCATGTTCATCGGTCGATTATCCAGGGCAGACGGCAAACGAAATCCATGTTCCACCAAAGTGGTTTTCCGAGAACGATCTCCTTGATACATCCCACCGATCTGCGGGAGCGTCACATGACTCTCATCCAACATTATCAGCAGGTCGTCCGGAAAGAAATCAATCAGACAGAAAGGCCGTTCTCCCGGTTTCCGACCACTAAACCAGCGAGAGTAGTTTTCGATACCACTGCAAAATCCAAGTTCTTGTAATTGCTCCAGGTCATAGTCGGTGCGCATGCGGACACGCTGCGCCTCTAGAAGGAGCCCTCGCGATTCGAAGTAGGCAACCCGCTCTTCCAATTCCTGCTTAATACCGTCAATGGATCCTTCAACCTTTCCTTTCGTCGTCAGGTATTGATTGGCCGGGTACAGGTCAAAGTGATTAAGGGAAGCACCGGTGTCACCCGTCAGAGGATCTAACTCCTTGATGCTATCAATGTCATCCCCCCAGAATTCCACACGAATGGCCGTTTCCATGTAAGCGGGAAAGATATCTACTACATCTCCTCTTACGCGAAAATTTCCCCGACTTAGTTCCACATCGTTGCGATTGTATTGGTTATCGACCAAGCGATGCAAAAGCGGGTCCCGCCCGATATCGTCCCCAATTCGAAGTGGGATCATCAGCTCCTTAAAATCTTCCGGAGAACCCAATCCATAAATGCAAGACACACTGGCCACCACCAACACATCCCGTCGACTGATCAACGAGCTGGTCGCCGCAATCCGCAGACGCTCGATCTCGTCGTTAATGGATGAATCTTTTTCAATGTAGGTATCCGTGGCCGGCACATACGCCTCCGGCTGATAGTAGTCGTAGTAACTAACGAAGTACTCGACCGCATTGTCGGGGAAAAAGTTTTTAAACTCAGAATAAAGCTGCGCCGCCAAGGTCTTATTATGCGACATGATGAGCGTTGGCCGTTGAATCTGCTCAATCACATTGGCCATCGTAAAAGTCTTCCCCGAACCCGTTACGCCCAACAAGGTCTGATAACGGTTTCCACCCTGAATCGACTTCACCAACTGATCGATGGCTTCTGGCTGGTCACCGCTAGGCTTGTACTCGGCGGCTAATTTAAATTGTTCGGAAGATGGCATTAACTAAAAGACTCTTTCAGGAAGGAATATGGTAGCCATTGCAAAAACCACTGATTGCGAATGAAAAAAATAGACAACTACAAAATACACAGTTTCGAGTGCAACGACACCTACACTACGCGAAAGAATACACTATTCCATCTTTCTAGTTTTAGCGCATTTCCGCGTTTTTCGTAGTTCATTTTCTACTCAGCTAGTTAAGTATCAGTGATTAGAGAAAGAGAGATTACTAATTCCCTGATGTGTTTTCCTTGTTAAAGATATCTTTATCTAACTGCCCTTCCCACTTTCCTACAATCGTGGTCACCATCGCATCGCCCGTGATATTGACTGAGGTCCTGAGCATATCGAGCAAGCGATCGATACCCCAGATAATAGCAATCGCATCGACGGGAAGACCGATTTGAATCAGCACAATCGAAAGCATGATGAGTCCGGCACTCGGCACACCTGCGGTACCGACGGATGCCAGCGTTGCGGTAACAATCACCGTCATCAGATTACCAAAGGTCAGGTCAATACCGTAGGCTTGAGCAATAAAGATGGTGGCAACCCCCTGCATAACAGCCGTGCCATCCATATTCACGGTCGCTCCCAATGGAACCGTGAACGAAGCAATTGAGTTATCTACTCCCAAATCCTTTTCTGCAGTTTCCAGTGTCACAGGAATCGTGGCATTACTACTGGCAGTGCTAAACGCAAAGATCTGTGCTTCGCGCATCTTCTTCAGGAAGGTAAAAGGACTCAGCCCTGTCAGGAACTTGAGCAGCAGGGGATAAGTGAGCGATGCGTGAACTACCAGAACGCCAACCACCAGGAAGAAATACTTAGCCAAAGGCCAGATCGCATCAAAACCCTGGGTGGCGAAGGTGCGACTTACCAAACAAAATACGCCGTACGGAGCTAGCTCGATTAGAATGAGAACCAGCTTCATCACCACCTCATTCAAATCCTTAAAGATGGAAAGAACTCGTTGCCCCTTTTGTCCTGACATGGTCAAGGCGATGCCAAAGAGAACTGCGAAGACAATGATCTGCAGCATATTGCCCTGAGCCATCGCTTGGAAGGGATTGCTCGGAAACAAATTAATAATCACCTCCTTAAGTGGAGGTGCTTTTCCCGGTTCGAAACCTACAACGGCATCTTCTGCAGCTGCTTCCTCTAATTGAAACGGCGGCACGACCTGCAATTGATTGGTGGCCACCTCATTGATCACGGCCTTTACCGCCATCAGGTCGGTTTCCAGATCATCGACTTGTAGTTCAACGACTGATCTTACAGGCGCCTTCTTCTCGATAAACTTATCCGGATCGATCCCTTTTCCGGGATTAACGATCAACGCACAACACAAGGCCAAGGTAATGGCGATCGCCGTTGTAAGCAGATACAAGCCAACCGCCTTGATTCCGACCGTTCCTACCCGTCTTGCATCGTCCAAGGCCGCCGTTCCGCAAATCAGCGAAACCAGCACCAATGGAACCACCAGCATCTTAAGCGCATTGATAAAGATGGTGCCGATAATGGCAAACAGACCTTCTACCAAGTAATTCTCCAACATGACATTCCCAGAGAGAAACGCATTGATGAGACTACCGAGAGCAATACCGGTAAACATCCCAATGAGGATTTTGGCGGTTAGACTAAGTTTTTTTTTATCGGACATAAAGGTGTGATTGAGATTAAAAGATAGAACTTAACCGCAGATGGGCGCAGATAAACACAAATAATTTATCTAGCCTCTTTTTCTATGTATGTTCATTCGCGTTAATCTGAGTTCATCTGCGGTTAAAACAGATGACTGAATTTCTCCGCATCAAATCCCAAGAAATTCTCCAGGATCAGATCGGGCGATTCATCCTTCAGTTCCTCAGCCGGATGAGTGGTAGCCAGGGCGATTGCTTTCATGCCTCCCGCTTTAGCCGCCTGCAATCCGGCGTAGGCGTCTTCAAAAACGGCACAATTTCCAGCCTCGAGAGCTAGTTTAGAGGCACCGGTTAGAAATACCTCAGGATTGGGTTTTCCTTGAGTCACATCTTCCGCGCAAACGATCGCTTGAAAATAGGGACCAAAGCCAACCATCTCGAGAACCGTCTCTACATTCTTCCTCGGAGTTGACGAGCCAACCGCACAGCCGATACCCGCCTCCTTCAAACTCTGCAAAAAAGCTTCAATTCCCGGAATCCGATCCACACCCTTCTCAGCTACGATGTCTCGATAAAGCTCTTCTTTCCGATTCCCCAGACGCTCAGTCTCCTCAGGATCGTGAGTCCATTCAAGAATCTCCGGAATGATCACCTGATTCTTCCGCCCAAAGCCTTTTTTGAAATGCCCTTCCGGCAGCGGCTTCCCTACTTCGTAGCCCAGCAGATCCCAGCTCTCTTCATGAGCTTTCGAAGAATCAATCACTACGCCATCCCAATCGAACAATGCACCTAATTTCATTCCCACGAACGATTAGTGACGACCACGAGGCGTCAACGGGAAAAGAAACCGAGTTGCGTTATGCCGAGCTGGTATTCGGCGTTCCCAGGATTTCATCAAAAGCTTGTAGGAGCTGCTTCAGCTGCGAATTGTGAAACTAAAAGTATCGCAGCTAAAGCAGCTCCTACAATTTGACATTCATGCTATGTTTCCAAACAGCCTGGGAATACATAAAGTTAGTGCTTCGCCCCGTCTTTGAGTAGCTCTGGAAATTTTGCCTGGAAGCGTTTCAGTCGTGGAACTGAGACTCCGCGAATGTAAGGATGATTGGGGTGCTTTCTTTCGTAGTCCTGATGGTAATCTTCTCCGAGCCAGAACTTCCGGAAAGGATACACCTCAGCAGCCACCTTATCTCCACCGATCGCTTTGTTAACCGCGGCGATCTTTTTCTCAATGATCTGCTTCTGCTCCTCATTCTGGTAAAAGAGGATGGAACGATATTGAGATCCACGATCGGGGCCCTGGCCATTAACCTGGGTCACGTTTTGAGAACCAAAATAAACATCCACCAGCTGACTGAAGCTGACGACTTCTGGATCGTAGATAATCTCGACTGCCTCCGCATGTCCCGTGCGCCCCGTGTTGCTTGATTCGTAGGTCGGGTTTTCCGTGTGTCCACCGCTGTAACCGGAAATGGATTCATCCACGCCTCGCACGCTTTCGTAAACCGCTTCCACACACCAGAAACAACCACTGGCAAAGTAAGCCCGTGCTTTTCCATTCTTGTCGAGTGACACTTCAACGGGATCGAGCTCCGCCTGCGGAACGATACTAGAATTGGCCGTCGTTTGGTTCACGGGCTGGCAAGCTGCCTGCAAACTAAACAAGGATACGCTATAAATAAAAAAGAGATATGGTTTCATAAATAAAGTGAGCTGAAATTATGAGTGTTTAGATTGAGACGAAGAACCCGACTTGTCATTCCAAATTATTTTGAAACAACAAAATCAATAATTGTTCCTTTTCAAAGTGCTTCGCCCTTGCGCTCCGGTTCCTACAAGCACACATTAAAAAAGTATCCGACCGCGCCTCAACTTCATCCAATAACACCGGGAATTTGGAAGCCCATCCAGCTTTCTTGTCCCTCATCACAGAAAGGCGCCGTACATGCGTACTGCTATCATTGCTATTCTCTCCTTGGTCGGACTTCTAGGTTCTGCCCTTATTATTGCAAAACCCTGGGTGACCATTCGTCACGCCAAACCCATCATCGTAAAGGGCTATGCCGAAAAGTTAGTTCACGCTGATGCTGGCAGCTTGACCGCATCAGTCACTGCCACCGGACCCACCAATGCAGAAGCCTATGAAAAGGCAGGAGAGAAGCTGCAAAAGGTAATCGGAGTCACCCACATAAACCTGGTCAATCAAGTCGAAATCGTCGAACTTCAAACCTCCGTCCGTGAAGTTCTCAAAACCAACGAAAAAGGACAGAAGATCAATGTCATCGATTATTACGCTGCCACACGAAAAGTACGTATCAATACCGTCGATGTAGAAGCGCTACAGAAACTGGGACGAGCCCTCTATGATCTAAACTCAGAAGGAATACGAATCACTCTGTCTGGTCCTGACTTTTTTGTATCCGATCTCGATCCCATAAAACTCGACCTCGTTAAGAGTGCCACCACCAATGGCAAGCACCGCGCCAAGCTCATGGCCCAAAGCTCCGGCGAAACCCTGGGAGCTCTGACCTCCGCTCAACAAGGTGTCATCCAAATCACCAAAAAGAATTCCAGCGCCACCTCCAGCTACGGCATCTACGATACCGAGACGATCGAAAAGGTGGTTAAGATGGTTGTGACGCTGGAGTACGAGATTGGAGGGTAAGGCTAAAAAAGTTAACCACTACCAAACGAAGTGCCATGACCACGAGAGCCCAATGGACACTAATAGACACG
>CALJGU010000163.1 GCA_938075565.1 uncultured Opitutales bacterium | reverse complement strand
GATAAGGATCTGTAACTAGCACCGCATCACACACATTAACCATCGAAACTAAGCGAACCATGAGTTGGTCACGTTTTAAGCAGCATTACTATCACAATACGGATCTCGGCCTGGCGCTGGATATCAGCCGTATGGACTTTTCAGACGACTTCTTCGATTCCATGGAATCGCGCATTCAAAAGGCCTATGCCGACATGGATGCATTGGAAAAAGGCTCCATCGCCAATCCAGACGAAGATCGTATGGTCGGCCACTATTGGCTTCGAGCGCCGGAACTGGCTCCTTCCGAGGATATCTCCGAAGAGATCAGATCTACCCTGGAGAGTATCAAATCTTTTGCAGCACAAGTACACGAAGGAAGCATTGAAGGCCAAACCGGAGCATTTCAAAATTGCCTCGTTATCGGTATCGGTGGTTCTGCGCTTGGCCCTCAATTTGTGGCAGAAGCTTTGGGCGATCCCGATGGTGACCAATTAGCTCTCTACTTTTTCGATAACACGGATCCGGATGGCATTGATCGTACCTTGGCCAATCTCAATACTGAGCTCGGACAAACTCTTTGTGTTGTCATTTCCAAATCAGGTGGAACACCAGAAACAAGGAACGGCATGCTTGAGGCCCAACGGGCTTACCACGAAGCAGAATTGGATTTCTCCAAACACGCCATAGCTATCACCGGTGCCGATTCTAAGCTCGATAAGGTAGCTTCCGAAGAAAACTGGATCCAACGATTCCCGATGTGGGATTGGGTGGGAGGCAGAACGAGCGAACTGGCCGCCGTCGGATTGATTCCAGCCGCGCTACAAGGTCTGGACATTGATTCTCTCTTGGCAGGCGCGAAAGCCATGGATGCATGCACACGCGATACCAATACGGCAAAGAATCCAGCAGCCCTGCTTTCACTCATGTGGTACTATGCGACAAATGGTGTAGGCGAAAAAGACATGGTCATTCTCCCCTACAAAGATCGCTTACAGTTGTTTTCAAAATACCTGCAGCAATTGATCATGGAGTCCCTCGGCAAAGAAACCGATCTGGACGGAGCTGTGGTGAATCAAGGAATCGCAGTTTATGGTAACAAGGGATCCACAGACCAACACGCCTATATCCAGCAACTCAGAGAAGGAGTGCACAATTTCTTCGTGACCTTCATTGAAGTCTTAAAAGACCGAAACGAACCTGAGCTCGAAGTTGAGCCAGGCATAACTGCTGGTGACTATTTGAAAGGGTTCTTACTGGGAACTCGAAAGGCCCTCCATGATAATGGCCGGCAATCCATCACCATTACAGTGAATGAGGTAACTCCTCATACCGTCGGCATGCTGATTGCACTCTATGAACGCGCAGTCGGGCTCTATGCGTCCTTGGTTAATATCAATGCCTATCATCAGCCAGGTGTAGAAGCTGGCAAGAAAGCGGCTTCCGAAGTATTGGACCTGCAACATTCGGTCGTCGGCTACTTGAATGATCACATAGGAGAATATTTTACTCCGGAAGCCATCGCCGATGCTCTCGAGAATCAATCCGATGCCGAACAGATCTTTAAGCTACTGGAGCACCTAGCAGCCAATCCAAGTCGTGGATTTGAAAGAACCGGCACAGGTACTGACTCAGAATTTGGCTGTCCATAATTCTGCCATCTGGTAGTTTTAATCTATGAATGGCTCTCTCCTACTCCGCATTATTTGCCTGGTTGGAGTATTAGTTTCTGGCTTCCTCTACCTTCAGGTGAAGAAGCAAAAGCTGAGATTGGACGAAAACTTAAATATTTCTCGGACAGCCCTTCAGGAGGAACTCTCTCAATCAGCAAAGCTGAAATCCCGAACCCTTCACTCAGAAGAATCGAGTAAAAAGCTACAGGCGATCACAGAAGAAGAGCGGGCAAAGGCCACCGGGTTTAAAGAGCAATTTGACCAGCTGAGCCAAAGAGCTGAGGCCGCAGAAGCTGCGCAAAAGCAGTTGGAGGATGAGCTGCAAAACGTAAATGCAGCCAATCGTGACCTTCAGCGTGAAAACAATAACCTTGAGGCCTCAATCCCCCCTCAAAACTGGCGCGAACAACTTAACGAACTACAATCACGCAACCTCGAACTGAGCGCAGAAAACACCTCACTTCGGCGCTCCTTGTCCTCCGTTAATCAAAGTCCGACTCTGCCACCTCCTGTTACCACTTTCGAATCGAACCCCCTTCCGACACAATCGGTAGGAGAAGTCGTGCGGATTGGCCCGGATGGATCGTTTGCCATCATCAACTACGGTCGGCAACACGGAGCAGCTGAAGGCCAAACTCTCAGTCTACGCAGACAACAACAACAACAAGAAATTGCTCTGGTGAGCTTAACCAACATTACCAACGATTTCAGTGTTGCCCAGATACTATCAGCTACTAACACTAACGGTAATTTAAGTGTTGCGGAAATTCAAGTTGGAGACACCGCTCACTTGGAATAGTCATAAAACCCATGAAAATTGTTCGCACCATTTTAGCTTTGCTCGCGGTAGGCTCCGGATTGTTGCTTTTCTCCGGATGCGAGAAAACAAGCCCATATGATACCTCTATTCCCTGGAGCCGCCCAGCTGATTGGGAGCAACAGTTGCCCGGAGTAGGTAATCCCGGGTAATAGACCAACGATGAGTGAATGCGATGGGGAGACTCCCCTCCTTACTCCCGGACTGTACATAGTTGCCACACCTATTGGCAACTTGGGTGATATCACACAGCGTGCGCTTGATATTCTGAATGGCTGTGACCTGATTGCCTGTGAAGATACTCGAACTTCAGGCAAACTACTTTCATATTATTCGATTAAGAAAAGCCTTCTCAGTTACCACGAGCACAATGAGAAAAAGCAGGCCGTGCTATTGGCAGACAAAGTAGAAGCAGGCCAATCTGTCGCTCTAATATCCGATGCAGGTACTCCTACCCTCAGCGACCCTGGGTTTCGAGTGGTTCGCGAATGCCGCAAAAGAGGGCTTCTCGTTTCTCCCATTCCAGGACCTTCCGCTGCGCTTGCTGCCCTATCCGCCTCAGGCCTCCCCAGTGATCGATTTTGTTACCGGGGCTTTCTCCCTGCAAAATCAGCCGCACGAAAACGATTCTTTGAAAGCATTCAAAACGCGGACCAGTCCCACATCGTCTTCGAATCCAATCACCGCATCTTAAAATTCCTGGATGACTTCCTAGAAGTGCTAGGCCCCAACCGGGTCATCTGCGTAGCCCGTGAACTGACAAAGCTTCACGAGACCATTTTCACAGGACCAGCTGAAGAAGTATCAAACAATGTCCGAGGAAGATCGCAAAAAGGCGAATTCGTAGTCCTGATCGCTCCAACAGATTTCTCTCTCTAAAATGAATAGTCCTTACCACCCACGGGCGGCAGCACTCGATATTGGTAGTAATACACTTAAAATGCTCGTCGTCGAAAATAGACCCGACGGCCTGGAAGCACTGGGCGAACGTACGAGCGAAACACGTATAAGTGAGGGAATCAGCAAGGATCATCCGGAGCTCACAGAAACGAGTATGCAAAAAGGAGTGAAAGTGATCGGAGAGCTTTATCGCGAAATGCAGAGCTTTGACCCTGATTTCTCAAGAATTGTGGCAACCAGTGCCGTTCGCGATGCCAACAATCGAGAAGAATTTAAACGCCGTGTCTTGGAAGAAACGGGACAGGAAATCGACGTTATCGCAGGGGAAGAAGAAGCACGATTAATTGGCAAAGGCGTCCTGACTGATCCTAATCTAAAGAATCAAAAAGAGATAATGATTTTTGACATGGGCGGTGGCAGCGTTGAATGCATCTATATCAAAGACCGCGAAATCAAGATGGCTGAAAGCCTACCTTTAGGAGGCGTTCGTTTACTTGAGCATCATGTC
This sequence comes from uncultured Opitutales bacterium, assembly GCA_938075565.1. GTDB lineage: Bacteria > Verrucomicrobiota > Verrucomicrobiia > Opitutales > UBA2995 > UBA2995. The sequence continues at coordinate 13,841 of CALJGU010000163.1, read as the reverse complement.
CAGAATCCCACTCTCCCCCTGAAAGAGGATGAAAAGATGGCCGTCATCGAAGCCGTCCAGCGACAAGTTTCTAAGCTACCCATTAAACTGGAAAACCCTGAAGAAGCCATTGTGGTCGGTGCGGGAGGCACCTGGGTAACCTCGCGTGCAATCATAGCTCACCGAGAAGGAAAAACACTCGAAGAAAGCAGCCCTCATCTGAGCATGAGCGACTTGACTTCAGTCTTTGAGGAAGCTTCGTCCTACGATTTGGAGCAACGCCTACAAATACCCAAACTTCCCAGCAATCGGGCCGATGTCTTTCCCGTAACACTCTTGGCACTCATCGAACTGGGGAAATGGGTCGGCGTTTCACAATTCTATCACTGTTTCCGAAGTTTGCGCTATGGGGTTGCGGATGAACTACTGAATCCAGAAACACCGAAAAACTAAAGTTGATGCATTTCATAGAATCGATCCAACAAATGGGTCTAATTTCTTAAATGCAGCATTGCGCTTTAGAAAAAGATCCGTTCCCTAAATTCGATTCTATGGCTACGAGTATTGAGGAAAAACGAGACCGCATTGTGGAGGAAATGTCACTTTTTGACGACTCCTATGAGCGCTTTGCCTATGTGATTGAAAAAGGCAAAAAGGCAGAGCCATTACCCGATGAGTATAAGATAGATGCCTTCCGTATCGAAGGATGCATGTCCAACCTATGGCTGGTTCCGGAGTTTACCGATGGGCTTTGCCAGTATCGTTCTGATTCTGACTCGCCGATCACACGAGGAGTGGCTCACCTGCTCTGCAATCTATACAGCGGCCACACTCCCGAAGATGTCCTGAGCGTCGATCCCATTTTCTTATCCGAAGTGGGCATCACTCAGCACTTGTCCAGTAATCGTAGAAACGGTCTGTCGAATGTTACTTCGAAGATCCTTGGATACGCAGAACTTCAAAAATCACAGTCTGCCTAATTTGTTACCACTATTTCTCGGCACCTTCGGCTGAGGGATCATTGGAAGAAGGCCCTGACTGATCACTTTGAGAAATCGAGGTAGATGAAATGGGAGAATCCCCTTTCACATGAATCTCCAGCCAGCGTTCCATTTCCCAAAGATTATGAAGTACTCCCTTCTCACCTCGGAAGGTATGGCCTTCATAAGGTAACATAACCAAACGAGCGTGCTTTCCCATACCATTCAAAGCGTGGAAAAGTCTCTCGCTTTGCATAGGATGTGTGCCGGGGTTTTTATCCTCCTCTCCATGGAGCAGCAGAAGCGGCTCATTTATATGACTGGCATTCAGAAAGGGTGACATCTCCAAATAGACCCTGGGAGATTGCCATAGAATCCGTTCCTCAGACTGAAAGCCAAACGGTGTCAGCGTTCTATTATAAGCTCCCCCACGAGCAATTCCGGCACAAAAGAGATCTGTATGCGCAAGCAGGTTGGCAGTCATAAACGCACCGTAACTGTGCCCTCCCAATGCAATCTTGTCTTTATCGCTCACTCCTCTGCGAATGAGCTCCCGAACAATCGCATCCGCTGAATCAACCAATTGTGGAATAAAGGTATCATTGGCATTTGAGCCAGCTTGAGCAATAATGGGCATCGTTGGATCATCCAGAACCGCATACCCTTGAGTTGCCCAAATGATAGGGCGATTCCAACGCCCATAGAGAAATTGATAAGGGGATTTCTTCAACTGGCTTGCATTCTGCGCATTTTGGTAGGCTTTAGGGTAGGCCCATATAAGCGTCGGAAGCGGGCCATCCTTTTTCGCATTGTACCCAGCTGGAAGATACAAGTTTGCCATCAACTGCACACCATCCCGGCGTTTATATTTCACGAGGGTTCTCTGAATACCTTCAAGTTCTGGGTAGGGGTTTTCATCGAAAGTCAGCTGAGTGTGAAATCGCTTTCTTTTGCTCCAACTAAAATAAGTGGGAGGCATTGTTGGCGATTCCCGACGTACAAGCAGCTCCTCACCTTCGCCATCCAATACCGTGATTGGAGTATCAAAGTAAGGTTTCTTGGAACGAAATAATCGCTTCGTACGCCGAGACTCAAAATTGAATCTGTCGAGAAATGGACGGTCGCCCTCCAATGAGCCCCCTTCACCTACCAAGAACAAATGCTTCCCAGAATCATCCGTATGAACCATTGGGAACCCGCTCTCATTGAGTTTCATGAGGGGAAACCCGGGATGACGATATAGATCGCCCATTTCGAAACCGAGCAAGGTTCGAGTATCTTTTTGGTTCTTATTGGGATTAAATGAAGACAGTTCAAGATCCCGCTCAACCCAATCCCAGCTAAAGATGATGGCGCGGTCCGACTCGTTCCACATGATATCCCCTACTCGACCTGTTGTCTTAACAAGCTGTAGGGGAGTCGAATCAAATGGTGCTTCTAGACTCAGGATTTGATCACGATAGCGAACGATCTCATAAGGACTTCCATTATCCAATGCTTCCACCCAAACAACCGTCGATGGTTTATCAGACCTCCAACTAAATTTTCGGGCACCCAAACGAACCGCACCCCCTCCATAAGGAAGCGTTTCCGCCAAAGGCGCACTGGCTATTCGCTTTACGCCTTCTGATTCGAAATCCCACACTTCGATATCGTAGGCAAACTGGTCGGCATTCACCCAATAGGACCAGGGCTCGACTAATCTTTCGACCAATAAGTATTGCTGATCCGGGGACGCACGAAAATAGCCGTAAACTCCAGGTTCGCCTACTATCTCATGCGTACCAGCTAGACTAAATTTTGCGATCGAAGTTGTGAAATGGTGTTTGAAGAGCTCAACATCTTGCTGAGTTCGCAATGTGCCTTGATGTGTCTGAGCTGGAATAGGCTGTCCACTAGTCTCCCTGACTAAGGCGAGTCTCTCGACACTCGTTATTTCCTCAACGGGCTTTCTATCCTCTGGAATGGTTTTGACCCAAATGTGCTGGCTATCACTTGACCAGAAAAGCAATTCGTCCATTCCCGCATGCACGGCCATATCACTCAGCTTCCGAGCGGTAAACCTACTCGTTTCTATTACCCATAGTTCGACCTGTTCCTCACGTTCAAACAGCGTCGCAAAGTGCTTACTGTCGGGTGACCACAGAACATGTAACACCACCAAACTCGACGGTAATCCTGTAATGGCATTTTCAGTACCACTCGCTACGTCAACAACTGCCAATCCCTCGGCATATACCCGACGACTTTTGGCAGTGGTATCTAGATACATTTGAAATCCAGCCAGCGAAACTTCTTCACGACGAAGGTACGTTTCAGGTATGAGAGAAACCAAGTTCAACTTGAGCATCTGCTCTCTCTTTGGAGAAGGATGATAAATAGAAGGTAGAGTTCGCTCCACCAGATTGCTCAACGACTCCGATGGTCTCTCGTAATCAATCTCAGGCTGCCCAAATACCGGATGCCAGAATATCAATACTAGCAAACATAAGAATCTGGTCAGGAAAGATCGCATATATCTAAAGAAAGTTACATAGTTTCAGACTGAGAGAAACACAGCTTATTCCATACATATTCCCATTTATAGGACTTTCATACCAGAATAGATTTTAAATCTAATACGGATCTACTCGGATTCCTCGTCTTTCAATTCTGCTGCTTGAAGCTCCCGAGGCACCGCATCCACTAACATGCTGCCATCAATCTCCTTTTTCGAGAGATCTATGGGAAGTTCCTTCATTTTGCGTGCCGAAACTAATACGCGCGATTCTAGGTTGTTTACAGCTTTGTTGTAGCTTTCAACCGCATTACGCAGACCTTTACCGACAGACATCCAGTTCTTCGCAACATCAGACACCCGATCATAAATCTCTTTGCCTAGTTTACTAATCTCGCGGGATTGTTGAGCAAGATTCTCCTGCCGCCATCCGTAGGAAACTACTTTGAGCAAGGCTATGAGCGTGGTTGGAGTCGCCAAAATCACTTTCTGCTGAACGCCTTCATCGATCAATCCAGGTTCTACTTCCAAGGCTGCACTAAAGAAGCTTTCGCCTGGCAAGAACAGAACGACAAACTCGGGCGTGTTTTCAAATTGTTCCCAATAAGACTTCCCACCAAGTTCCTTGATATGCATCCGTATGTGACGGGCATGGTCTTTCATCCGAGCTTCTTTGTCCTTCTTTTCGTTTGCTTCCAGAGCTGCCAGAAAACCTTCAAGCGGAGCTTTAGCATCTATAATGATCTGCTTGTCACCCGGTAGATGAACGATCATGTCAGGGCGTGCACGCGAACCATCGTCCCTATCCTTACTTTGCTGCTCTTCGAAATCGCAGTGTTCCAACATGCCCGCTAGCTCGACCACTTTCTTGAGCTGTATTTCTCCCCAGCTTCCTCGCACACGAGGCGTATTCAGTGCACGCGCAAGATTACCGGTTTCGGTTCGTAAGCGAGTTTGTCCTTCTGCGAGGGACAAAACCTGCTCCTTCAACGCTTCATAGGTTCCGACTCGGGCTTTTTCAATGTCCCCTACTTTTTCACCAAAGTTCTTTAGCGAATCATTAATTGGTTTGAGCAGGGCTTCAATGGCCTGCTTGCGCTTCTCCAGCTCTCCTTTAGATTTTACCTGCTGAGAATTCAGGTGCTCTTTAGCCAATTCCAAAAACGAACGGTTATTCTCTTTCAAGGCTTCGCCTGAGAGAGCTTTAAAAACATCAGAGAAGCGCTTCTCCAATTCTTTATAGACCTGTTCTTTCTCGGTGAAATGCTCCTGCTCGCTTTCAAGCTTTGTCTCCAAAGTCGTGACCTGAGTGCGCAATTCTGAAATCTCCTGGATCGATGCCTCCAGCCTTCGGCGAGCCTCTTCGCAGGCCTCATCTAGCTTAAAAATGTCCGCCTCTTGCTGTTGTACGCGCGCAGCCAAAAGCAATTTCTGAGAACGTTGTATCAAGAAAACAACCACGCCACTCAAAAGAACACCCGAAACAAAAGTTACCACCGGTAGCAGCCAGTCCATACTCGAAGACTATCCCTAGGCGTTCTTCGCTTGTAAACGGTAAAGACCTGTGACGGTCCGACACCAAGGATACCTTGCGCAGGGCCTCATCCGCAAAACAAGAAGCGCTCGTCTTTCGACGAGCGCCCCTAAAATGTTGGATCGGATTACTTCCCGGCCACGAAACCTACTTTAGCAATCTGATTGCGGATTCAGATAATGAGGATACGTTGTCATTGGAAGGAAGCATGAGATTCCAACACACCGCGTGAGCAGTGCTTAATAATTATAATAGTGGATTTCCCTATAGATTAGAATCCGGCCAGCACCTTATTCACTAGGTGACTTGGTTTAGGGGTTCATGGTTTTTCTCTTTAGCCCATGTACGAAATTCCCCTAGTACCCACTGAGGTTTTCTCGCAAAATCTGAAAAATGACCCCAGGGAGACTCACGGAAATGATTCAAATATCCTTCATCATAAACAGGCCTTGGATATTCAGCCAGCAGCCCTTCTTAGTTATTTTTAATTGCCAAGTGGTTGGGAGCCTATGAATAAGGTGCTTTCTTATCGGAAATGATAAGTCCACCCATGACATTAAACAAAGAACGTTTCGGCGGAATCCAGCGCCTCTATGGCTCTGAAAACGCCCAGATACTTGCCCAAGCTCACATTGCAGTTGTGGGAATTGGAGGTGTAGGCTCTTGGACAGCAGAAGCCCTAGCCCGCTCTGGCATTGGTCATATTACGCTTATTGACATGGATGAGGTCTGCGTCACCAACACCAACCGGCAGGTCCATGCGGCAACCGAAACCGTTGGCCATATGAAAACGGCTGCGATGACTAAGCGCATTCAGTCCATTAACCCAGACTGCAAGGTAACGGAACAGAATCGATTTTTTACGGCTGCCTCCTGCGAATCATTGCTCAACCAGAAGTTTGATTGTGTTGTGGACGCGATTGATGACCGCAAAAACAAGTGCCTACTCATTGCCCAATGTAAGCGTCGAAAAATACGATTGGTGACCACCGGTGCTGCGGGCGGTCGTCGGGATCCTTCAAAGGTTCAGGTGCGCGATATTAATAAGGCTTATAATGATGCCCTGATGGCCAATGTCAGGAAAGAGCTTAGGCAGCATTACGGGTTTTCCCGAAATCCAAAGCGAAATTGGGGCATCCCCTGTGTCTTCTCTCCCGAACCTGTCGTTTTCCCCGGTAATGATGGTTCCGTTTGCGAGAAGAAACCCAAAGATACCGAACTGAAACTCGATTGTGCCAGCGGGTATGGAACAGCGAGTTTCCTGACAGGAACATTTGGTTTTCAAGCAGCTGCCAAAGCCATGGAGCTGGTCTTACGAAAATCTGCTGAGCCGGCCGAAATACCTAGCAGCTGAATAGAGTTACCCGAAGATTCGCTGGTAATTTTCCTCTACTTGATCGACCAGCCTCTCAACAGGCATATCCAACACCTGCGCCAAGCCAGAATAAACGGCGCCAATGTTACCTGGATGGTTCACTGACTTTCCGTCATCATCGAGCGGCAATGGATGTTCATCCCGGTCTTCTGGTAATTGCTGATCGGGAGCATCTGTTTCTACAAGGATCCGATCAATAGGTATCGTTTTGAAAGTAGCTCTGGCTTTCGATTTACGATCCAGCAGGAAGTAGCCACTGAAGGAGAAGTAACATCCCAACTCAGCGAGCTGAGAAACCATTTCTTGCGCTCCACCATAACTATGAAGGAGCACCCCTACTTCCGGCAGAGCTTCCTCCTCTAATATATCCAGCATCCTCCCCCACGCATTTAAACAATGAATGCTGGCAGGTACGTTCTTGCGGGCAGCCAACTGTAACTGCTTTTTGAATACTTCGACCTGATCATCGAAATCATGATTCTGAATCCAGCGATCGAGACCGATCTCTCCGACAAATCCGTTATAGTGATCGATACAGTATTCCAGATTGCCTAGCCAATGGGCCGAACGATTAAAGATATGCCAAGGATGCAGACCAAATGCTGGTTTCACGAACGGAAAAAGTTCGGATAACTGCCCTACTCTCTCCCAATCAGCTTCTTCAGTTCCATTTACGACTACGCGTTCTACTCCCAGGGAAGCATAGGTACTGGAAAGATCATTGAGGACGGACTTGAGGCGGGGATCCTGAAGGTGAAGATGACTGTCATAGAGTGACACGAATGTAGTAGAAAACAAGTACAGCCTAACTGGAAGCCTATTTTTCATTTTAAAATGAAATCCATAAATTCTTTGGACAGAGGCGCAGAAATCCTAAATATGCCCTATCATATGGCTCACAACCTATCCCAATTTCTCCCAGACGAATTCCAGCCCGAGGATGGAATCTGCTTAATTGCAGGTAAGGAGCTCTACCCTGAACTCGTCGCGAATCGAATGCGCGAGGCAGGAGTTCGCAGCAAAATCATAGCTTACGAAGGAGAAACCCGAGAAAGCCTCTACGAATCATTTAGTGATGAGGACAGGATCCGCATCAAAGTAGGAAAACTGGGCAAAATGCTCAAAGCCCTAAAATCTTATAAAGTGAAGTGGGCCTTGATGGCAGGCCAGATAACTCCTGGAAGACTTTTCAAAGACCTCTACCCGGACCTCCGTGCCGTCACCTTATTGGCGAAGCTCAAGCAAAAGAACGCCGAAACCATCTTTGGGGCCATTTCGGACGAAATTTCCAAGCTGGGCATAGAATTGGTAGACGCTCGCGCATTTCTAGATAATCAAATGGCTGATCACGGTCCCATGACTCAGGGCAAAGATAAAGTGCGGCCCGAGTTCATCCAGCATGGCATTGAAATAGCCAAAGAAGTTGCCCGGCTGGATATTGGTCAAGGTGTCGTCATTCGCAAAGGAACGGTGGTTGCCGTCGAAGCTTTCGAAGGAACCGACCGCATGTTACGTCGTGCCGGAAGTTTTCAAACCAACCAACTCGTGTTCATTAAAACGGTGAAACCCGGCCAGGACTACCGGTTCGATGTGCCCGTATTTGGAATGAAGACATTGGAGGTGATGAAGGAGTCCGGTAATCACCATGCTTACCTGGAAGCAAACAACATTATCATCCTAGAAAAAGAAAAGGTCTTAAAACAGGCCTCACAATGGGGCATCCAACTCGTGGGTTATTGATCCTTCTCCAGGTTTAATGAAGTCGTATTCCTGTATGGCCCCCTGCTGCTTGCAAACACATCAACGGTAATCTGCTAAGTAAAAAGACTGCATGCTAGAACTCCGCCCCAATAGTGAACTTTGCGACAAAGATCTTCCGCCAGATTCAACGAATGCATATATCTGCTCTTACGAATGCACCTTTTGTTCGTCCTGCGTTGAAGTAGTGCTGAAAAATGTCTGTCCAAATTGCGGAGGTGGATTCACTCCACGTCCTATTCGCCCCGGAACCGCCCATCGCCCCGGAACTAGTTTAAAGCATCAACCACCCTCTAAAGATCGAGTCCACACCCAGCTCAGCTTGAAAGACCTTACTGTCTTCTCAGACTCTCTCAATGCCATCGCACCTGAAGACCGATAATTTAATACCATGATAAACATACGTATCCTACTCCTGACAGTAATCGCCCTGCTAAGCGCACACGTTTCCTATCCTGACACCATTCATGGTGATCTCGTGACCTGGCACAAAGTCACCATCGATTTCGAAGGCCCGAATAGTTCAGAAACTGGTGACATAAATCCATTCACTGATTCCCGATTGGATGTGGAATTCACAGGACCTTCGGGGCAGCGGTTTTCTATCCCTGGTTATTTTGCAGCAGACGGGAATGCCGGTGAAAGCAGTTCCGAATCCGGAAACATATGGCGAGTTCACTTTTGCCCCAACGTCGCCGGCACCTGGAATTATCAGGCAAGTTTCGTGCAAGGTAAGATGATCGCAGCTGAACTCTCAGGAGGAAAAAGTGCAGATTCTTTCGACGGAGCAAGTGGATCTTTTAAAGTCAATGACTCGGACAAAAAGCCAGGTAAGGATTTCAGAACTCAAGGCCGCCTTTCTTACGTGGATGAACACTTCCTTCAATTCCAGAGATCCAAAGCTTACTTTCTCAAAGCAGGAGCCAATAGCCCCGAGGTATTTCTAGAGTATCAAGAGTTTGACAATACCCCGTCCAAAAGAACCTACCCCACACATGTAAAGGACTAGAATCGAGGAGACCCCACCTGGAAAGATGGTAAAGGGAAAGGCATCATCGGCGTCATCAACTACCTCTCTTCCCTGGGGGTCAATGCCCTCTATTTCATGCCCATGAATTCTTACGGTGATGGGAAACAAGCATGGCCCTGGATTGATCGCGACGCCACCTTGACTTACGATTGCTCTAAACTCGATCAATGGGAAATCCTTTTCTCTCATATGACTAGGATGGGAGTAATGCCTCACTTTGTTTTGAGTGAAACGGAGAATGAAGCTTTCTTTGAAATCAGGGAGACTGGACGCACAAGTGGGTTCGCCAAAAGCCGAAAGATCTACTATCGAGAAATGGTCGCACGTTTCGGACACCACCCAGCCATCACTTGGAATATTGGAGAGGAAAACGGCTTGGCCCAAGGCGATGGCTACCACACTGCCAATACGGACGAACAGCGCATCCTCTTTTCCGCACATTTAAGAAAGCTGGTTCCTTACGATGACCACATCGTCATTCATAATGGTCCCTCCTACGAAGACTGGATTTTTACGCCTCTTCTAGGAAACAAGAACCTCACAGGTCCTGCCTTCCAGTGGAATTACGAAGAAGACATTTACGGAAAAACCCTGGAGTGGCGCAACAAATCTGCTGCTGCGGGTCAACCTTGGGTCTTCGGCCTGGACGAACCCTTTGTCAAAGAAACCAAGGTCCCCATGGAGGTATGGCGTAAGAATGTAGTTTGGGGTACATTCATGGCCGGCAGTGCAGGCGTCGAACTCTACATTGGCAAAGGCGATGATCTCAGGGTGCAGGACTATCGCCCCTTTGAGGAACACTACCAAACCGCGGTGCGAGCCATTCGTTTTCTCAGCGATCACACAGCATTCCAAGCACCCGAACCACATGAAGGGTTTGTCGACAACGCGTGGTCGCTCTTGCAGGAAGGTGAGACCTACGTGCTTTACCTGGCCGATGGAGGAACCACTGAAATTAAACTTCCTGAAGGTGAATACAAAGTTGATTGGTTCGACCCTAGAAACGGCGGCGAACTTCAGCGTGGCTCAAAGCAGGCCTGCCTGGCGGCAACAGCACCTCGATCGGCAATCCCCCCAATTCAATGGATGAAGATTGGGTATGCCTGATAAGAAAGAACTGAGAATAAAACATGAAAACCATCTCATTCGATGACTTCCTTGGAGTTGATCTACGAGTAGGAGAAATCATTTCAGCCGATCCATTTCCAGAGGCGCGTAAACCTGCTTACATCCTTACAATCGACTTTGGCGAAGAGATTGGCATTCGCAAATCAAGTGCTCAAATCACCGAACTCTACTCACTCGAGGAACTGATTGGGCAGCAGGTAGTTGCAGTCGTTAATTTCCCAAAGAAGCAGATTGGACCCATTATGTCTGAGTGTCTGGTTACCGGCTTTCATAATCAGGACGGTCAAGTCGCCCTCTGCTTACCCGACAAGCAGATACCCTTAGGCACAAAACCATTATAATCCTCGTGACTTCTTAATCGTCTCGTAGGCTTCGTTCACCTGCTTGAATTTTTCTTCGGCAAACTTCAGGAATTCTTCGGGTAGGCCTTTAGAAACAATCTTGTCTGGATGAAATTCCATGACCTTGCTCCTATAGGCTTTTTTCACTTCAGCATCCGTCGCATCCGGAGTTAGACCAAGCACGGTGTAAGCAGGGTCAGCCGATGGAGCAAGACGCGCCTTCAGCTCTTCAAATAGATAGTGCGGTATATTGAGGTATCGAACGGTTTCTTCCAGCAAGTGCTCTTCGGCATGGTGAACCGTGCCATCGGCAGCTGCCACTTGGAAAAGCATTTCGAACAAAACCATACGCATATTCTGATCATTCTGAAAATGCCGAGCAAACTCTGAAGCGTACTGGCTATACGGGTACGCATCGTCCTTAGCGCGATTAAAGATATTAATAGCAAACATCCTGGCCTGCTTATCCAAGCGCAGGTGATCGCGCATGAATCCCTCTACGATTTTGATCTCTGCTTGAGTCACCTTGCCATCGGCCTTGGCCATCTTACCCAGCATTGCAAAAGTAGAGGCGAAGAATACGGCCTGTTTTTGCTCCTGATTGGTGAATCTCGGCTCACGAACCGGTCGGCCCGTGCCTGATTGTCGCTGCGAATCAGCAACAGCCTCCACCTGGCTATCGACAAATAAATGCCCAATAGCACCTCCAATGACTGCGCCAATGGGTCCCCCCATGAGCATACCCATTCCTCCTCCGAGTATTTTACCTATCCAAGACATACGAGCTAGTTCTGTTTATGAATATGACGAGTTCTATCAATTTCAGTTCCAACGCGATTCTTTTCCTCAATCAGGCTTAAAAAACCATTGAAAAGAGACCAGAGACCTTCGAGGCTTTATCCAATGCCTGTAACCCAACCTGCAGACAGCGACCTTAAATCCCAGCTCTCAGTCCTAATCCAGGATCTTGGACGGCTTCAACGGCAAGCCATCCTCAGAAAGATTCCAGTCGTCATCATATTCGAAGGTGCGGACGGAGCAGGAAAAGGCGCTCTTATCAATCGACTCCTTCAATCCTTGGATCCTCGTGGATTCAAAGTGCACACCATGCACTCACCCAGCGAGGAAGCTATCTACCGTCCTTTTCTGTGGCGATTTTGGATAAGAACACCCGCACGAGACCGCATGGCTATCTTCGATCGCTCCTGGTATCGCCTATTGCTGGATGATCGGGTCAATGGGGAGATCTCAGACAAACAGGTGCCCAAGGTCGTGCGTGAGATTAAAAATTTCGAGCAGCAGCTAACCGATGATGGGGTCGTCCTGATCAAAGTCTACCTGACGATCTCCGAGGAAAAGCAGGATCAAAGACTGAACAAGCTCTCAAAAAACGGATCGACCTCCTGGCGCGTCACCGAAAAAGATTGGAAACGCCACAAGCTGTATGACGAGTATCGGGAGAAGATGGAGGAAATGATCCATCTGACTCATCAGAAGCGTGCTCCTTGGGTCCGCATCGATTCAACCAATTTAAAGTCGGCGAACCTGGAGCTCCTCCAAACGGTTACCGACCAACTAAAAAGCGCACTTCAAGCAAAGGAAACAGCCGAAAAGCCAAAAACGAATCCCAAGTTAAAATGGGGTACAAAGAAGGGTTTCCCTGCACCACTCGAAAAAGTCGATCTCTCGCAGACCATTGAACCGGCAATCTATAAGGAGAAACGAAAACAGCTCCAGGAACGTCTGCACGAGTTAGAACACCAATTATACAAAAGCCGCCGCCCCGCCGTGTTGGCCTTCGAAGGTTGGGATGCTGCAGGCAAAGGGGGCGCCATCCGGAGGTTAACCAAGAGCCTTGATCCTCGCGGTTATGATGTGTTTCCCACAGCCGCCCCGAACGACTTGGAACTCAGCCACCACTATATGTGGCGGTTCTGGAACGATTTCCCCAAAGGCGGCCACATCGGCATCTATGATCGCAGTTGGTATGGACGTGTGATGGTCGAACGCCTGGAAGGTTTTTGCTCCGAAAAAGAGTGGAAACGCGCTTACGACGAAATCAATGAAACAGAACAACACTGGTCCAATGGCGGAGCCATCATACTGAAGTTCTGGATACACATAGATAAAGAAGAACAATTGCGCCGATTCAAAGCTCGCGAGAAAAACCCACACAAACAGTGGAAAATCACCGACGAAGACTGGCGGAACCGTGACAAATGGGATGATTACAATGTCGCCGTCAACGACATGATTCACCTTACCAATAAGCCCAATGCCCCCTGGATTATTATTGAAGGAAATAATAAGCCCTATGCGCGCATCAAGGTTCTTGAAACGACTGTAAAAGCCCTTGAACAGGTGTTATAGATTTTATTTTCATATCAATCGGAACAACTTTCTCCCTCAAGCAACCAATACCCTATTCCATGCGACGCCTATTTATCCCTTTCCTAGCAATTCTGCTGGGTTCCCTCATTCACAGTCATGCTGAGCTTGTCATCCTCGAGTTGTCCGAAGGCTACTCGATCAAAGGTGAGATCCTGCAGAAAAAGCGCGACACCTACTATGTGGACCTGGGCTACGACATCGTGCAAATCCCGGAGTCCTCAGTATTACAAGTCATCGACGTAACAGGTGAAACGGAAATCACCGAGATGAACACCGGTCAGCTATTTATCGAAAGTGGAATCAACTCCACACAATCGGTCACCGAGCTGGTGTCAGAATATGGAGAAGGTGTGGTTCTCATTGAGACTGCCACGGGCCTCGGTTCTGGGTTTTTCATCCATGAGGATGGTTACCTCATCACCAATGAGCATGTCATCTCTGGAGATGTAGAAATAAAAGTCACGGTATTTGAAGAAGGAGAATCCGAGGGTAAAGAGCTTCACCGCACGCTCTACGAAGACGTGGAAATCATCTCAGTATCTCAAGAGTGGGATTTAGCACTCATCAAGATTCACGATAGCGAAAAATCATTTAAAGCCCTTCCTATTGGATCTGGTGGAGAACTCGAACAAGGACAACGCGTATTTGCCGTGGGGAGTCCTCTTGGTTTCGAGCGCTCCGTATCAGAAGGCATTGTTAGCCTGAAAAACCGAGTCATGCAAGGACGCCTCCTCATTCAAACAACAGCCGAGATTAATCCCGGAAACTCAGGGGGGCCTCTTCTCAACCTTTACGGAGAAGTGGTAGGAGTGAACAATTTGAAAATCG
>CALJGU010000162.1 GCA_938075565.1 uncultured Opitutales bacterium | reverse complement strand
GGGATGTCCAGAGGACTCGAGTATGTTGATCCGGGAACAAGAAAACGGTCAGTCGATTGGGAGGTTCCTCCTCAAATTTGAAACCCACGTTTCGATCGGTTTCCAGGTAAGCATCAAAATCTGACCGGCAGCTATCTAGAGGTTTCTCTCGCCAGTCATGCACCGTGAATGGTGCATCGGGATTCGGGGAGATGTATTGAGCCCAAAGGCCATCTCCTTCCTCATGGAAATGAGTTCTGAGGGCAGCGTGTCGCGATACTAATTCTTCCCAAGCGGATTTTAGACGGGGAATGTTTACTTCCTCTTCTAGTTCTCCAGCTAGTTGCTGCAGATAACAGTCTGGATAATTGGAATGTGTGCTAACAAGTAACATGCCGGCCTGCATAGGAGTCAGGTGTAGTGACACGTGTTTGTTTTGGCTCATGTTAAGGATTTGAGAATGCGGCTGCTCGATTCTATAAGGTGGAGAGCTTGCTAGACTTGTTTCAAAACGGAATCTACTTCGGCAATGACCTGCGGCAAAACGCTTGCGAGGTGTTGTCTTTGTTCAGGAGTTCCTACCGTGATTCTGAAGTAGCGATCGAGTGGAGGTGCTCCTGGTTTTCGAATGAATATACCATGCTGAATTAACTGATCGAGAATAGCTTGAGCCCTCACTTGATTGCCGGCGTCAAAATTCACGAAGTTAGTGGATGATGGGATGACGTTTAGGCCAAGGTCTTTGGCAAGTCCTTCATATTCGCTTCTGCCAACTGCAACTTGCTCCACGACGCCTTGAATGAATTCCGGGTCTTGAAGGGAGCCCAATGCTGCAGCTTGGGCGATTCGATTAACGTTAAAATGTAGGCGAACCTTATCGAATGCTTGGACCACCTCTTTTGAAGCAATGATGTATCCAATTCGTGAACCAGCCAGGCCATGTGCTTTTGAGAACGTTCGCATTTGGAGCACACGAGGATCAAGGTCATTGATTGAAAGAGCGGTTCCTTCCGGAGCAAAGTCGATATAGGCTTCGTCGATAACAACCATGCAATAAATCGGCAGCTTATTTATAAATGCCTGTATATCCTTCGCGGAATAACAGGTTCCAGCAGGATTATCCGGGTTCGAGAGATAAACCATGGGTGAAGCGTTTCCGTGAGCGAGTTTTGCCAGTGCTTCAAGATTATTGAAACCGTCATTAAGGTAGGGGGTGGTAATGCACTTAACCCCGTAGCCATCCAGGTGATAGTGAAAAACTCCGTAAGAACCGAGTGAGGCCACTGCTGCTGTTCGATTGGTTAAAAACACTCGAACTGCCAGGCCCAATAAATCGTCGATCCCTGCGCCCACACTAATGTTTTCGGTGTGAACCTGATGCTTGTCCGCAATGGCTTCTCTCAAGTCTCCCCATTCCGGGTCACTATAACAGGAAATGGAGTCTATGGAGTTTTCAATGGCTGCTCGGGCTTTCGGGGAAATCCCAAATACACTTTCATTGGCTCCAATGCGGGTTGTGAATCGTATGCCACGTTTACGCTCAATCGTTTCTGGAGCTACAAACGGTATATAGGCTGGAAGAGATTCTATGAGAGGGGTGAAAGGCGTTTTCATCGGCTCAAAGCTTTAGAAAGTCACCTGTTTATGAGCAATAGAAAATCGAATAAACCTTGAATGGGGCAATTTACCAATTCTTGAGATCGAAAAGGTGTTTCCTCAATAAACAAAGGCTATTCCGAACCGAATCACCTTACCGTTTCCATGGTCCAAGGCGTTGCGGCGAGAATGCACTTCTTTCTTATACATGACTTGGGCGTGGAATTCGTCGTTGATTCTGAAATACACATGAGGACCGATGAGGAGTCTTTCCAAGCCATCGTCTTCATAGACGAAATCCGTTTCCCACTTGATGTGGCCCGACGTTTTGAAGATGCGAAAATTGAGGCCCAGGTCCACATGGGCGGATGCTTGAAAGGGTTCGTCGTCGCCAAACGTCCAGGCGCCGATGCCCGCGGAGAATAAATAGTTGTAGGTCTCTGTTTCGTAACCTGCAGACAATCCTGCTCCCCAGGCACCATCGTAGACTTCGTATTCATCATCTCCTGACAGTGGCACTCTTAGCTGAGGGGCCAGCGTCCATGAACCACTGCGTCCATCGAGGTTGAAATATTTCTTCAGCGGAAGCGCCAGGGTCGCATCGCCGATTCCTTTATCCGACTGAGTAAGTTTTCCACCGTTGCCATCAGGTAGCTCACGGCTGGCATCCATGATAAAGGGCAGCTTCGCGGTCATGCGAATCGATTTGTCCCAAGTATAAACCCCTTCGAGGTGAAGTATGTCGACGTTTTCAGAAAATCCTTCGCCCATGATTTCGCTTCCTGACAACAAATCGCTATCGCGTCGTAGTTCCTGGACGAGCTGAACACCCCAGCCATGATCCCAACGTGGCATCTCATTGAATACCGGTTGATCCGAGAACAAAGTAGTAGTGAGTCCGAGGATTAAAGTTAATCCTAGGAATTGATAGAATCGAGGCTTCACTTTTTGGACTAACTGTCCGCAACAAGCGGTTCAGTTCGTAGGGCTCCGTCTTGGAGGCTGTAGCTGTGCACGGGATCGTATCCGGCATCTACAATCGCTTCTGTTAAAGATTTAAAATCCGCTTTCTTCTCTTGGCCGATGGCCACCGTAATGAGCTGTACCTTGGTATCCAGTTCTACTCCTTTATTAAATCGTTTCTTATCCACGAAGTCCAAGCGACTGATCATTTTCCGAACTCCAATCGCACAGGAGGGGCAGCAAAGGCCTTTTGCAAACACGACTACAGTGTCGGCTTCACTGCTTAGTTTACTTTGTGCAGCCACAACTCTTACTTCTTCAGTCGCTTCCGGACTCACGTTCATTGCTCCCACAGATAGAGTTAGCAAAGTTAGAGCGGCCAAGCCGGCGACAAGTTTGGAAAGTAATTTTACAGATTTCACATCAGGGTAAGCTATTAGTAAAATTAAGGCTCTTATCGTCAATTAGAAAGCAAAGTCTATCTCCTTAAAACCTTATCCGTTTATGCTCCTTGAGTCTAAGGCTTACTCACCTCAACGCGGTCCCAATACAGGGCCTTGTCGTCTCCATTAACCCGGGCGCGAATGGTAAGTAGTAACTGCTGATGGTCTGAAACATCCACCTGCTTTGCGCGGACCTGATAGGTTTCGAAGTCTTCCTCCGGATCGGATGAAAAACTCAGTGACTCGACCATCACTGCATCGGAGTCATCCAGTTGATAAGACACAGATAAGGAGTCAGACTCACCAAAATTTCCAATCTTGATCGCATCCACTGCGATGGAAACCTTCGAGAGATCGGCAACATCGATCTTCTCGGTTTTCCAGACCGTTTCTCCGTCTGCGTCACGAGTGCGAAACTTGCCTTGGCTGATAGCTGCACCTCCAGGGATACTGCCGGTGTCCAGCGTCGACCAGCTTGTATCGCCGCCGTCGTGGATGACCCCGTCGGGCAAATCGAAGTCTTCACGCCAAACCGTTTTATGAGCATCATTGGTCGAAATCTGTGGCAGGGATTGCACAGGTTCATTCACATGCTCTCGTCCGTCCGTGAGCCAACTTAAATTGAAGCGCACAAAATCAATTCCGTCTCTACCTGCGTGCCCATGATTGTGCGCCAGGGCGATGTCGTAGTTGTCCATTACAACCACGGAGCTATATCCACCGTCTTCGTGAATGACTCGTTTGAATGGCCAGGTCTTGCCTTCGTCGTAACTGACAAAGCAGGTCAAGTCCTTACGTTTCACCACGACCGGATTAAAGGCAAAGAGGCGGTTCCCATCCGACGTTTCCATACGCGTGATGGATCCGTGGCCGGATTCCCAAATAAGATCATGAACGGTTTCCAGACCATACCAACTCTCGCCCCCGTTCTTACTATACATAAAGCTGCGGTAGTCCATATCCAGGCCAGGGTGTAATTCTCCGTACGAACGGATGTTCATCAAAACGCGTCCATCGCTCAGTTCGACGATACTCACCTCATCCGAACCCTGTACCGCCGTTTCACTTACTTGCCAGGTTTCTCCATGATCATCGCTATACCAAACGACTGAGAAGTGATGGTCTTCATGAGTCACGATGTGCCCGGGAATGAGCATGCGGTTTCTGTATTTCCCAACTTTCAGCTGAATACCGGGACCGGGATTGTTGCGCCAGCGTTTCCATTCAGGCCGAAGTAGACTGTCGGGAATACGAATCGGGTCGGACCAGGTATAACCGCTGTCGTCGGAGGTCATGTAGAAGAGTCGTTTCTCGCTCTCGTTGGTGTTCATGAAGTAGAATAGGCGGCCGGTTGTCTCATCTACAACTGGAGCCGGATCCTTCCATCCTGCATCGTCCTCATCTAAATGCCCCCACACTTCCTCGTAA
>CALJGU010000161.1 GCA_938075565.1 uncultured Opitutales bacterium | reverse complement strand
TCAAACGCTTCTCGAGCAGATCTACAACCCCGAGAATGATCAATTCAGCATTCGTTTGTCGTTGCCGGTTAGTTTGCAAGATTCCATAGTCAAAGGAGACTAGGATTATCGTATTCAATTTGGGTTTCTCATGCCCGATGGATCTAAAATACTTCCTGGAGGCAGTAACACTTCCATTTTGAATAGTAACTGTGGCTTTGTTCTAAACGAACAGACTGGAGTAAAGACCTACGAAATCTTCTGGCAGTTTCATTTGGGCTTGTTAGTGCCCAGTTTAGTCAATTTACAGCCATGCCTGTCTGTTTCTAACGTATATGGAAAAACAGTTTGGGATAACAACTTGGGACAGGTGTTTCAGCGGGCTGATGACGGAGTAGCTAATGAGGATCGTCCCAGAGCGGTGATAGAACCCTCGACATTGGACCCTTTTGTCAGTGGAGCTGCACTCCTGAATCTTGTGGTTAAAGTTTATAATTACAACCTGTTATATTTTGGAGACTATATGGACTTGAGGCGCCGAGGGGCTTCAACTGATATCGGACTCAAGCGTGCCCTGGTTGCAGCTACTATAATTGCGACTGAGCTAAATTGTCTGATATGGAATACTCAGTATCATTTTTATCGTCGAGGTCCCTCCAACTTAGCTCAATTTTGGTTGTCTGCCTGGTTCGGGAATTTGGGGGTCATATTGTATCCTGTTCAATTCGATGCTACCGGCGACATGTTGGAGGATACAGAACCACCTGAATTGTTGGCTTCTGATTGGTGTACAAAAGGTGAAAATCCCATCTATTTGGACCTGTATCCTTTGTATGGACGTGATGCCACAACGAATATCTATGCAAATATATCCCTACGCAATGACACAGCCATCAATCCTCAAAGAGTATTCTTTTTTATAGATAACCCTATCTGTATAGAAGACTCGCTGCTTTCAACGGGGTTCGGTCAATTCTTCAAAGGTGACTTAAAGGACGGGATCTTTCGAACGAGTCTTTGGTTTCAAAACAACATCGATTGGAAGCTTTGGCAGGAGGATACCCGATTGGATTTGAAGGTTATGGTCTGTGATGTTTTCGACCAGGAATTCATCTATGACTTGGGAGAGATCTGTTTGTACGGGAAGTCCGATATTGACGTTGATTTTTTACAAACCTGACGGACTCTGGGATGTCTTAATTAACGATGGTCAACCGGTCACGCTGATAGACACTGAGAATGGCTTTAATGAAGTTTTGGTTGATCTATGGGCGTCCGATGTGGGGAAGGGGATTGATCAAGTGTCCCTAACCTATAGAAGTCCTTCCGGCCTCAACTCCTTTTCTGTATACATTGGTAGTAATAATCTGACTGAGGGTGATTTAAACAGCGGTCGATTTTCAACCATGAGTATTATGAATCGATGTTTGGAAGCCGGGATCTATAACCTCTCCAATGTCTGGATAAAAGACAAAGCGGGGAACGTCTGCTCTTTTTCAAACGGTATTCAATTGGAGAAATGGTTGGATACAACCGATGGGTCGATCCAAACAATGATTGAAATTATCAATGATAAGGCTGATTCGACCAAACCCTTTGCGGCGAGCCCCTTTGTCATCAATCCTGTGCTGGCTGATATCACAATCACACAAGGTGTTCTTTCTGCAACTGTGACTCTAGAATATGTCGACTGCGGTGTCAGTTATTCTCAGATTTCCTTAATTCATTGCGATGATCCTCGAGCTCAATCCATTTTCGGATTTTTGTCGCGTATCGATGGCGATGAAAACTCAGGGGTTTATTCGGGGCAGTTTACGGTTCCTTCAGGAGCAATCTTAGGTCAGTATGCACCACGCCTTGAGGTATACGATAGGAATAACAATCGTACCATTTACGGAGCGAATTATCCGGGTGGGTTTTCTCTGGAAGAAACGATTCCGTTTCCAGAAGTGTCCACACAAAAAGTAACGGTAGTCAGCGAAATTCCAAAAGTTGAAGATCTGACTCCTCCTCAATTGCTCACAGGAGAAGTCGATTGTACTTGGGACTTTAATGAAGCCGGCGGCTTTGTGAAATTAATCTTCACCGCCCAGGATCTGGAAAGTGGACTCGATCTCGGGTTTGGTGGTTTTTCCTCCTTCGGCAGAGGATTGAATTGGGTCGAGATTCTAGACCCTAAAGGCATGTTTGACCAATATGTTCCACTCACCCTCGACAGTCTGGATTTTGAGACGAACCCAACGACCAATGAATTTAACGCGACGTTTTGTGTAAAGTTCTTTCTGCCCAAAGGAGTGAAGCCTGGTGATTACTGCTTCCGGGTTCAACTTACCAACAAATGCGGGCTGTTTAGCACCTTTGGTTTAAGTCTAGGTGATACACCGTTTCCAGAGGGTTTCCCATCGGGGTGCACAATTATCAATTCAGGGGCCTTTGATTGCACACCCCCGGTTCCTGTCGAATTTGTTGTGACTCCTGGCTTTCTGCAAAGTGGAGAAGGTGCTAAGATAAATGTGAGCGTCCGCATTAGGGACTTGGGGACCGGCTTCCAGTTCGGTTAATTGACTTTTAAAAACGGATTGTCTCCCATCCAAACTTTCCCTCAGCAATTATTCGGCGATAATATCGGAATTCCGGGAGAAGATGAGAGGTCAGTTGGAACTCTAAATGACTTTGTATTTCAAGCGGAATATGAGCTATTGGCGGAGCAGTTTAGCGGGGACTTTCTTTCCTTTTGCTTGGACCTAACGGATTGTGCTGGAAATCAACGAACTTACGATTCTCGAATTTGTAACGCCACTTGGTAGAAATACCCGCTTCCTTGTGATTATGTGCAATTGTTGATCTTAGCCGCCTTTGGAGAAAACGATTACCTTACCAAGGCAAGTGCTCCGGGTGTTTTTCCTGAAAACACCCCACCTGAAATGATAGCTTGGAATTACGATTTGGACGGGGATGGAATTATTAACCTGTATGAAATACTCCTAGGAACCAGTCCATCAGACCCGAATAGCTTGTTTAAAACGGTCATCTCATTTCTCGTGGGAGATGGTGATGTTGCGGCAAAGCTTGTTTCAGCGGATCTGGATGGCGACCCTTGGGCCAATGCTGCATACCATGAGGATGAATTAAGAATCGATTTCAGTCCTTATAAACCGAATGAACTCTCTTATACCTTGTATCGTGTATTTGAAGGGGAATCTAATGATGAGCGTGTAGCTATTTCAACGGATGCTCAGATGGATGCTTCAACAGGAAATGGTTACTTTATTCATCCATTTAACCCCGATGGGCTGACGAATGAAATAGTTGCTGTGGGTGCTGAAGATCCTGATTTCGTGCCGTAGGGTTTTCTTACACCGGATCCGCTCAGGGAGCTACGCCTTCGTGAATTGCTACGATTCCGAGAGTCATGCGAGTTGCCTTCATGTCGTGGAATCCAGCAACGTCCAGTTCGTCGATGAGCTTTTGTGTGCTGGGGAAACCTTCAATCGAATCGCCCAGGTAATCGTAAGCTTCTGGCTTTTTCGTTACCCATCCAGCAATGGTTGGCAGGATGTATTTCAGGTAGCTATAATAGAGAGGGCGAAACCAATTGTAGGGCTGGGAAAACTCGAGAATGAAAAGTTTGCCACCTGGACGCAGGCAACGGAGGATGTCTTGGAGGCCTTGATTTCGGTTCTCAAGGTTTCGAACGCCAAATGCTACCGTGATGGCATCTACTGAATTATCTTCGAGAGGTAGGTTTAATATGTCACCGATTCCAAAGTTGATGTCAGGGGAGGGGGTGCGTTCCAGACGTTTTTTTTCTGCTTCGTCGAGCATGGGCTGGCAGAAGTCGAGCCCGGAAACGCTCACCTCATCGGCTAATTTGTTTTTCAGTGCGAATGCGACGTCTCCGCTTCCGGTAGCTAAATCAACCACGACGGAAGGATTCATCTGCTTCACTTTCTTCACAAGTACTCGTCGCCACCAGTAATCCATACCTCCACTCAAGAGGTGATTAGCTAGGTCGTAGCGTTTGGCGATCCCACCAAACATGGAGCGTACTGCTTCCGCTTCCGGCATAATTAGGCTTTCTCTTCCTCCGGTTCACTTTCCGGCTTTTCCTCAGCTGTGGCTCCTTTTCCCTTAATGCTCTCAACGACCCATTTGGAAAGTTCACCATCGGGGTTGTCGACTGCATCGGCCGTAATGAGGAAGTGCGTCTTGCCTGAGTTTCGGCTGACGATTTTTAAACCGTGCTCATAGTCCTTGAAGAGTTGTTCGCAGATGGAGCTTGTTGAGCGGTCTTCATTGACGGCGAGTTCGACAATCTTCGTGCAGGCATCTTCGGAGAATTCCAAGTCCAGGCCGTGCTTTTCTTTGAAATCTGCTATGAACTCCGCCACGCGCTTGAAAAGAAAGTCGTTCAATGCGGCCTGATTGTTTAGCAAAATGTCCTTCAGC
Organism: uncultured Opitutales bacterium; assembly: GCA_938075565.1. Lineage (GTDB taxonomy): Bacteria > Verrucomicrobiota > Verrucomicrobiia > Opitutales > UBA2995 > UBA2995. The sequence goes on along the minus strand of CALJGU010000161.1, from coordinate 7,181 downwards.
GCTTCCTGTGGGTTTTCGACCGTCTTGTCGGTAACTTCAAAATTTTGAATCAGGGTCGAGGAGAGCTCGAACTTAAATTCGCGGAAGGTCTTTTCTAGAACGGTCATGAGGCCTCGAGCACCTGTCTTTTCCTTAGAAGCGCGGTCAGCGATTTCAAGAATGGCTTCATCGGTGATTGAGAAATCGATATCGTAACCTTTGAAATCTCGATGGTATTGATCAAGAATACTACCTTCAGAGTTCTTTAGGATCTGTGACAGGTCTTCCTTTGAAAGCGCTTCACAAGCAACTCGCACGGGAAGTCGACCAATAAATTCTGGCTCGAATCCATAGTCCATGAAATCGCGCGTTTCGGTCAACTTGAGGAAGTGAGAGTCGTCCTCCTCCTCCTCGCCATTACGTTGTGATGAAAAACCGATTTGCCCTTGATCGAGTCGTTTGCGGACGTTTTCAGCCAATTTGTCGAAGGCGCCAGAAACAATGAATAGAATATTTTTGGTGCTGAGAGTGCGCTTCTGCTTCTTACCTCCCTGGCCCATGCTCATCATAGCCTGCATCTGGCTCATCATGTCCTGCGGATTGACCAGGTTTACATCGGCGTCCTCCATGAGCTTTAGCAAATTTATCTGCACGCCTCGACCCGAGACGTCCTTGCCACCCATTGCGCTGGAGCCAGCGATCTTGTCGATCTCATCTATATATATAATACCATATTGTGCCAGCTCGGCATTTTGGCCTGAAAGTTTGTAGAGGTCCCGGACCAAATCCTCAACGTCGTTACCCACGTAACCCGTTTCGCTGAACTTAGTCGCATCCGCTTTGACAAAGGGGACGCCGATCAGTTTGGCGATGTTACGCATAAGGTAAGTTTTACCGACTCCAGTCGGGCCGAGGAGAAGGATGTTCTGCTTGTTATACTCCTTCTTCGATAAGGAAGGTTCTTCTATGCACTGACGCACGTGGTTGTAGTGATCGCAAATTGCAACGGATAGAACTTTCTTGGCTTCATCCTGACGAATCACAAATCGGTCCAAATAATCACGAATTTCTTTCGGCTTCCTTTTAAATGACTGAATCTGTTTTAAAACTTCGTCCGATTCCTTCGGCTCTTCTGGGGTAGAAGAGGTTGGCGGCGTTTGCTGCGGTGGAACAAAAGGGTTTACCGAAACGTTGGGATTATTGCTTTTTAAAAGTTCCTGAAGCTGTTTCTGGATTTCTTCGAAGGGATTTTTTGTGTCTTTGTCACTCATATACTTGGAAAATTCGGCGGCAAATATTTGTTTGCCATTGACGTAAGGAAATTCGGATTTTTTTGTATTTACTTAATTAAGTCTAAAAGGAGCTACAGACCGTATGTCAGACAATTTAACTAAGCGAGATATCGTTCTGGATATCTACCAGAAAACCAATTACCCGCAAAAGGAAGTCAAGGAGGTTGTTCAACTTACCTTGGACGCAATCGCAAACGCATTGAGCTCCGGTCAAAATGTTGAGTTAAGGAATTTTGGTGTGTTTGAAATTCAGGTTCGAAAGGCCCGGATTGGACGTAACCCCAATAAACCGGAGAAGGATGTAATTATTCCAACTCGTGCGGTAGTAAAGTTCAAAGCCGGAAAAGAATTGAAAGCCAACCTGAAAGACCTGGAGCTCGATAACTTGGCGTAACCCGGTCAGGCCGTAGAATTAAACATGGCCACTTCAGATGTTTAAGACCCTTCCAGGCTTTCGGGATTTTTATCCTGAAGATTGTGCCCTACGAAACCACCTCTTCCAGATTTGGCGAAAGACAGCCCAGTCTTTTAGTTTTAAGGAGTATGATGGTCCGATTCTTGAATCACTCGATTTGTTTAAGCAAAAGTCGGGAGATGAGATTGTAAGCCAGCTCTTTGCATTTGAGGATCAAGGCGGACGAGCGGTTGCTCTGCGGCCTGAGATGACTCCTAGCTTGGCTCGCATGATTGGGGCTCGTGCCAATGCACTGAAAAGACCCATCAAATGGTTCACGATCGAAGAAAATTTTCGATACGAGCGAAAGCAAAAGGGCCGCCTCCGTTCATTCTATCAATTTAATGCAGATATCTTTGGAGAGCCCGGAGCAGGTGCTGATGCAGAAATCATAGCCGTTCTCATCCACAGCCTCTGTGTGATGGGGCTCAATTCAGATGACTTTGTCATTCGAGTCAGCGACCGCCATCTATGGGTGTTATATCTTCAGAGCCTCGGTCTTGAAGAGGAGGCGGTGTCTGCTGTTCTTGGTCTGGTGGATAAAATGGAGCGAATGCCTCGAGAAGTTCTTTTGGAGAAGCTGGTTCCTTATTTCAATGACGCGTCCGAAGACTTCTTGGTGAAGGTAGAAACTTTGACTCAAATCCGTGAGCTCGCTGATCTGAATTCATTTTTCAAGGCCCATGTTGCTGCCGGAGAATTGGCCGATGCGGTCAATGAGCGTCTCGACGCATGGGATGCCCTTATCCAGCGACTCGATGGTATGGGCATGAAATCCTTCATTCGCATCGATCTGGGGATCGTCCGTGGGTTGGCTTATTATACTGGATTTGTATTCGAGGCTTTCGACATCCAGGGAGAACACCGGGCCATTGCCGGAGGAGGTCGTTACGATCATCTCGTTAAAAAACTGGGTGGTCCTGATATGCCAGCGGTCGGATTCGCCATGGGTGATGTCGTGATTAAGGATTTGCTCGAAGAAAAAGGTCTTCTGCCAACCTACATTCAAGCGCCAGACGTATATGTCGTCTTAGGTGGCGATGAGGTTCTCTCTGCGGCTCTTCAACAAATTCAGGCTCTCCGCTTGGCTGGATATTCAGTGGATTATCCGATCAAGCGTGTTGGATTCGGTAAGCAATTTAAGGCTGCCAATGAATCTGGTGCTCGTTGGGCTGCCGTTTTTGGCGAGGAGGAAGTATCTCAGGGGCAAGTGAAATTGAAAAACCTGGCCTCAGGAGAAGAGACTGAAATTCCTCTAAACCGACTGGTTGAAGCATTGCGGGAATTGGACGAAAGCTGATTTTTTTGGCTACTCGGTGAATTAGGTCTTATTTCGTCGTTGCAATTAAAAAATCCGCTTCTTGTATTCATCGCTTTTTCCGACATCCCAGCTGATGAAAATACTCGTCGCAGACAAGATCGCCGTTAGTGGCGTCGAATTCCTTAAGAATCAAAACAATTTCGAAGTCATCGAGGCTTACGGATCTTCACCAGAGCAAATTCTGGAGCTCGTCAAAGACGTTTCCGGAATCATTGTGCGAAGTGATACTAAGATTACCCGTGAGGTGATTGAAGCAGCGCCTCAATTAAAAGCGGTTGGCCGCGCTGGGGTAGGGGTCGACAACATCGACATCGAGGCCGCTACCGAAAACGGAGTCGTGGTGATGAACACTCCTGGCGGAAACACCATCGCGACCGCGGAGCTGACATTTACCCATATGCTTTGTTCGACACGTCAGATCGCTCAGGCAAATGCTTCAATGACTGCTGGTCGTTGGGACCGTAAAGTTTACGGTGGTGCAGAAATGTTTAGAAAGACACTCGGTATTCTTGGTTTAGGTCGAATCGGAGCTGAAGTTGCCTCCCGTGCTCAAGCATTCGGAATGCGTGTGTTAGCCTATGATCCCTTTCTGGTAGAGAGCCGCGCTAAGCAGATGGGAGTTGAAGCCATGACATTGGAAGATGTGCTGAAGGAGGCTGACTTTATAACCGTCCACATGCCGCTTACGGATTCAACTCGTAACATGATCGATAAAACATCGATTGCGACGATGAAGGACGGAGTCCGACTGGTCAATTGTGCCCGCGGTGGAATCATTAACCAGGACGACTTGGTAGAAGCGATTGAGTCTGGTAAGGTTGCCTATGCTGGTTTGGATGTTTATGAAAGCGAGCCTCTCGCTGAAGATCACCCGATGCGGCAGGTTCACAATCTAGTTCTAACCCCTCACTTGGGTGCATCTACAAAAGAAGCTCAGGAAAGTGTAGGGATTGAGATCGCTGAAAACGTAGCAAAAGCGGTTGTGGGTGGAGTCCTTCAGAATGCCCTCAATATGCCTTCGGTTGATAGCAAGACTTTGGATGCTTTGTCTCCCTACCTTCATTTGGGTGCAAACCTTGGTAACTTTCTTCAGCAGATAGCACCTGATCAGGTGAACAAGCTTAAGATCACTTACTTTGGTAAGATCGTTGATATCGATGCAGATCCACTTACTCGAAGTATCCTTCAGGGCTACTTGACCAACATCAGTGGAGATAATGTGAATTCGGTTAATGCTCCCATTCTTCTCAAGCAACTAGGCATTGAGAATGAGGTGGTGAAGTCGAGTGAAGAAAGCGATTACAATGAATTGATCGTTTTAGAAGCAACAGGTGGTGATGGAGAAATTTATACCGTCCAAGGTACTTTAATAGGGAAAGCCGGTCATCCTCGTATGGTTCACATCAATGGGCGTGACGTTGAAGCTTCTCCTGAAGGAGTCATGTTGGTTGTAGAGAATCAAGATGTTCCTGGTATTGTTGGCGTTCTTGGAACCATTTTGGCTAAGGCTGAAGTGAACATTGCGTCCATGTCTTTAAGCCGAAATCATGTGGGTGGTTTGGCATTGAACGTTGTGAACCTGGATACGGCGCCTAATGATGAAGCGTTTCAAGAAATTGTATCCAGTGAGAACATTAAGTCTGCTACCGTAGTTTCTCTTTAATTCTTCCTTTCTATTTAGCGATCACCATTCATGCATCTGATCTGGCAAATTGTGCTGGCTTGTACGCTCGGGTATCTCCTCGGCTCAGTCTCGTTTGCTGTCTTGATCGCAAAACAAAACGGCGTAGACATTTTTAAGGAAGGAAGTGGCAACCCTGGAGCTACCAATGTAAAACGTGTCATTGGAAAGAAAGCGGGTAATACAGTTTTCATTTTTGATTTCCTAAAAGGATTCGTGGCGGCGTTGGTTCCTCTACTGATTGCTTCTGCTGAATACCGCGAGTTGATTTCCATTTGCGCGGTTATCGCAGCTATAGCAGGCCACAGCTTTTCTGTATTTTTAAAATTCCGAGGAGGAAAGGGAGTTGCTACGACCATGGGCGGGTTTCTCGCGCTTGCCCCCTGGGTACTACTAATAGGGGCAGTCGTCTGGATTATTACTTTCTACGGCCTGCGTTACGTATCGTTGGCTTCCATGTTGTTTGGAGTCAGCTTGCCCATCTCTTCATATTTCCTCGGCATGTCGCAATGGATATTGGGTTTTTGTGCCTTGATTGCGTGCTTGCTGATTGTCCTTCATCGGTCGAACATCGTCCGGCTTTTAAATGGAACCGAAAATCGATCCGTCAAAAAATAGATCGATCAATTTAGTATGGCTAACAAACCAACAGTAAATTTAGGAATTCTAGGCCTGGGAGTCGTAGGGCAAGGTGTGTTGAAACATCTGAATCGCAATCGAAAGATTCTCGAATCACGATTAGGAGTTCGACTCAAGGTTTCCAAGATTGCCGTTCGAAACAAACGGCTTAAGCGAAACGTAAAGGTCAACCCGAAGTTATTGACTGAAGATGGTTTCGAAGTGGTTAATGATCCTTCAATTCAAGTTGTCTGTGAGCTCATTGGTGGAACCACCTTGGCGAAGCAGTTGACTTTGCAAGCGCTTAAGAATGGTAAGATTGTTGTTACGGCAAACAAGGCACTTTTGTGCGAGCACGGTAATCAGGTTATTCGGGCTGCCAAAAGAAGCGAAGGCCATATCTTTTTTGAAGCGAGTGTTGCAGGGGGCATACCGATTATTAAATCCATCCGAGAAGGGTTGGTCGCAAATCGCTTCCCTGGGATTCACGGTATACTGAATGGAACCTGTAACTATATTCTTACTAGAATGCAGGCGGAGGGGAAACCTTTCGGTGAAATTTTATCTGAAGCAAAAGCATTGGGGTATGCTGAAGCGGATGAGAGTTTAGATGTTGATGGTATTGATGCCGCTCACAAGGCGGGGATTCTTGCCTACCTTGCTCATGGGAAATGGATTCCGATGAACAAGATGCTGATTGAAGGTATCCGCGAGATAACTACATCCGACATCTTGGCTGCCGATGCAATGGGCTACCGGATTAAGCATCTTGCCTCTGTGGTAAGTGATGCGAAGAAAAATACTCTCTTTGTAGGTGTTTATCCCGCGCTTATTCCGAAATCCCATATCCTTGGTCGGGTCGATGATGTTTATAATGCTGTATGCGTAAGTGGTGACGTAGTCGGGTCCACAATTCATATCGGACGAGGGGCAGGGCAAGACGCTACTGCCAGTGCAGTTATTAGTGATATTGCTGATGCCGTATTTACGACTCAAGGAGCTGGACTCATGAATCTGATCGATGAAAAGAATGATCCTCTAACGTCGACGCTTGAAGAGCTTCAAATCGCTTCCATGGAAGAAGTGAAGTCGAGTTTCTATCTCCGTCTATCTGTTATCGATCAGCCTGGTGTGCTTTCAAAAGTGACCGCTCTCATGGCTAAGGAGAAGATTAGCATTGCTCGGGTCGTTCAACAATTGGATAGCAAACCATCCAATAAAAAGGTGAAGGCTGCAGCTGTATTAACTTTAACCACTCATCAATGCTCTGAATCCGCGATTGAGCGCGCTGTTCGTTCATTAAAGCGTTCAAGCCCTGTTCTCTCCAAGCCTTTCCTTTTGAGGATTGCTCATTTTAACGATTAAGCTCGATGGCAAGGATAGTACAAAAATATGGAGGCACTTCCGTTGGTACCGTTGAAAGAATTCAAGCGGTTGCTGAGCGAATCAAGGAGACCTACGACAACGGAAATGAAGTTGTGGTTGTCGTTTCTGCTCGTTCCGGGGTTACCAATGAATTGGTTTCAAGGGCTAAGAGTATCAATCCGGAGCCTAACGAACGTGAAATGGATATGCTGCTTGCTGTAGGCGAGCAGGAGACGATTGCCCTCATGGCGATGGCTTTACACGCGCTGGGAATTCCAGCGGAGTCCCGAACAGGGCCCCAAGCTGGAGTGATCACTGACGATTCTCATACTAAGGCTCGAATAGTTCGCGTTGAAGGTGGCGATATCCCCGAGCTCCTAACCGCTGGTAAAGTGGTGATTGTTGCCGGTTTCCAGGGTATAAACAGTGTAGGGCAAATTAGCACTCTTGGTCGGGGTGGATCGGACCTGA
>CALJGU010000160.1 GCA_938075565.1 uncultured Opitutales bacterium | reverse complement strand
TCCGGGGTCATTAGGTATTGTAGTGCTTGTAGTAGGTCCATGGGTACGGGGTATGCTGGCTGGGGCAGTAGGTCTGGGAAAGAGGTTAAATGAATTCTTGGTGAAAGACGGCACTGTGAGGACGCAGTAGCCCTACCTGCGGTTGCTTAGATATGTAGGGCAATCGCGTCCTCGCGATTCCGAAACATTTTGAATAGAGTGTCATTGCGACGAAAGGTTCTAAGGTAGGTCGATGTAAAAGTAATATGTAAAGAGGTATGAGCCGCCCAGTCCGAACAAGAGACCCAGTGCCAGGCTGATAAGCATTACCTTTTTATTTCCTTTTGCGAGGAGGGCGCCAGTGATCGTGATGTAGAGAATGGTGCCCCAGCGAAACCCCAGGAAGCCTGTTCCCATGCCAAGAGTGTAGAGTATTGATAAACCCACTACGCCAATTGCGCGTAAGGGCTCCAGTTGAAAGCCTTCATCGGTTACACCAGCTCCCGGTGAGTTTTTGTTCTGAAAGAAACTTCGAATCGCAATGCCCAACGCCAGGGCAATTAAGATATACGCGACTGCCTTGGGTACGGCGGCTGATCCTAGGGGGTCGAAAAAGGGTGGAGGAATGTCGCGAGCGCCCCAAAGCACCAATCCTCCCAATACAATGGTAAAGGCGCTGATGATGTAATCTTGGACTGAGTAGTAGAGTTGTCGCATATTAACCCTTTGGAATAATCGAGGTCTTTATGGAGTGAAGATGTTGGTATTGAGGAGTGAGAGACGACGGCGCGCACGCAGGTGCGTAACTGAAGAAAGAATGAATGTTCCGAGGAATGGAATGACGACAAGACCGGGTGCGAAGCTGACCGGACCAAAACAACATGTCGACCCAAGATGGTGTATTTGTGGAACGTACTCTGGCCTGGTAACTGCAGTCACCTTCGAACATCAAAATCAAATAATTTTTCAAATGCACCATCGATCAGAAACTAGATTTACCGGCCCATGTTACGGGCTTTCCCCACCAGCGGCGTCACCTTTTCGAGTAGGACATCGAGCATGGGTTGAGCCACTTCCTCGCCACCGAATTGGGGTACGACACCGAGCTTTTTCATTTCGCCTGAGATCTTGGGATCCTTCATTACGGTTTCGATGGCGTTGCGGAGAATGTTCAAGACGGGTTCTGGAGTTCCTTTGGGTGCCAGCCAGACACGGATCTCTACTAACTCTACATCTACGCCAATTTCTTTGGCGGTGGGAACGTTAGGAAACAGGGGATCTCGCTCTCCTGAAAACGTGACCAGCGGTTTTAATCCCGACTCACGAAAGTTTATGAATGCCATGGTGGATAGCATGGTCATATCGCTGTGACCGCCCAGAAGAGAGGTGAGTCGCGGAGCCCCGCCTCCGGTTTGAATGAAGCGAAATTCAACGCCGGCTTCCTCGGCAAATAATAGCGGGATGAGGTGAACGGGTAAGCCGATGTTGGTAGAGACTTTGACAGAACGTGGTTTGGCGCGGGCGACATCCAGTAATCCTTCGATGGTTTGAAACTGGGATTTTTCCGTCACTCCCAGTAACAACTCCGTGTATCCCGACATACAGATCAGCTCAAAGTCGTTGTGATCGAAATCCACAATGCCCATGGCTTTGGAGGTAACGATGCCCGAATGCCAGAGGCCGATGGTATAGCCGTCGGGCTTGGCTTGTTTGATTTTGCGAGTTCCCAGGGTGCCGCCGGCTCCTGGCAGGTTTACAATGACCATTTTCTCCGACAGCAGTTTCTTCTCAGCGATGCCCCGTTGAAGTAGGCGCACGAGTCCATCCGTTTCGCCTCCCGCATTGGTCGGAAGTATGACTTTGATTGGTTTTTCAGGAAATGCGGCTGAGAGGCTTAGCTGACCGGTAATCAGCATGAAGCTTAGCAAAAGGAAACGGCTAATCATTCGACTAAATTAAGGTGGGGACATGAATTTTCTAGGGTAAGGGGTATGTTGAAACTTTATGAGAGTGGGTACTATGCGTGATGCTCTGCTTTTGGAACAACTCTATTTTCAAGGAACCATCCTGTTAGCTCTAAGCATTTGTTTTGCCTGGAGTGACTTGAGGTATAGCCTTTGTTCTATGTCATTGTCAACTATCGGTGCTTCAGCGTTACAGGGCCAGTTGGAAGGGGATGAGGCTTTTGCAGAGAAACGAATCCCTGGATCAAAACATGCCTGTGTCTATGAAGTGGCTTTTCTTGAGGCTGTTGAGAAGTTGGAGGTGGGTAAGGATGACCCTATTGTAGTCTATGGTCTGAATGATGACTTCGGTGCTTCCAAGCTGGCAGTGGAACGACTGCAGAGTGCAGGCTACGCCAATTCAACCGCCCTTGATGGAGGCCTGGATGCCTGGTTCTCGGCCGGATTCTCTGTAGAAGGGGAGGGTGAAGCTTCCTCACGAGTTCCGGATGGTCGTTACCAGATAGATCTTGAAAAAAGCGTCTTTCGCTGGACCGGTCGCAATCTGTTTAACCAGCACAACGGTCGCATCGCATTGTCCGAAGGCTTTCTTGAGACGCAGCATGGGCATTTGTCGGGCGGGTCTGTCACCTTGGACATGACGAAGATGTCCTGTTCGGACATTAAAGATGAAAAGATGGCGGGATATCTTATCGATCATCTCGAGTCCGACGATTTTTTCAGCGTAGCTGATCACCCCACGGCCGGTTTTGAATTAAGCGATGTTCAACCGTTGGATGTAGTAGGTCCTGGAGATTCGAACCTCATTGTTCTTGGATCCATGCAGCTTCGGGGAAAAAAGAAGGCCCTCGAGTTTAAAGCTCAGGAGGTCTTTCTAGGCGGACAATATGGTCTGCAGGGGCGTTTCAAAATCAACCGCACTCGATTCGGCTCTGTTTATGGGAGTGGAAAGTTCTTCGAAAAGCTGGGCCAGCATGTGGTCAATGATAAGGTCACGGTGAGCTTCCAACTGATCTGTCAGGTGGGAGCAGAGAGCTAGGAGAGAGTTTAGAGGTAATCAGTAATCAGTGACCTGTAATCAGTAATCGGTCATCAGTGATTGGAAATTTGTAACCGGTTGAAGTTTGTTTCGTTTACCACTGACCACTGACCACTGACCACTTATTTTAAACACCGGCTTGCTATTCATTAATTTCTGTTTATGCAGAAAAGAAAGAATAGTGTAATGGAACTCACCGAGATACAAAAGAAATACGTCCTACACTGGGGCGAGATGGGCATGAAGTGGGGCATCAATCGCACGGTGGCCCAAATCCATGCGCTCATCTATGTATCTCCGAATCCGCTCAATGCGGAGGAAATCACCGAGACCTTAGCTGTGGCGCGGTCCAACGTGAGTAATAGTCTCAAGGAGCTGCAAGGCTGGGGGATTGTGCGAGTTGTTCATGTTTTGGGTGATCGTCGGGACCACTTTGAAACCATTACCGATGTGTGGGAGCTTTTCCGAATCATTGGCAATGAGCGCAAGCGGAGGGAGTATGACCCAACCATAGCATTTCTCAAAGATTGCGTAGCTGAGTCGGAAGCGGACGGTAGCGATGCTTACACCCGAGATCGGCTCAAAGAGCTATACGAGTTTATGAACACAACCACCAAGTTGTACGAGCTGTTCCATAACTGGCCGGCCAAAACGATTATCAAGTTTGTTAATATGGGAAACAAAGTGCGTCAGCTCCTCAAATTGAGCTAGTCACTTTTTTTAACGCTAAATTTCTCTCTATACAGAAATTACAGAATATAAGAAAAATTGGATACTTTACGATGGTGCCTGCCAAGTGTGTTTGCGCATGAAGGGGCTATTGGCTCCGATGTTTGAAAAGCGCGGCTTTCATTGGGAAGCCTTGCAAGCGGAATGGGTGGGTCCTGCGACAGGTCTCAGTCCGGCTGAGCTCATGGAAGAAATTAAAGTCCTCACGGATGAAGGTAAGGTGATTGGGGGTGTGGATGCTTGGATCTACTTGGCGCGTTTTGTTTGGTGGATGCATCCCTTCTACCTGTTGGGAAGCCTTCCCGGATTCCATGCTGCGTTTGAGTATTTCTATCGGACCTTTGCCGCTAACCGTTATTGCGTAGGTGGAACCTGCAGAATCGGAGGTGATTAACGATGACCCACCTCGAGCGGCCAGGATACGACCACGAGCGAAAACTGCGTTTCGCTCGATGGCGGCGGTGGTTATACATTGAATGTGCTCTGTGAACGTGCGGATGTCGCGCATCAGGAAAATCTTTTGCCTTTGGCGTTTGCCAGGAATGTGAATTTGAAGTCTGCAGTGCGTAAGGGAAATCCCATTACGTGGGATATGGTGGATCAATTGACCCCCTCAAAGCTTCTGGAGTTGCGTCAGGAACATGACGCTCTACTTTGGGGGTAAAGTTATCTTATGAAAACCAAAGCAGCTGTCGTATATCGATTCAATGAGCCCGTCGTCGTCGAAGAAATTGAGCTTCGACCTCCCCAAAAGAGTGAATTGCTCATCAAGATTGCGGCCAGTGGTATTTGCCATAGCGACTATTCTGTAATGACCGGCACGATTCCGCACGATCTTCCAGAGGTGCTGGGTCACGAAGGTGCTGGGACGGTTGTAGAAGTAGGTCCTGAGACAGAGGGTTATAAAGTAGGCGACCGAGTGATGCTTCCTTTTGTGTCCTCCTGCGGTGAATGCCATCGCTGTAAGACAGGTCACCCAACCTTGTGTGAAGTCCATTTCAGCGGGAAGCGTGGCGCGCTGATTGATGGCACCCTTCGTTTTCATAAAGGTGATCAGGATATCTATCAGTTCTCGCGCATTGGGACTCTTTCTGAGTACACGGTAGTTCATACCAACTCCGTGCTTCCTTTACCTCCTGGATATACCTTCGAACATGCAGCGCTTCTTGGTTGTGGAGTCACCACGGGGGTTGGAGCGGTAACCCGAACGGCTAAAGTTCCGGCTGGATCGACCGTGGCGGTCATCGGTTGCGGCGGCGTTGGACTCAATGTCATTCAAGGCGCTAAGCTAGCCGGAGCTTCCAAGATCATCGCTATCGACCAAGTGTCATCGAAACTGGATCAGGCGCGCATTTTCGGTGCGACCGATTGCATAAACTCAAAGGAGGTCGATGGTGTCGAAGAAGTGAAACGATTGACTGATGGCAACGGAGTTAATTTCTCATTCGAAGCCATAGGACTTCCTGCGACTATCGAAATGGCTTATAACATGTTAGGGGTCGGCGGAAATGCCGTGATTATTGGAATTACCAGCCCTACTCAGACGATTACTATTCCTGCGGTGTTTATACCGGTGTGGGAAAAGAAGATCACGGGGTCCTTTTTTGGCTCCTGCTTGCCTAGTGAAGATATGCCTTATCTGTTGGATCTCTATCGTCAGAAGAAGCTGAAACTCGATGAACTGGTTACGAACTACTATGAACTCGAGGAGATCAATCAGGCCTTTTCCGATATGGAGAAGGGGGAGAATATCCGAGGCATGGTGCTTTTTGAGAAAGAGTAGCTGCTTCAGCTTCTAGAATCTGCCCTCGAATAGGAAAAGAGGCATCAAGTGTTTGCCAGGGGAGATCTGAGGTTGACCCTTTGCCCGAATCGAATTGATCTGAGATTTTGATCAACCCTAAGAATCTTTATGAGTAATAAATTATTGATTGTAACCGGCGACGGCGGTGAAAGCTACGAGGTGCTCTATGCGCTTCATCGATTCCAGGAGGCTAACTGGGAGGTTGATATTGCAGCCCCGAGTGTGCGCACCCTGAATCTTGTTCGCCATGACTTTATGCCCGGTTGGGATACCTATTTTGAAGGACCTGGGTATGGTGCTGATTCAACTGTTACATTTGCGGATGTAAATGTGGATGATTATAAGGCTGTCCTCCTTATTGGGGGTAGGGCGCCGGAGTATTTGCGAAATGATCCTGTGGTTATTCAGATCGTAAGAGATTTCCATGCCCAAGATAAGTGGATCTATAGCATTTGTCACGGTATCCAAATTCTTGCGACAGCCGGGCTTTGCCAGGATAAGAAAATTACCTGTTACGAGCACTGCAAATTTGAGGCTGAATCCCAGGGCGGTACCTGGATGAGTGACGAAGCCTATATGGATGGTAAGATGATTTGTGGTCAGACTTGGCTTTCACATCCTGACTTTTACCGGCTCATTTTTGATAATCTGCCATCTTGAACTAGGAATTTGTTATGAGAAAGCTCGTCGCCTGGAAGGGAGGAACACCATTACTGGTTGACGACTCGGGTAGTGGTAGCGGGCTCATCTGTTTACACGGCATTGGCGGTGGCAGCTACTTCTTTACCGGTCTTTCCCAGTCCTTGATCAATTCTCGCCGGGTTCTTTCCTTTGATATGCCGGGCACGGGCTTCAATGTGAATACGGTGGATCGATTTTCGGTTGAGGCAGCTGTTGAAGCTACCGTTGAGCTCATTGACCTGGTCTCGCCTGAGCCGTCCGTTCTTTTAGGCCACTCAATGGGAACGATCGTTGCCTTAAAGGCTTACGCCGAGCGCCCAGATGCGGTCGCCGGGCTTGTTTTTCTAGGTGGATTGCCGGAGCCGGTCTCAGCGATCAAAGAGAAACTGACTGCACGGATCGGCCGTATTGAACAGGTGGGTATGAATGGGATAGGTGAAGAGGCTATGCCTGGAATATTTGCTGAAGGAACCTTGAGGAAAAGACGACAATTGGTGGGTATGTTTCAGCGCCTTCTTGAACTGAATCCAGTGGAAAGCTATGTGCAGGCGATTGAAAGCTTGGTCGGAGCTTCTGCAATGGATGTAGTTCCCAATGTTCAGGTGCCATGCTTGGCTATTACAGGAACGGAGGATCTGTATGCTGCGCCTCATGATGTTCAGACCTTTGCTGATTCAATTCCTGGTGAGGTGGATGTGCAATTTTTTGAAAACTGCGGGCATATGGTCTTTTACGAAGACCCCGGTCGATTTAATGATAGTGTAAATACCTTTCTTCAATCGCTCGATAGTGATTGGGCCTTTACTTATGGTGACGACAGCTAAGTCTTCACCCGACAAGCAATGGCGGAAGTAACAGATGATTTTGCGGATAACCTAAGGGCCGTCCGAGGTGAGTTTCAAAATACCAAAGGAGGAAGAATTGGGAACCGAATCCTGGCGCATGTATTTTCGACTTTTTTCCCCATACTGCTCATTGTTTGTCTGGTGCTTGTCTCAGAGCTCAGCTGGCCGCTAGAAAAAGACGCGTGGTTGTTCATTGGTTTTGCGGTCTTGACCTTGGGCGTCGGAATTATTCTACACCGTGCGATCAATTGTCGTTATGTTTTCGATGACGAAGGCATCCAGGCGTATCGTGCAAATGGACAAGTCAAAGAAGCGATCCGTTGGGCTGACCTTACGAAAATTAACTACTTCGAAAGTCGAGGCATTCGCAGCTTTGTGCTCATCACTAACGACGGTCCGATGCAGTTAGAGTTTTATAAGAGCCTCAGTGAAGCGATTGCTGAGTTAGAAAAGAAAAAAGGGTAGGGCCATTTGCTCGCAAATTGGCCTTTAGAAGGCCTCGAACAATTTGAGGCTACGATGCGAGCATCGAGCCCTACATCCCAAAATGTTTAATCTGGCATATTCTGATCCTGCCAATCTTCGCCAAAGGCTTCTTCTGCGCTCTTCGCAACGACCGTCGGGTTATAGACGACATCTTCTCCGTTAATAATTCGGCCGTCTTTAAAATGATAAAGGTTGTTTTGGGTCGGCCCAATTTTATGTGGGTAACGCTTTTCTAAATCTTCGGTGCCCTCCAGGCGTTCTTTCTCCGTAGCGTCGAAATCGATGGTATCGGAAACGACTGCCCTGAGTTTGTCTAGAATGGCTGTTGTTTCTGGATCCAGATCACCTTTTGAAAGGTCCGTTTGTTCAAGCGGGTCTTCAACGAGATTGAATAAGAACTCTGAGCCGCCACGGAACCCTACGTATTTGAAATCTCCATACCTGGCCATGCGGTACTCAGATCCTTCGCCCCACCTGGCTTTTAGATTGTCGCTGAAAATGGGGATGAGCTCCGGCTCTTCACTCTGCGTTAATGACTTACTCAGGTCGCGTCCTTCTGCTTCGGAATAATCTGCACCGGCAAAAGAACACAGAGTAGGGTAGAGGTCGATGAGCGAGACAGGAGTTTCAATCTGGGTGGCTGCCGTGCTTCCCGACCGATGTTCAGGCAGAGAAATGATCATGGGAACGCGCGTGCTTGCTTCGTGATAGGTGTGCTTCCACCAACTGCCATGTTCACCGGCCATCTCGCCATGGTCTGATGCGTAAATAATGATGGTGTTTTCTAAATCGCCAGAGAGCTCCAGTCGGTTGAGTAGGTCCCCAATGATTTCATCGAAGTAGCTGACGCAGGCAAAGTACCCGGCCCGCATCTTTTGCTGGTCTTCATAGGAGAGGCCTTCAACGCGGAATCCTTCTCGCATCGTTTGGTTCACCGGGTGATCAAAGGTATCTCCAGTCGCAGGGGCTTTGGGGTCGGTCACCTGATCGACAGGATATTTATCGGTCCATCGTTTAGGTGCGGTGAGTGGGAAATGAGGTCTACTAAAGGAGGCCAGAGCGAACCATGGTTTCTCGGGTTGCTCATGACGATGCTCGCGAATCCAGGCCACAGTCTCTTGAGCAGTGATCTGTTCTTGAAGGGCACTCTCCGGATACTCGAGCTTGCCTGCTCCATCGAAGCGCCAGGTAAATTTATCGCCTTCGTACCACTCCGGTGGCTCTTGTCCCTGGTGCCCAGTTCCTCCTGTGAGATCGCCATAGGGCCGATGTTGAAACCCTACAAATTGTCGACTGCCTCCCAAGTGCATCTTGCCGATCAAGCTGGTTTCATATCCCGCCTTGCGCAGGGTTGCAGGTAATGTGACTAGATCTGGCGAAAGAGTGGAGTCATTGGTCCAGGCACCTGCGCCTCTAGCGTGTTTTCCCGACAGTAGGCAGAGGCGAGAAGGCGTGCACAATGCCATCTGGCAGTAGGTATGGTTGAACTTTACCGCCTGATTTTTGAGTGCATCCAAGTGGGGAGTTTCAACAGGTTCTCCTCCTTCCTCTTCACTAAGGTGTGAGAAAAATCGAAAGCTGTGCTCATCGCTGAGCAGGAAAAGAATATTTGGTTGGCTCATGTAGGCTGGATCGAAAGAGAGCGATTGAGAGTTAGTCTACTAATGTATTGAAACAGTCACAGTGCTGTAAAGTGTTACTAGTAACATCCTCACCATGAACTGCTTTTTTCTAAAGTTCTTTGAGCTTCAGGTTTCGAAATGAAATCTGGTCGCCATGATCCTGAAGAATTAGGTGCCCTTGGTCGACTTTTCCATACTCAGGCCACTCGGCGTATTTACTTTTGGAAATGAGCGCATTCCATTCACTGGATCCAATCGTGAAGGAGACGGCCAGATTGCCATTCATCCATTGTTCGACCTCATTTCCTCTGCGAACGATACGGGACTGGTTCCATTCACCGGCAGGAAGGGTAGTGTCTTTATTCGATTCGATCAGATCATAGAGGTCGCCACTGCGATGGGTTTTAATTTTTCCTTCCACGTGCCCGCCATTGTCGAGCAATTGCATCTCCAACCCCGTGTGCCAGGGTTTGGTGTATTGGGGATCGTCTTTGACCATATAGAAAATACCGCCGTTTCCTCCGGGCGACATTTTCCATTCAAAAGAAAATTCAAAGTCACCGATAGATTCCGTGGTGATGATTAAATCA
>CALJGU010000159.1 GCA_938075565.1 uncultured Opitutales bacterium | reverse complement strand
CCAATTTCACCACCTGGGCATATCGTATCTCGAATGAGATGCGTAAATTTAAACTGTCAATGAAGTCCAGGGTGGTCGACGTGGATGTCGCTTCGCTCGGAACACCACCTGGGAACATAATACCTCAAATGAGGATTAAAGAGTCGGGAATTGAAGGTAGCTTGCTTGGCTTTGCCAAGTCCAAAATGAGGGGTAACGGGCGACTGACGTGCGACGGGGGGCGAGGGTTGAAAGGGTGGAGAAGTTGGTGTCTGTGTTCAGGTGTCAGGGCATCGTTAAATGACTCCAGTTTGAGATAGATGCTCTCTCTTCTGTCGGCTCCTCAGAGAGCTCAGCCGTTCAGAATTGTTTGTGCATCCGGTACCCACTTCTCGCGGGTTCCGCTGGGAAGTCGAATCATGTATGGATCCTCTTGTGGGCCTTCCCAATCTTCGTCGTCTTCATCGTCGAGCCAGGCATCTTCGTCAGGTTCAAAAAAGAGAGAGATGCGTCTAGCTTGGGGGTCCAAGACCAGGCCTGGGTTCTTGATTCCTTTTTTGAAGATCTGTTCGAATAGACAAGGAAATTGCTGTTCTTTGTACCGGTCGATTACGTCCTGCACGAATTGGTTGGTCGTATCAACACCTCGATTGATCAGGCAGACGTCTGAGAAGTGGATGCAAGCATCGTACCAGGATTGCAGCTTTTTGTGAGCTTCCAGTTGATCGCAGTGAACAACCGTTATCACTCGGCCGAGTTCGCAGCTACTTTGTTCAACCAAAGCCTTGAAGGCTTCAACCTGATCAACAGGGCTCGCAAGTCCGGGAGCTATAATGAGGTTGGTGTGCTGAGGGTTGATTTGATCGGTAGTGATCTGGCTGACTCCACCTGAATAGGGTTCAATCGTTACGTGATTGAGGGCTGACAATTTGCCATCCCACTCATTCGACTGTTCTTGCTCTTCGATGTGGAGCGTGAACGGATCTGATTCGGTGGCCAGATCTTTGATTAGATCATAAACATTATAGCGCCGACCTGAGGATTGGCACCCCAGGATTAGATAGACATGCTCCGCCACTATTCGCCGAAATTGAAGGTTTTATTCTGAGCAGAGTCGCGCATCCAGTGGTCCACCAAAACCAAGGCAGTCATGGCTTCGACGATGGGCACAGCACGAGGCAGTACGCAGGGGTCATGGCGGCCACGGCCTATGAGCTCGGTGTCCTGACCCTCTTTGTCGACTGTTGCTTGAGGCTGGAGAACGGTAGCTGTGGGTTTGAAGGCTACCCGAAAAATTAATTCTTCGCCGTTGCTAATGCCTCCTTGGACTCCACCAGAGTGATTTGTCTTGGTGCGGACTTGGCCGTCCCGGCTTTCAAATGCGTCGTTGTGTTCACTTCCTTTGAGCAGCGTACCAGAAAAGCCACTACCGACTTCGAATCCTTTGGTAGCTGGAAGGGATAGCATGGCCTTGGCAAGGTCTGCTTCCAGTCGATCAAATACGGGCTCACCAAGTCCAACTGGAAGGTTGCGCACTCGAGTTTCGATGATGCCTCCAATCGAGTCACCTTCGCTTCGGACGGCTTTGATCAATGCGATCATTTTTTCAGCCGTGTCTGCTTGGGGGCAGCGCACTGCATTCGCTTCGACTTCCTCCAGGCTAGGAAAGGACTCGTTGTTCGTCATCGAGATATCCTGCACGGTCTGAACGTAGGATCGCATCTCGATATTGCCACTCAGGGAAAGAATCTTTTTGGCTATCGCTCCGGCGGCCACACGGCCGATTGTTTCGCGTGCCGAGCTTCGGCCTCCTCCTTCATGGTTACGAATACCATACTTGGTTTGGTAGGTGTAATCGGCATGTGAAGGACGAAATTTCTCCTTCATTTCCGCATAGGCTTCGGGACGGTGGTCGCCATTGGGCACGTACATGGCGATGGGTGTGCCCAGCGTTTTGCCCTCGTAGGTACCAGACACGATAGACACCGCATCGGTTTCCTTGCGCGGGGTGGTGATGTCGCTTTGTCCAGGACGCCGCCGATCCAACTCAAATTGAATTTCTTCCTCTGTGATAGGGAGATTGGGCGGGCAGCCGTCTAAAACCACGCCGATGCCGCCACCGTGGCTCTCGCCCCAGGTGGATATTGTAAACAGTTTGCCGAATGAATTTGAACTCATGTTGAGAAAATTATTCGGGAGTTAAGGGAGCCTGAAGCCAAGCGTCAATGCCTGGATTATAAGATGATAATGGTCCACGGTCTCACGACCGCGGCTAAAAAATTAAAATGTAGCGGCGCTGGTAACAGCGTCGAAGAGTCTATAGGTTTCTCCACAGTTTATCGGCTGTGGCTACTTGAGGAATGATTCAGAAGCCTTTGACCTGCCTGGGTAAATTCCACTCAATGCTAATATGGGAGTTAGTGGCGATCCGAAATTTCAATTCTTTCTAGATGGGCTCACAGCTGAGCAGAAGGAAGCGCTCAGGGAGTTTTTGGAATCCTATGTAACGGTAGAGAAACGAAAGCAGATGGAGGAGGTGTTGAGCCATAGAACTCGGCATGTGGCGCTTGTTCTGGAAAATGTGTTTCAACCACACAATGCAGCAGCGGCTGTTCGTTCCTGTGAGTGCTTTGGCTTTCAGGATCTGCATGTAATCGAATTGCACAATGACTACCATATAAATCCGGACGTAACGGTCGGTGGGTGCAAGTGGGTGAGTCTACATCATCATAATAAGGAGGCCGGTGAGACGACCCGTCTGCTAACTTCCATGAAGGAACAGGGCTATAAGGTGGCGGCAACTTCTCTGCGACCCGGTTGTATACCCCTTGAAGAGTTAGATCTCTCGCAACCGGTAGCCATCTGCTTTGGAACTGAGGAGCAGGGGTTGAGTGAGGAAGCGCACGACCTTGCAGATGTATTTGTGCAGATTCCTTCCTATGGATTTACGCAAAGCTTCAATGTCTCGGTGAGCGTGGCTTTAACGTTGAGCTCTATTCGAAATCGATTGGAGGGGAGTGATATTCCTTGGCAATTGAGTCAGGCTGACCACGAGGACTTATACCTGACATGGATGATGAAAACGGCTAACCGGGGCCATTTGTTAGCCAAGCGATTTCTTGAGGACATGGATGCACCTAAGGGGAGCTACGAGGAGTCAGCGGATGAAGGGTTGAATCCACCTTACTGAGCTTGGACGAATAAAAATTGTTCTCCTTCCATTTTGTCTTTGCCTGATGATTGCAATGATTTCACTTTAGATAAATCCTACTTTTCTTGCATGGCGACCAGTTCTGACAATTCCGACTCAACAGAATCCATTTCGGTGGAATCTCCTCTGTTTTGCGATTTGGATACTCATCGGGCAATGCTTCAATCGATCATTGATCATTCACCTGCCGATATTTATCTGAAGGACCTCGAAGGAAAATACCTGCTGGTAAATCGAAACTTTGGAAAACGTGTCGGGATGGATCCGACCCAGGTGATAGGCAAGACGGCTCACCACTGCTTTAATCAAGAAGAGGCCGACCAGAAGTCCGCCAATGATGAGGTGGTTGTCAAAGAGGGAGCGGCCAAGCAGTTCGAGGAGATTGTGACCATGTCCGATGGTCCGCATACTCTGCTTTCTGAGAAATTTCCTGTCCGAGACGAGCATGGGGTAGTGAATGCCGTTTGCGGCATTTCTACGGACATCACTTCTCGTAAAACCTACGAAAAGAAGCTGCGACAACTCAGTAGTCAAATACAGCAACAAGGAAGGACGCTGGAGACGGTGCTCTCGGCATCTCCTAACATAGTCTATATGTTCGATAGCCAAGGGCGATTTCTCTATGCGAACCAGGCTGGGGCAACCAACTTCGGTGTGCGACCGGTTGATATTATTGGTAAGACCTGGAAGAATTTAAAACTTTCAGAAGGCGTGTTTGGTCCTTTCATGGCTGATACGTCGAGGGTTTTTAAAACAGGTAAGACCAATCGCGGGTCGATGAGCTTTCCGACTCCCGATGGAAATCAAGAGTATGCTTACACCCTGATTCCTATTATGGATGTCAGGGGACGTGTGGTGAACGTGATCGCTTATGTGAATGATGTTACCATGGATCGTGAGAAAGATCGGATCCTTGAAGAACAGTCACGTGAATTGGAGCGGTCTAATCAGGAATTAGAGGAGTTTGCTCGGATTGCGTCCCAGGACTTGAACGATCCACTTCGTAAAGTGCAGCGTCACTTGAACGCCTTGGAGGATATCCTTGGAGCCGAACTACAGGGGGATTCGAAAAACCACTTGGCGGGTGCCATGGAAGGCGCAGGTCGAATGAAAGTTCTGATCAGTGATTTGTTGGAGTATTCACGAGTCGGTCTTCGCTCTGAACCTTTCCGTAAGTTGAAAATGGATGAGCTGATTGAGCTCGTTCAGAAAGACTTTAAACTAAGTCTGCAGAAAACGGGTGCGACCATAACAGTAGATAGGTTGCCCACTGTTTGGGGGAATGACGATCGTTTGCGTCAGCTTCTGCAGAATCTTATATCCAATGGGATTTTGTATAACGACCATGCCGAACCAACGATTCACATCTCAGTCGAACAGCGAAACGATCGATGGGTTTTTGAGGTAAAAGATAACGGTATTGGGATCGAGGCTAGAGACTTCGAATCTGTATTTCAAATATTCCACCGCATTGATAGACGTAGTGAAAACTCAGGTACAGGAGTGGGTTTGGCTATTTGTAAGAAAATCGTCGCCCAGCATGGAGGGGATATTTGGGTGCGTTCAATGCCCGGTGCAGGAACTTCTTTCTTCTTCAGTATGCCGATCCGTTACAAGGGTGGCCACCAAATGACGATCGATCTGTTTGGGGAGTAGGGGCTGGGAGTTGGGAGGTTTTTTTGAACAGAAGGTAACAAAGGAAACGAAGAATTAATAACAGAATGTTACCAGTTGTATTTCTGCTATTGGTTGGCTCCTG
Source organism: uncultured Opitutales bacterium (assembly GCA_938075565.1). Lineage (GTDB taxonomy): Bacteria > Verrucomicrobiota > Verrucomicrobiia > Opitutales > UBA2995 > UBA2995. The sequence goes on along the minus strand of CALJGU010000159.1, from coordinate 22,171 downwards.
GCGGTATTAATCGTTTTACATCATCAACGAGTTTAATCTGGTTAAAATTAATAAGAAGGCCGATTGGAACATCGAGTAACTTCATGTAGCGGAGTAATTGTGCTTTGTGAATCGGGAGCAGCTCTCTGACCGCTTTGAGTTCAACTAAGAGGCAATCTTCTACAAGAACATCAAAACGAAGAGGTTCGTCAAAAACGAGCCCTTTATATTCTACTTTAATCTCCTTTTGATTGGTAGCATCAAGGTTTCGAAGCTCTAATTCTCTCATGATACAGCGCTCATAGATACTTTCAATTAACCCAGGCCCTTTACCTCGATGTACCTCAATAGCTCCTGCAATTACTTCTCTTGAGAGTAAGTCAGCTTTTTGAAACAATGAGTGCATAAGGAATTAACTTAGGTTGAGCATATAAGTTAGTGAACATATTTTTCTACTTCGTTTCCTTTGTTACCTTCTGTTCAAAACCCTTTCTCTAAATTCTTCCGGATGACCCCCGGCACGTTCGTGGTGATCGACATCGTCCCCCAGTCCTTGAAGCGCTCTGCTTCTTTTGGGTCATCGACTGTCCATACATGGTATTCGTAGCCGGCATCGAGAATGGTTTTTATGTAGTCGCCCGAAATGTGCTTGTTACTTGAGCTGAAGCCGTCGGCACCAATGTCTTTGAGAACTTCCAGGACTTCGGCAGGAGTCGGTTTTATGTCACCCACGACTAGTTTTTCGAAACCGGATAACCAGTTGGCTTTAAATTGAGGTGCTTGTGTTTTAACGGCTCGGATCACTTCGGCATCAAATGCGATGACCACGATTTGTTCGTCATTCAATCCGGAGGCTTTGATCTCCTTTAATAAAGCCGGCATAATTTCGGGGCCGCATTTCACTTCGATGTAGATTTTCTTTTCAGGTGGAATCGTGGCAAACACTTCAGCGATGGTTGGGATTCCGGTCCCTTTATACCTAGCGCTATGCCAGGCGCCGACGTCTAGTGCTTGGAGCTCAGAGAAAGTGGATTCAGCAACGATCAACTCTTTGCCAGCGAGTTTCTTCGTGTTCTTGTCGTGAATGCATACGATCTGCCCATCTGCTGTCAGAAAGAAATCACCTTCAATGGCATCGGCCCCCTGCTCCCAGGCTAGTTTAAATGCGGGTATGGTATTTTCAGGAGCATCTTTAGAGGCGCCTCGGTGGGCGACGATGAGGGGTTCCGATGCTTGAGAGGAGGATGCAGTCATAAGAAGAAGAGCTAGTAGTAGACGATTCATAATCCGGGCAAGAGTGGATGCGTTCACTCAAAAGACTGTCCTATTTTGGCAGTGGGTAAACGAGAAACAGTTCCTCTGCTCTAGAAAGTGAGACGGGTGTAATCATTTCTCGGTCGTGGGGTACGTAGCCCTGAATCCCGATTATGGTCCCTTCAAATGGTTTCCAATTGAGGTCGCCTAAGGATTCGATGTCGCCCAGTTCAATTCCAGTGGTTGATTTTACTGCATTGAACATAAGTTCTGAGCAATAAATCTCCTCGTTATCAAATCGATAGAGTATGTCGTATGCCTTTCCCTTTTGCGTGCGCGCTGAGTCGATGATGCTTGGAATGTCTGGCTGAAGTGCGTCTTTCAATCGAAAGGCCCAAAACCGGTTTCCTCGCCCTTGATCGATTCAATCGAGAAGCGGAGTTTCTTTGACGGGCCCGGTCGCTTCAAGGACGTGCCAATCGTCTTCTCGCTTAACGACAATTCCGCAGTGAGAAAAATCAGATTCAGTGACACCTTCAATGGCAACGACGACTGGGTTCTTGGGAAGTGATTGGAAAAGTATATCTCTTTCTTGGATTAAATACTCTTCCGGCAGTTTTACGCAGCCACTTAAAAGCAAAAGCATGCATAGGGCTGAACATAGCAGGTATTGAAAACTGGGATATGGCATCCTGTAGTTTATTGATACAAGTTACCGCATATAGTTCCCTTATTCCTGATCTTTAGCTGAAAATTGTGTAGCTTGGCTGCGATAAGCTTCTGCCATTTCCGAATGGCTGGACTGGCGCTTCAAGGACCGTAGAATAAAATGGCACGGGCGGCAGGACTTGAACCTGCGACCTACGGTTTAGAAAACCGCAGCTCTATCCACTGAGCTACGCCCGCATCATTAAAAAGTCGGAAGTTAGGAAAATTGTGTGAGCGGTCAACTTCGGAATGCTGCTGCGGTTACACCGAAGTGTTGGTGTCGCCTGTGGCTCGAAACTATCCACTGAGTTACGCCCGCATCATTAAAGTGTCGGAAATTAGGAAAATTGCTTGGACGGTCAATCATCGTTTTCACAGATTCAGACCTTGATTCGAGTGAATCCCTCAGGTCCAATTCGGCCCATGGAGGTATTTGTCAGTCCGATAACGGATTCCCGTGTGAATTTGGGGCTGGAATCTTTCTTTTTGAATCAGTTCGAAGGGGAGGGTTGTCTTGTATATCGGAATGCTCCGTCTGTGGTTATTGGGAAAAATCAGAATCCCTATAAGGAGGTCGATGTGACCTATTGCAAAAGCAATGGGATCGATGTCATTCGTCGAGAGAGTGGAGGCGGAGCGGTTTACCATGACTTAGGTAATATCAATACTGCATTCTTCGGGAAACGGAGAGGCGTCGCAGATGACCTTTATTGTCGCTGGACGAAACCTCCCATATCTTTTCTGGAGTCGTTGGGTGTGGATGTAGAGCGCGATGGGCGTAATGGTTTGGAGGTTGATGGCAGAAAGGTATCGGGTTCTGCTCAGACCTTTAAGCGAGATCGCTTCCTTCATCATGCCACGCTGCTTTGTGCGAGCGATCTGGTAAAACTGGAGGAATCCTTATCTTCCGAACGAATTCGTGTGCGTGGACAGAGTGTGGAGTCTTATCGAAGTCCGGTGGAGAATTTGATGGAGTATGTGGATGAAGCAGGGCAGGTGGAAGGTTTCCTCGAACAATGGGTTGAATTTCTCTGTGCTCATTTGGATGGTGTGCGATCGTCAATCCCTTCTCAATCAGGTCCGGTGGTTCAAACTCTGGTCGAGGAGCAATTTTCTCAATGGGAGTGGAATGTAGGGCGTTCTCCAAAATATCAATTTCGACTGCCGATTGAGGATGACTGCCTCGTTTTTTCGGTGATTAAAGGGAATGTAGATGCAGTGCACTGGGAGGAAAGCGGCGAAGATTCCGCGTTGTCTAAGACGCTTTCAGGAAAGCCGTTTTCATTGGAAAGCTTGAGGCTTACTTCTGTGAACACAGTTTGCCCTAAATTGGAGGAGATTATTTTTTAGATGCCTGAGGTAGTTCCCAAAGAATCAATGAGGATCGATAAGTGGCTGTGGTGTATCCGCGCTTATCGTACAAGGTCCAAGGCTGCGGCGGCCTGCAAGGCAGGGCATGTTCATTTGAATGGGCAAGTGATCAAGCCTGCTTCACCTGTCCGCATCGACGACACTCTAATAGTCGAGTATCAGAGACTGAACCGGACACTCAAAGTGGTTGCTTTATTACCTCGTCGCGTGGGTGCGCCCAAGGCTATTCAACACTACGAGGATCTGACGCCAGAATCTGAATACGATAAGCTCAAGACTCAAACGATCGCACAGTCTTTGATTACACGTGATCGGGGAACCGGACGTCCAACGAAGAAGCAACGACGCGAATTAGAGAAGTGGTTGCAGGATTGGACGGATGAGTACTGAGCGGAGAGCAGACAGCAGGGAGCGAAGAGGTGACTGGCAGAGTGAAGAACTGATTTGTATGATTCCACGGTCTCACGACCGCGGCTACAAGAACGCAAAGCTCTTACCCGTAGGCGAGGCCCCAGATTTCCATGCGTCCAGCGAACCAATGTTTCAGTCGCTTTACCGTCGTGTCGGCCTGGCTGAAGTTTCCTTTATCCATGAGGTCTTTCAGTTGATTGAGGGATAACTCCTCTATCGCGATTTTGGATTCTATGGGAAAAAGTCCGGATGCGGTATCTGTCAGTAGTTTTAAATCGTATGCTTGACCGTGATTGATTAGACAAAGGTTTAGATTTTCTCTTTGGCCTGTTTCGTCGCAGCTCAAGAATGATTGGGTGAAGTCGAGATCCAGTGGGATTTGGTTTTCGTCCTCGATCCGTTTGAGTAGGCGAGCGTGAGCGGAACCATTGGTCGCACGGGCCTGGCCACCTAGAACCAATCCTATTACATCAACAGCCGTGATAGATTCTTCACTGGGTTGCTTTCGAACCCACTCCTGACCGATGTCATTGAGCTCAAAATGGATGTATTGAACGCCTATACGGGCAATGATGGAGAGTCGCCCGTCCTTAGTTTTACTGGTTTGGATCATCGTTTGCGGATTCGAATGGATAGAATGGATGGAGAGGATAGTGAGTGATAAAATCTGAACTGAAAAGGAAAATTCCTGTATCGGATTTTTGGATTACTCGGAGATATCCTTTAGGAATTGAGCATGCCAATCATTCTCCTGCTTTCTTGGCTTAGTTGATGCTTCTTTTACTTTAATTTGTTCCTTTTTGCTGAGCCCTAGGACGACGAGATCATAGGAGTGTTGAATCAGCTCAATTATGAGCGAGTGGGGAAGCGATCCATCCAGAGTTAGCGTGTTCCAGTGCCTTTTGTTCATGTGGTAACCCGGTTGAACGGAATCATACTGTCTTCGAAGCTTCAGTGAGCGGTCCGGGTCACACTTCAGGTTCACAGTGAGAGGAGTCTCGTATGCGGAGAGCGCATACATTTTCCCATAACCTTATAAACCACTACCTCAGGACCAAAGGGCTGTTCTTCGGTGACAGCTGGGAATTCCAGGAGTATGTCTCTGAGGTCATTCGGATTCATGATTTATTCTATATGTTTCCTGGAAAGGGGAGTATGGTAACTGCTTTTTCCTTGATTGGGATGGGCTTCTCAAATCCACAAGGTATCTCAGCGCTCAGTGACGCGCATTTAACTACAGGATTTTATGTATTAATCTTTGCGGGTCTGGCGAGCGTCGGATTGGTTGATTTGTTCAACAAAGACGACAGTGTTTCCCACACCTAATTCGATCTTGTCAGACTCCTTCAAGCACAAGCTTGAATGACACTTAAAAACCGCCGTCCTAGTACGGCGGTTTTTTCTATTCTACTGGATAAGGATTGCGATGTGATTCAGATGCACGCATAAGAATGTCCTTTTAAAGAAACATGAAAGCATTGGGTATTGATGTCGGAGGATCGGGGATTAAGGGAGCCATAGTTGATCTCAATCGCGGCGAGTTGGTGACCGATAGAATTCGTTATGTAACTCCCAAGCACGCTCGACCGAGAGCTGTCGCTTTGAAGATTGCCAAGATAGCTTCGAAGCTGGAATGGAGGGGGGAGATTGGGGTCGGTTTTCCTGCAGCGATTAAAAACAACGTAGCATTGTCTGCATCCAATATTGCTCAGTCGTGGATTGGAACGGATGCAGGAGAAGTGATTTCAAAAGCAACAGGCTCAAAGGTGACATTGCTGAATGATGCGGATGCCGCCGCCATTGCTGAATTCGAATATGGCGGTCAAAAGGATACCCAGGGTTTGGTTATTTTTATTACGATTGGAACTGGGTTAGGGACCGCCTTTATAAACAATGGTGTGCTGGTTCCTAATTTGGAGCTGGGGCATTTGTATCTTAAGAATAAGGGGGATGCCGAGTGGTATGCCTCTAATGCAGCACGTAAGCGAAACAATCATTCGTGGAAAGTGTGGGCACGGCGATTTAATCACTACCTGGATGCCATGGAGTCTCTTTTTCAGCCGGATCAATTTGTGATTGGCGGAGGTGTCTCCAAACGGCCGGAACTCTTCATGGAGTACATCAGTGTGAACACGCCCATCCGGATGGCTGCGCTGAAAAACGAAGCAGGAATTATAGGAGCCGCTATGGCTGCTCGTGGATTAAAGAGACACTAGGCCCTACAATCCGATTCCAGTGCAGAGAATGTAACTTATCTCATCCGCATCCTCACGGATCGCTGCGTTGCACCAACGGATTTTAATAGCTCCATCGGATTTTGTATTCCAGCTGCAATCGAAACTTATTTCGTTGTCAGTGCCATTCAAGCTTTTGAACGACTCCGATGTTTTTGCTGAATCTTCCTCATTGCTGCAGAGTTCCCAAAAATACTTATCGGCTGCTTCACCCTTCTCGAGACCGGTCACACTGAGTGCCTTATCGTTTAGACGAATGATTCTGCCTTCCGCGTCAGTGACCACCGAGAGAGCCGCCAGTGAATCTAACACGGCGGGAACTACATCGTCCCGATAATCTGTCTCAGTTTCGATTCGATCGCTCGCATCCCGAAAGACCATGACTACTCCTTGTACGCCTTTGATTTCGTCGAGGATGAGTGAAGCCGTTTCGTCAACTGTATAGACTTTGCCTTCCTTTGCAATCAGCACGGCTTCCCCATGGCGGCGCACGGTTTCTCCGGTTTCCAAAGCCATGTGAATCGGAGTGGGAAGATCTTCGCCTGTATGAGCATCGCAGGTGGTATAAACTTGAGTGTAGATTCGACCTGTAGCATCTGAAGCCTTCCACCCGGTCAGGCGCTCGGCGGCCTGATTCATCGTCAAAATTCGGTAGGAAGAATCCACGGCGATCAACGCTTCATGCACGCTCGCTACTGTGGTGGACAGCCAGCGTTGGCTCTCCTGGATTTTGCTAAGCATGGAGTGCTTATGCAGGGCTATCTCAACGGCAATCTGCAGGTCACGTTGATTAAAAGGTTTGAGCACGTAGCCGTAGGGTTCCGTGATCTTAGCACGTTCCAGAGTTTGTGGGTCGGAGTAGGCGGTCAGGTAGACGACGGGGATGCCGTATTGTTCTCTAACAATCTCAGCAGCCTGGATACCATCCACTACACCAGCTAGCATGATATCCATCAAAACCAGGTCGGGTGTCAGTTCACGGGCCTTTTCAATGGCGTCTTCTCCTGTGCTACAAATCGCGAGCACGTCATGATCCAGGCTTTTCAGGTAGTCCTTGATGTCTTCGGCTGTGATGCCTTCGTCTTCAACGATTAGTATTTTGGCTTTGGTCATGAGAAAAATGAAAGTGCTAAGATTGTGAGCTGAGGAGCCTATTTGTTTGTTCCAGATTAAAACCTTAGTCGGAGTCGGGTTTCAACTTAAATCAAGGTTCGAAAACCAGTTTAAATTGAGCTCCATTTTCGCAATTGATCTCCAGCTGGCCACCGATTTGCCGAGTTAAGGTTCTTACGATTTTCAGGCCCAGGGTTTCGCTTTCATCGATATCAATGTCTTCGCTGAAGCCACAGCCATTGTCGCGAACTATTAATATAAGCTTATCGTCCTTGGTTTCAGCCATGATGCGGATCTCGCCATCTTCTGAGTTTTCGAACGCATATTTAATAGAATTGGTAACCAGCTCATTCACAATCAGCGCGCAGGGAATGGCTTTGGTGAGGCTCAAGTATATGTCCTTAAACTCTACCTGGCTGGAAATCCGTTTGGGTCCGAACTCAAACGTTCTAAATACCTGACGGAGCAATAGTTTCAGGTAATCGGCCAAATCGATTTCCGAGACATCATCCTGTTTATAGAGTTGTTCATGAACCAGGGCGATCGAACGGATGCGGTTCTGGCTCTCTCGAAGCATAGGGACCAGCGCGGCGCTTTGTGATTCTCGCCCTTGCATGCGAAGGAGGCTTTGAATCACTTGCAGGTTATTTTTTACCCGATGGTGAACTTCCCGGAGGAGGATCTGTTTTTCGTCCAAAGAACGTTGTATGTAATCCTCGTTGTGTTTCTGGCGAGTAACATCCATGCCCACTATGAAGTAACCGAGCATCTCTCCGAAGGCGCCCGTATGAGGGGTTAGCATGATGTGATACCATTCTGTGTGGCCATCCTCATCGGTGCGATGGTGTTCAAAGTCTTGAGCTTCTCCACTGAGCGCTGCCTCGCGTTGCTCCCGGAAAGCATCCCCCATGTGCTCCTTCATCGACTTGCCCAGCAAATCTTCTTCCGTGCACTGAAAAATTTTCTGGTAGTATTGATTGGCAAACCGGTAGCAATCCTCCTCGTCCATGTAGGCGATAAAGGCTGGGTTGGCGTCCATAATCATCCGATTAAAACGGGCACTTTCTCGAACTTGTGCCTCCGCCTTGCGGCGTTCTTCAATCTCAACGAGTAATCGCTCGTTGGTAATGATGAGGTTGCGGGTCCGTTCTTCCACCAATTTTTCCAATTGGTCGGTCATGACCTGAAGTTGGGTATTCTTAACTTCCAGATCGATGCGCTGATTCTCCAATCGCTTGTGGAGGTTTACCTTATCAATCGCATTTTCCAAAGCGCGGTTGAGGTTTTCCGCGGTCAAATCGGATTTGGAGAGGTAATCATGAGCGCCTGCTTGCAGGGCTTTTACGGCATCTGCTTCACTACCGCGACCGGTTAACATAACGGTAGGGCAGACGTCACGGCCATGAGCCTTATGGAAACGTTCGAGGAATTCCAGGCCATCCATGTCAGGTAAATGTAGATCGAGTAGGATGCAATCGATCGGCTCCTGCCCGTATCGCTTTAGACCGGCTTCGCCTGATTCCTCTTCGAGGAAGCGTTTATTAAACGCTGTCATTTCTCCGATGAATTTGCGGTAGCGTGATCGGTCTGCGTCACTGTCTTCCACGATGAGGACAGTCCTTGTTTCGGGATCCGTGGAGATTTCCATGGTTTCTAACTGAAATAGATACGGCCAAGTTATCAACCCCAGCCTTGAAAAAGGTAGCGGGTCAGGAAATGGGCAATAATCGGTCCTTGTCTATAGATGCTTTCAAATGCGCTTCGGCTTCCTCAACGGAATCGACGATCTTGAAAAGATCCAAGTCACCTGGCGAGATGTAGCCCCATTCTTCCAGGGCCTCGAAATTAAATAAACGAGTCCAGTAGTCTTTCCCGTAGAGAACGACAGGGGCTCCTTCTTCGACTTTACCGGTCTGGGTGAGGGTGAGGAGCTCAAATAATTCATCCATAGTCCCAAATCCGCCAGGAAATGCGACCAAGGCTTTAGCCATGTAAAGGAACCAGTACTTCCGGACAAAGAAGTAGTGGAACTCGAAATTCAGTTCCGGGGAAATGTATGGATTGTGGTGTTGCTCGAAGGGGAGGGAGATATTCAGGCCGATGTTCCTTGCGCCTGCATCGAAAGCTCCACGGTTGGCGGCTTCCATGATACCTGGACCTCCACCCGAGCAGATGTGCAGGCTCTTTCCGTTGGGAAGGCTCTCCGACCACGAGGCCATACGTTTCGCCAGTTCGCGGCAATCGCCATAGTATTTGGACTGAGCGAGGTCTCTTTTGGCAATCTTGAGCTTCTGCTCTTCCTCGGGAGTAAGTGAATCTTGGCCAGCCAATTCTGCCTCCAGGCTCTCCAGGTTTTTCTGAGCCTCATCAGGTGCTTTGGTGCGAGCGGAGCCGAAAATGACGATAGTATTTTTAATACCATGCTCTTGGAACCGATACTTGGGTTCTAGTAATTCGCAATTAACGCGGATGGTTCGAGCTTCAGGACCATGGAGGAACTCATGGTTGTCATAAGCTTTAAAGGGCCAGCCGTCGGGAAACGAGTCTGAGGGATTCATAGGCGATTTGGATTGAGAATAGGAAGATGTATTCTCGTAGCCTGGGTGCACCCCATTCCTTTGTCAAAGACGAGTATCGATTTTGAAGCGCCTTTGGGCTCTTAGAAAAGCGTGATGGCTTGAGCGCTCTCGATGACAATCCAGCCGAAGATCAATCCGGCGATCAGTAGCGACATGCGAGCCCAGACTGCTTTGCGACGCATCTTCCGCTCGTGTTTATCCAAACTCACACGACGAAATTTACTCGTTTCCAAGAAGGTAACAAACTGCGGATTGATGAGTTTACTGCGAAGATTGGTACGCATAAAGGAGACCGGCCCCCGCCGTTTGCGGCGCAGGAAAAATGGTTTGAATATGACGTGCAGAATGGGTTTCACTTTCCGTTGTTTGAGTAAATAGCTTAGTAATGAATTTTATAGGTGTAGGTATCCCTTGCAGCAAAGCCTTAAACAGGAAGTTATTAACATTTGGAGGTTTCCCTGATGGCCACTTGGGGTTCCCCCTGATGCGCCTGTATTCCACTTACCTGAATCGCAGCGGGTTCATCTCCTCGCCGCTTGTGGCGTTGCTGTTTTCTGCGATTCATCGAGCCCAAAGCCCGAAAGGTTGATTTGCCGTTATACCCCACTGCGGTCATCCGCAGACGACGGCTTTCCCTGGGGTGGTGATTTATGGGCGAAGATATTCATTTCGATCCTTTTAACTTAGGAAAGAGTTCATTTAGTCTACGGGTGAAATAATATTATTCATATGAACTTCTGTGTTTTGGGTGCAGATGCCTGGGGAACAGCCCTGGCTATAAAGCTTATTCGACAAGGTCATTCGGTTACCCTGGTGCCGGATCGAATTGATACCGCCATGGAGCTAGCCTCCTCTCGGGAAAATAGTGTTCATCTTCCTGGATGCACTTTACCGCTGCAGTTGCAGATAGGGCTCGAAGTGAAACCAGTTCTCATGGAGGCCGATGTGGTTGTGTTTGCCGTCCCCAGCGAGCTTTTGAGGAGTCGTTGCGAAACAGTCGCTAGCTATATGGATTCGTCCGTGGCTTTGAAGTTGGCAATTGCCCTGGGCTCTGGGTTTGAAGATGAGCTGTTTTTGCAGTTGGGCGATTTGGTGGAAGAGTTTCTGCCTGGAGTTCCTCATGCTGAACTCACGGCTACAGGAAGTCCTGAAGAGCTTGTGCAGGGCAGGGCGGATGTCGTTCGATTGAGTGGATCGGGTAACGAGGAATTTTTGTTTCTGGTGAAAGAGGCGATTACCCAATAATGAATCTCATGGAGTCCTCGGGGTGGCTGAGCACCGCCCAGTCGATTCGAGAACCTCAGGTACCGATACCCGTAGAAACCCTAAAAAAGATTGCCACTGTAATCCGGACTCTCAGAGTCCTTTTTTGACCGAAGAATGGCTAAGAAAAAAGATAAGGAAAACAAGTGGGTGTATGTGAAGGATTCAGGGATCCACGGTCGTGGTGTATTTGCTAAGCGCAAGATCCCAAAAGAGACCAAGATCATGGAATACTTTGGCGAGCGCATCTCCAAAGAAGAATCTAACCGGCGTGGCACTGAGCAGATGGAAATGGCTGCTAAAGACGACTCCGTCGGCGCGGTCTATATCTTTGATCTAAATAAGAAGTGGGACATCGATGGCAATGTGCCGGAGAATATTGCCCGCTACGCCAATCACAGCTGCGAAGAGAATTGCGAAGCATTCAATGAAGATGATCGAATTTTCTATTACTCATCCCGTTCTATTCAAAAGAATGAGGAGATTCTTATCGATTATGGCTATGCGCTAGAGCACTTTGTGGACCATCCCTGCTGTTGTGGAACCAAGAAATGTGTCGGTTTCATTCTGGCCAAAGATGATCGCAAGAAGCTGAAGAAGATGCGCAACGGGAAAAAGGCGAAGTCCGTCGTTAAGGATAAAAAGAAAAAGAAGAAAAATAAGAAGGCTGATTAATGCGGGCTGTTGTTCAGCGTGTTTCCAAGGCCTCCGTCGCTGTTGAAGGCGAGCATAGGGGGACCATCGGTCAGGGGTTTGTGGTATTGCTTGGTATCGAACGGTCGGATACGGAAGCTGATTTGGATTGGTTGGCCAATAAGGTGCCTCAATTGAGAGTGTTTGAGGACGAAGACGGAAAGATGAACCTAGATTTACTAGCCGTAGAAGGTGAGATGATTGTGGTGAGTCAGTTTACGCTTTTTGGAAATGTCAGGAAGGGGACTCGGCCTTCTTTTAATCGGTCAGCAGCACCTGATCATGCGATTCCGTTGTACGAGGCTTTTGTTTCTAAGATGGAAGCCAGGCTGGGCAAGACGGTCGTTACGGGAGAGTTTGGAGCCATGATGGAAGTGGATCTTGTAAACAATGGGCCAGTGACCCTGGTGATCGATACTCAGGATAAACGGTTTTAGAACGTGTCCTCAAGTAAGCTGATTCCTCCTTCCTTTTTTGAACGACCTGTTGTGGATATTTGCCCGGAGCTGATGGGCCATCATCTCGTAATACGGACGGCTGAGGGAGAGATCCTCAGAAGTGAGATCACTGAGATCGAAGCCTACGATGGACCTAAGGATAAGGCTTGTCATGCTTCCAAAGGTAGAACGGCAAGAACGGAGGTGCTATACGGCCCAGCTGGACATTGGTATATCTACCTGTGTTATGGAGTCCATTGGCTATTGAATGTTGTTACAGGTCCCGAGGAATATCCTGCTGCTATACTTATTCGAGGTGTTGGTGATTGGGGTGGACCGGGAATACTGACTCGGGAAATGAAGATCGATAAATCTTATAATACCAAACCAGCCAGCGAAACTACAGGTCTATGGCTGGAATTCAATCCGGACCGTAAAGAGGATTATGCGATTTCTACGGGACCACGAATTGGAGTGGATTATGCGGGAGAGTGGGCGGCAAAGCCTTACCGATATCTAAAGGGCTAAGGTAATTTTCTTGAGATGGAGGGTATCATGAAGGAAACTAATCTCATGCCCCTCGGATTAACAAAGCAGGACAAACGAGCCTTATCGATTCTAGTTCTGGTACTTTTGCTTTGCTTGGTTGGATTGATCTTATTCTAGCCAATCCTTAGTGAAGACCACTGTTTGGCTCCTAGATAAAGGAGAGATGGTCAAACTGACTTCCAAGGACAGATTGGCTGTCGCATTCCAACCACTTGTCGAGGACCGTTGAGTAGATGCTTCGGAAGTCGGTTGAGAATTGAAGGTCTTTGTTGTGCTTCAAGTTCAAGTCAGGTGCTTTTCCAACCAGGGTATCCTTGATTTGTGGTCCCATCACAAAGAGGGGTGCGGCGGTTCCGTGGTCGGTGCCTCCGCTTTCATTTTGGCTAGGCCGACGGCCGAACTCAGAGAAAGTCATGGTGAGGACTTGGTCGTCCATCCCACGCTGCTGTAAATCCTGCTGGAAAGCAGCTAAACTGCTAGATAGCTCAGTTAGGAGCCTCGCATGGTTGGCTGCCTGACCTTGGTGGGTATCGAATCCACCGAGAGACACATAATAGACGCGAGTGGGTAGATTGGACGCAATCAGTGAGGCCACATTCTTCAACGACGCACCCAGACGATTTCCGGGATACGGAACGGTGGACGAGAATTTGGTGAATAACTTCTGGATACGCTCTTCGGTAACAAGCGTGTCCATCATGGTTTGCTTCAGGAAACTGGAGTTGTCTATGACATCCATTTCTCCGGACATCTTATCTAGCAAACCATAATCAGCGCGGTTGATTCTGCCGGGGCGATTATTGATGCTGAACAGATTATGATTGGTGTCTCCCTGGATGGTGAGAGGGAGTTCATTGCCAAAGCTGATAGCTTCGGGGTCACCTAAACCAGGAGTGCCGCTGCAATTGTTGTCCAGGTATCGACCGACCCAACCGGAATCACCAAATTCATCTGCATCCGTTGCGCCTTCCCAGATCTCGGTTGAGCGGAAGTGACTGCGGTTGGGGTTAGGGTAACCTACATTTTGGATGATGGAGAGATTGCCCTCTTTATATAGTTGCAGCATGGGCTCACAACTTGGGTGTAGGCCATGATCATCCGTCAGTTTCAAAGCTGCCGATTTTTTAATGCCGAGGGTGGGACGTAGTCGGTAGTAATTGTCATCTTCGTACGGAATGACGGTATTTAATCCATCATTACCGCCGGCTAGCTGAACCAATACCAGGATGCGGCGATCTGATTCCGGTGCTGGAGCGCCCGCTGCTATGGAGTCGCGGAGGAAGCCTGGAACAAATTGGCTGAAAGCGAGCAAGCCTGCTCCTTTAGTAGAAGTGCTGAGAAATTCTCTACGAGTGGCTGGGAAATTGAGTGCGTCGTTTTTCATGTCTCTAAAGTTAGGCGAGCTGGTAAGCAGGCGATTGCAGGAGGGTGATTGCCACGGTGCGTGTTGCCGGTAGTCCGCGGTTTATGTTTTGGTTTAGGAACTGAATCAGATCATTTTCGACCTGCGGATTCAGCGGATTGACCAGCCATTCGTTGGCTAAAGCGGCGACTCGATTCTTCGGTTCCAGACGTAGCCAGGCTTCGCCCTGTCCTTTGGTTACAAAGAACCGTGCTTTGCCTGATTCTTTGGCTTTTTCCATAGCCCGTTTTTCATCCCCGTTCATACGACGTTCAGTGGGAGGATTAAAGAAACCTTCAACGATTTGGCGTCTTTGAATGAGTGTCGCACTATTAATCCAGTGACGACCACCGACCCAGCCTCGAACGTTGGGTGGGTTCAGCCAGCTCTGTCCCATGCTCCTCAGTGCATTGATATAAGTTCTTGGAAGCGGTGGAATATTGACATTCAGATCCTGGACCAAACCGAGGAGGAATTCGAAGGGACTTTTGATTTTGTTTCCTCTGAATTGTGCGCTGAAGAACAAGCGAGAAGAAAAGAAGGTGCTCGCCAACCAGGTCAGGTCAAAGTCATTGGCTGCCCAATCATCCCCGAGGCCTTTTAAATATGCATCTGGGATTACCTCGTCGCTCAGGTAGTGTTTGCAAAGTTCTCTAGGAGTAAAGAGTCGTGCGGCAGGTTGCTGTAAGGCCAATTCAATGATGTCGTCACCCTGCCAGTTTCCGGTTTGGCCGAATACCGTTTTTTTCGAAGCGTCGTGTTGTGCCTTTATAAACCTGAATTGTCCATCGGTTTGCCGGTAGCCGGTAAATGCGCGCGCTGCTTCTTTGATGTCCTCTTCTGAATAGTTGCCTTCTCCGAGCATGAAAAGTTCGAAGAGCTCTCTCGCAAAATTCTCATTGGGCTTTCCCTTTTTGTTCTGCTGAAGATCCAGGAACTGGACCATGGCGGGAGATTTGCTGATCGCCTTACAGAGGGTTCCGAAATCTTTAAATGAGTTCTTCCGGATCGCCATCTGGTACTGATAGAGCATGGCTGGGTTTTTCACCTTCTGTGAGGTGACCACGAACATGTTCTCCCAAAAGAGGCCCCACTTCTCAAAAGCAGAGTTTTGAGGGGCAGCTGCGTTTTGTAGCCAATTCATCGTCATATCAACGATGGTCTCACGCGATTTCCGCGCTAGTTCCTGACGCAATTTGCGGCGCTCGGGATCTGGAAGCCCTTGTTGGCGATCGCGTTGTGTCCGGTAGCCTTCAATGACCTCAACGAGCTTTTCCGGCGGTTCCATGACATTGGCTCCCCCAAATGCATTCCGGATAGAGTTCTTCAAGCCGGATCGCATGCAGGCCTGAATGGCATTCTCTGAAGCTGAGAAGGCGATTCGCATTAGTAAATGTTTGGCGGCTGCTTCATCCCATTCTGACTTAGGGAGTGGTTTCCAGGCATTCTCTGGCTGAATATTTTTAATCTTAAGGGTATTCATAACAAAGGGTTACTAGGTAACGTCAGAAACGGGTAGTAGGTTTCAAAGGCAAAAATCAAATCACTCTCTGAAGGTTTTGTAAACTCTAGTCACGCGCTTAGAAATGGAGCAAAAACACTCCCAGGGGATGGAATCGCCCCAGCGGCAGAATTCCGCGACCGAAATGGTTTCGCTACCCTGTGAGCCTATGAAAGTAGCCATATCTCCTGCTTCAGGTGATTCTGTCAGGTCCGTCACATCTACTATCAATTGATCCATGGTGACCCGCCCCAGTACTGGGCAGCGTTGGCCTCCGACCAAAACTTCAGCACGTTTTGTAAAAGGCATGGGTATGCCGTCTGCGTATCCTGCTGAGAGGACGGCTAGCTTTGTCGGCCTGCTAAGTGTGGTCAGTCGGCCATAGCTTACTGGACAACCTTCAGGTAGGCTTTTCAGTAGTGAAACGCGGCCATGAAAGCTGAGGACAGGTTCTGTAGAAACTTGGGCAAAGAGTGAATCGGGGTAGGGGGCTGCTCCGAATTGAAGTAAACCAACGCGGATCGCATTGATAGGGCTACTATGATCGAAGCTTCGCAGGCTTGCACTATTGTCTGCGTGGATCATGCAGTTGCTCAGATCCATCTGCTCTTCGATCACTTTGAGCGTATCTATAAAGCGATTACGCTGAAGCTCGGTAAAGTCAGGATCAGTTGGAGCAGAACTAAAATGAGTAAAAATGCCATCGAGTTCCAGGTGCTTGGCAGCGCGAAGTGCATCAAGCATGGGTTGAACGTCTTCATGCCAGACTCCCAATCGCCCCATGCCAGTGTCGATCTTGAGGTGCACTTTTAGGATTTTGTTTCTTTCAGCAGCTTTGGTATTTAAGCGAGTTACCTCATCCAAATTGGAAAGAGTGGGGATCAATGCATGATTGAAAAGCTGATCATCTTCCTGAGGGAGAACGGCCGACAAAACCAGGATGGGCCAGCCCGAACCAATTTCCCTGAGTTGGGCAGCTTCAGTAACGTTGGCCACAGCAAACATATCTGCTCCGCACTGCATCAATCGAGTGGCGGTCTGAGCAAGTCCATGACCATAGGCATCGGCCTTTACGACCGCAACGTACCGAATGTGATCAGGCAGAGCTGCTCGGATTTTATGCAGATTGCGTTCGAGAGCCGCTAGATCAATTTCTGCCCAACTTCGGGCCTGGTCTTGCATACTCACGATTCAGCGGTGCCGGTTTGGAGTCCATTTCTTGAACTCGGTTGTCGTGGTTTGAAAGATCTCCGGCTTTTCTACCTGTCTCAGGGACGCGAGAAGATGGGGCTGTGAGCCCAATGCCTCTAAATCATAGTCGATCAACTCTGCACCGGGAGGCGTTCCAGGAGAATGAATGCGTTGCTGAATAAAGTACCGTGACTCTGGCCATTCGCTCAGTTCCTCCGCGGAAACGACCCGAATCTCTTCAGAATCAGTTTCCGGTCCGAACCGTAATACATTCCAGCTGTTCTTTCTAAGATCCGAGAGAATGGTGAAGGCGTTTTCGTCCTTCCGGTCCAATTCGATCAACATGCCAGCCGCCACCAGGCTGCGGTAGGTGTAAATGGTTGGAGTGCCAGGGCTCATACTTGTCCAGGTTCTCAGTGCAATGGAGTTGATCCGAATCCCCAGTGTGGACCCAGGCCCTTCACAATAAACAAACGATCGGAAGTCCTCTAATTGGAGCTTTGTTTCTGCCAATAACTGCTTAACCGCCTCAAAAAGCTGGGATCCAGTCTCTCCTTCTAGCTTCACATAGGCCAACCACCCGCGTTCTCCCAGGATTCCGGCTCTTACTCCTGGAGCGCTGCAATCCGTGAGTAACAACGGATAGGCTATGGTTTGTGGTTCAGTCATCTATGTTTCGAAAAATGAGAAAAGGGAGCCGCCTCCTTAAAATCAACGTCAAAGCGAACGGGTTAAAAATCAAGTGTTTAGCGAGGTATTTAGTCATTGACCCAGTCATTTAGGAAATGATCATAGAGCGCTTTTTTATCCATATTGAACCGTAGAAATTTACCGTGAGCATACAAGTAGAGGAAGTAAGCGAATCCAGAAAGAAAGTCATCGTCTCCGTTGACGCCAAAGATATCGCAATCGAGCAAAAGAAACTACTGGGGCAGTTTTCCCAACAGGTCCGCATTCCTGGCTTTCGTCCAGGCAAGGCGCCGGAGGCCATGATCCTGAAAAAACACGGGAAAGACGTGGCCGAAGAGCTAAAGCGTAAGATCATCTCTGAAGCTTATGAGAAGATGACCAAGCACGATGATTTCAAGGTCTTCAACGTTGTGAACATGAAAGAAGGGGATGTTGAGGCCGGCAAGGATGCCTCCATCGAATTCACCGTCGATGTGGATCCTGAGTTTGATCTTCCTGAATATAAGGGTATCGCCGTGACCGTTCCTGAAGTAGAGGTAACTGAAAAGGATATAGAAGAAACTGTCTACACCATGCGTTCTCAACGAGCTGACTTTGTTGAAAAGGATGACGGTGCGGCCGCTTCAGACTATGTTCAACTTGGCTACGAAGGATTTCTCGATGACAAACCGCTGGCAGATACGCTGACGGATCAACCCTTGTTGACCAAGCAGGCATCTACTTGGGAAGAAGCGGGCACCGATCGTGCTGATTTCCCTGGATTGGCCGAAGGGCTTGTAGGCCTGAAAAAAGGCGACGAGAAGGAAATCACTGTAAATTTCCCAGACGACTTTCGCGTAGAGGATCTCCAGGGAAAGACGGTAGTTTATAAGGTGACTATATCGGAAGTGAGAGAGAAGAAGCTCCCCGAAATGGATGAAGAGTTCTTTAAGGCTAACAATGCCGAATCTGAAGAGCAGTTGCGCGAAAACGTAGAGAGAGACCTCAATAACCGTAAGCAGCAAGAGTCCAACCAGATCAAACGCGAGCAGATCATCAATTTCCTGAGTGAGAACTCAGAACTGGCCTTGCCTCAATCTGCTGTGGACAGCGAAGCCATGCGAATCCTTCAGGGTATGCTTCAGCAGCAGGCTCAGTCTCAACAGGCTGATGAGAATCCCGAAGCTACTCAGGCTGCTATGAAAGAGGAGGCGAGCAAACAGGCTGAGCGCCGTGTAAAGGTCAACCTGATCCTCAATAAGGTAGCTGAAACCGAGAGCATCCAACCGGAAGACCAGGATTTTCAAATGCAGATCTTCCAAGAAGCGATGTATACGCAGCAAAAACCTGAGCAAATTGCTAAAGAGTTAAGAAAAGATCAGGCCCGCTTGCGTTCGATGCATGAATCCATACTCATAAACAAGACACTTGATTTTCTAGTCGAACAATCTAGCGTCTTTGAAACCATCGACCAACCCGAAGAGGAGAAGAAATAAGTGAGTTTTTACGTACCCAACGTTATCGAAAATACCGGCCGTGGCGAACGTGCCATGGATATTTATAGCCGGCTGTTGAAGGACCGTATCGTATTTATTGGTACACCTATCGACGACACGATTGCCAATTTGGTGATCGCCCAATTGCTCTTCCTTGAAATGGAAGACCCGAAAAAGGATATCAATCTCTACATCAACTCCCCTGGAGGAGTGGTTACCGGAGGCATGGCTGTATACGATACGATCAACCTTCTGAGCTGTGATGTGGTTACTTACTGTGTCGGAATGGCGGCCAGTATGGCTACTGTGCTTTTGGCTGCCGGAACTCCCGGTAAGCGTTATGCTCTGCCAAATAGTCGTGTGATGATTCACCAACCCTCCGGTGGAGCAGGTGGACAGACTTCGGATATCACCATTGCTGCTCGCGAAATCAATCGCTGGAAGCAAACTTTGAACCAAGTTATTTCCAAGCACACTGGCAAAACCGAAGAGCAAGTTGAAAAAGACTCTGACCGCGATTACTACATGACTGCTGAAGAAGCCAAGGAATATGGCATCGTCGACAACGTCATTGAAGTAAGAGAGTCCGTCGAAAAAGCTTCTTAATCGTTTATGGCCAAATCTACCAAGCTAACCTTTTGTTCTTTCTGCGGTAAGTCGCAGAATGAAGTCCGCAAGATGATTGCGGGACCTGGTGGAGTGTATATCTGTGATTCCTGTGTTAATGTTTGTAAGACCGTAATTGATCGCGAGGTCAAAGCGGCACAACCTCAGGAGTCGTTTCCCTTCAAGCTGCTAAAGCCTCAGCAAATTAATTCTGAGCTGAACTTGCACGTTGTTGGTCAGGAACACGCGAAGAAGGTTTTGTCTGTTGCGGTATACAATCACTACAAACGATTGATGCACCGTAACCAATCTCACGATCGTAAGATCGATGAGTCCTTGATTGATGTTGAGATTGAGAAGAGCAACATTCTGATGATCGGCCCAACTGGTAGTGGTAAAACCTACCTGGCACGTACCTTGGCAAAACTTTTGGATGTGCCATTCGCGATCGCGGATGCGACTACTCTTACAGAAGCTGGTTACGTAGGTGAGGACGTTGAAAATATTGTTCTTCGCCTTCTTCAATCTGCCAACTACGACGTTAAGAAAGCTGAGTGCGGCATTATCTATGTAGACGAAATCGATAAGATTGGTCGCAAGACGGATAATGTATCGATCACTCGCGATGTATCCGGTGAAGGGGTACAGCAAGCTTTGCTTAAGATTTTGGAAGGAACTATTTGTAACGTGCCGCCTCAAGGTGGGCGCAAGCATCCGAATCAGGAATACGTTCAGGTCAACACAGAGAACATCTTGTTTGTTTGTGGTGGAGCTTATGTAGGTTTGGAAGAAATTATCAATAAGCGGGTAGGGCAGCGTTTCCTCGGCTACAATCAAGCTCATGTAGTTGAAGAAGACAATTCCGCCGAAAGCACGGTTGCCAAGCTGGAGCCGGAAGATTTGGTGAAGTTCGGAATGATTCCGGAGTTTATCGGTCGTCTTCCTGTGACTACCGTTCTTGAAGAACTTTCAGCTGAAGACCTGCAAAAGATTTTAAAAGACACCAAGAACGCTCTCGTGAAGCAGTATGAAAAACTGTTCGCACTAGATGGTGTTCAGCTCCGATTCAACAACGACGCTTTGAAAGGTATCGCCGAACAAGCTAAAAAGCTCAAGACCGGTGCACGTGCTCTTCGCTCCATTATGGAAAAGATCATGCTCGATGTTATGTATGAACTTCCTCACTACGAAGATGTGGAAGAGATCGTCATAACGGCAGGTGTTGTTGATGGAAAGCGGAAGCCACAAATCAAGCGTAAGGCCAAAGAGGCAAAGAAGAAAACTGCTGCAAAACCAGCCGCTGCTGATTCTGAGACAGAGCCTAAGGACGCAGCTTAATCACCGGTATGAGTGTAGCCATGGTGGTGACACCATGGAGGGATCATCGAATTTGTAGAGCTATTTTCAATGCTTGTCAGGCCTTCTTCCTTCGATCGTGAACACGAGCATCGTTATTTTGCTCAGTAGGTGAATGTTGCAGGCCTGACCCTGCTACACGATACCTCGGTCGCCTTTCTTTAAAGTCATGATCCAGTCAACGAGTAGTTGCACGCAGGCTTCAACGTCGTCGAGATCTACCATTTCACTGGGTGTGTGCATGTAACGAAGCGGAATACCGATAGTGCCAGTAGCTACTCCTGGACCCGCTACTTGAATGGATCGTGAATCGTTGGAAATGACTCCACGTTCCGCCTCCAGTTGAAATGGAATGTTGTTGGCTTCAGCGACTTCGATTAAACTGTTACTTACCAGTGGATTGAGCTGTGGTCCTCGACCGATGAGGACACCGCCACCCAATTTTGAGGCTCCGAAGCGTTTGTTGTCTGCATCAGGGAAATCGGTTGCGTGACTGACATCTATAGCGATGCCATAATCGGGTGCACTGGCATGGGTCGAGGTCATGGCACCTCGAGTGCCGATCTCTTCCTGAGCAGTGCCCACTGAAATGACTTTTGCTACCAGATCAGAATCGTCTGCAAGGCGCCTAAGTGTTTCGCCAGCTATGTAGGCTCCTGTTTTGTTATCAAACGCACGTGCAGTGCCGATGGAGCCATTGATGAGCTCAAACTCATGATCGTAAGTACCGGTATCGCCTACGCGAACCAGAGCCTCTGCTTCGGCTTTACTGGAGACTCCCAGATCGATCCACATGTTGTGAATCTTTGGCACTTTTTCTCTTTCACTCGTATCCATCAAATGGATGGCTCGCTTACCAGTAACACCGGTCACAACCCCGTTCTTGGTTGTTATACGAACCCGACGACCTGAAATCATGATACGGTCGTGGCCACCGATAGCATCAAAAAAGAGAAATCCACGGTCATCGATGTATTTGATGATAAAGCCGAGCTCGTCCAGATGACCCGCGAGAAGAACTGAGGGATCACCGTCCGGATTGAGCGTGGCAATTCGGTTGCCGAGAACATCCTTTTCGTAGCTATCCGCTTTGGGCTCTACGAATGAGTCAAATACAGCTTGGGCTTCTGCTTCCTGTCCGGATGGGGATCGGCTGGCGAGTAGTTCTCTTAGAAAGTCGGGTACTTGATAATCGGAATTGGACATGTTTATCATTGTGAGGTGAGTTTGTGGTAGCTCAAGTACGGAGTTGCGAGAACTGTAGGAGGGGGTTTATCCCCCGATTGCATGGAGGCCTTGAAGAAATCGGGGGATAAACCCCCTCCTACAGCTACAATTAAGTTGCATGTGCTCACAATC
>CALJGU010000158.1 GCA_938075565.1 uncultured Opitutales bacterium | reverse complement strand
TGGAAGAATGGATTTTGGAGTCTCTTTGCCACACAATGCCAAGGAGCATTCTCAGATAACGTATTCAAATTCGTGGTCATTTACACGGCCATGAGTCAGTTCACAAGTGAAGCGGAGCAAGATACATTCGTTTCTCTGGTCGGGGCCCTCTTCGCGATTCCATTTATAATCTTCACAATGGCTGGCGGTTACTGCGCCGTTCATTACAGCAAACGCTCAATGGCCATTAACATAAAAACCGCTGAAATCGGGATTATGACATTGGGCGCCATTGGACTCTATCTTGGCTATGTCCCTTTCCTACTTGGGGTGATCGTTCTTATGAGCACTCAGAGTGCTTTCTTCGGACCAGTGAAATATGGACTGATCCCAGAGCTCCTGGAAGAGAAGCGATTGTCTTGGGGAAATGGATACATCGGACTCGGTACTTTTCTAACCATTATCCTCGGAACGATCGCAGGCGGATATTTCTTCGACTGGTTTGACAACCAATTGATCACAGGAGTCATTCTCATTCTCTTGGCCTTGTGCGGCTACCTGGCCAGCCGAGGTATCACTCCCCTACCCGCTGCCAATCCTGAGAAGCAATTCAAACTCAACTTCTTCTCCGAGTTTTGGGAGCAATTCCAATACACCAGAAAGGACCGGGTCCTGTTTCTCTCCGTACTGGGAAGTACCTACTTCTGGTTTCTGGGAGCGATGGTTCAACAGGCGGTCATGATCTATGGCCGCAATGTGCTCGAACTCAGCTTCCGCCATACCAGCGTTCTGTTTGCCATGATGGCTTTGGGGATCGGTGCTGGAAGTTTCGTAGCCGGTTACGTATCGGCTCGCAAAGTCGAGTATGGACTCATTCCACTGGGAGCCGTTGGCATATCCATATTTAGCCTTTGCCTCGGACAGGACGGACTTACCGCCACAAGTTTTGCTGTCTTTCTCGCCTTACTGGGCTTCTTTGGAGGCTTCTACATCATTCCCATAAACGCCTTGGTCCAACAGAGACCTGACCACAAACGAAAAGGTTCGATTATTGCGATGCAGGCTTGGCTGTCGTGGCTGGGAATCGTATTCGCCGCCGGGGTGTATTTCTTTCTCAAACGCATCGGACTAAGCACAGGTGAGATCTTTATTTTCACGGGTATCGTAACGCTCATAGGCACGATCTATGTCGTATGGCTGCTCCCGGATTCTCTCCTGCGGCTCCTCTTGGTGTTCGCGACACACAGTCTTTATCGCATCAAGGTGAATGACCGTGAAAAGCTACCAAGCAAGGGTGGACTGCTTCTGGTATCCAATCATATGTCCTATGTGGATGCCTTGCTCTTGTTTGCATCCGTGGATCGACCGATTCGCTTTATCATGGCGAAGGAGATTCACGACTTATGGTACTTTAAACCAGGAGCCAAAGTCTTGGGTGTTATTCCCATCCCAACTAAGGTCCGCCCTAAGGAAACGGTACTCGCACTGCGGAACGCTCGGGATCAAATCCTGGCCGGAGAAGTGGTATGCATCTTCGCTGAAGGACGTATCTCAAGAACCGGTGAACTCCTCGAATTCCGAAAGGGCTTCGAACGAATCATGAAAGGATTGGATGAGCCTATTGTCCCGGTGAATCTCAACGGAGTCTGGGGCAGTATCTTCAGCTTCAAGGATGGCAAAGTATTTACCAAGTGGCCCAAGAAAGTTCCCTATCCAGTAACCGTAAGCTTTGGGGATCCCTTGCCACCTGATTCAAATCCCGACGATGTCAGGGAGGCAGTCAAAGAACTATCCGCTGACTCTGATGAAAAAGAATCGGCCGATTAAAGCTGCTCCACTTTACACCCGAGCTTTTCCAATTGAGTTAGCAAACCATCCTCACCTACCAGGTGGGCTGCACCGACCAGAACGAATTCTTTTTCTTCTGAATCAAAAAGTGTTTTGATGAGCGGCATCCAATTGTTGTTCCGATCAACAAGCAGCGATTGATAAAGATCAGGATATTCCTCCTTCATCGTAGTGTTGGTATGCTCATTAAGCCCTTCACGGTCTCCGCTTTTCCACAAGCCGACCATTTCCTCTAGCTCGCTTTTTGCCTGATCTAAATCACCTAATGATTTGGAAACAAATTCATCCTCATTGCCTTCGCCCATGGCACAAATGAAGTCGATCTGTTCCTCTACATCTTCCAGGAAGAAAATGCCTTTACCATCCTCATTGCCTCGCTTGTAGAAATGCATGTCGACCCCTTCCTGGGTGAGCCCAATTTTCTGCATCTCACCCACTGCTACGGTGACCATCACGATGGAAGGCTTGAATCCCGCAAGGGCGTCGATGGGTATGCCAACATTGGCGCAGGCCTCAGACAACGTTTGGTAAGTTTCGGCAGATAACGCATCGGTCAGTGTTTTCCCCTGGAGCATACCTTTGCTCATGAACATTTGCTGAATGCTCGGATCTTGCATCATCCCGATATCCGTCTCGAAAACCAGATTCGTAGAATCCTGGTAGGCTGCATCAAATTCCTCGGGCAGCGGAAAATCACTGGGCCTCAATAGATGAAAGGTTCCACCCAAGTACATTTCGGAATCACCTAAGCTGACTTTCCAAATGGAAGTTTCTGCGGAGGCAACCAAGCCAGAACATAGACAAGATAGATAGAGGGATAATTTCTTAAGCATGACAATTTTGGATTTTATGGGTTGGAGGGTATTGGGGACACACGGGAGGGTTGAGGGATCCCACAATTCTGCCGATACGTTGATATCGACCCCGAGAAGCATCAAGTCTCAAAATGAAGTCCTCAATTGAGGCCAGTCCGTTGACAGCAAAGCTCAGGAGCCCTTAGCCTGACCGAAATAACTCAATCGTTTGATACTCCCACTACTCTATGGCTTACGAAATTCTGGCGACCGATTCGATCACGGAATACCTGCGCTCATTGGAAAGCATGCAGTCGGTCTTTTCCAATTTTGACTCGCTGGAAATTGAAGAGGTGGGAGATGGAAACTTAAATTACGTCTTCCTCATCACAAATCGAGAGAAGCCAGACGAAACCGTGGCCCTCAAACAAGCAGTACCTTACCTGCGGGTCGTTGGGGAATCCTACCCGCTAAGTCGCGAGCGGATGCGCTTTGAAATCCAAGCTTTGGTAAAACAAAAAGAACTTTGTCCACAGCTAGTTCCAGTTATCTATCACTCCAGTGTCGAGATGTCGGTGGTGATCATGCAGAATCTTAAAGAGCATCAAATTCTGCGTGGCCAAATCATTGAAGGGAGAACCTTTCCCCTTCTGGCAGATCACATGTCTACCTTCCTCGCGCAAACCTTGTTCCATACATCTGACTGGTATCTAAGCTCGGCCGATAAGAAGGAAGCAGTCGCGACCTTTATAAACAAGGATCTCTGCAAGCTCACTGAGGACTTTGTATTCACCTTCGCGTTCGAGAAGCACGAGACGAACGATTATAACGAGGCTTTGACGGAGGAGGACATCCACTTCATCCAGCATGACGGGGAGCTCAAGGTAGCGCTTGCTGAGATGAAGTACAAGTTCATGAACAACGCAGAAGCAATGCTGCATGGCGACCTTCACATTGGGAGTATTATGGCTAACGAAAAGGAAACCTATGTCATCGATCCAGAGTTTTCATTTTATGGACCCATGGGATTCGATCTTGGTGCGTTCATCGGAAATCTTTTCATGTCCTATTTCTCCCACCAACATCGACAAGAGCTCCTAGGGAATGACCCTCGGCAATATCGTACTTGGATTCTCAATACTATCGCCGACACATGGAATCAGTTTTCGGAAAAGTTCGACGCCTTATGGAAAGAACACCAGCAGAAGGGAGATCCACTTTATTTCGATTACCCGAATGGCTCCGCTCATGCAGATCAACAACGCGCTCGATTCCTAGAACAGGTTTTGAGTGACGCTCTGGGATTTGCCGCCTGCAAGATGCTACGTCGTATATTTGGTCTAGCCAAAGTCGCTGACATTGCAGATATTAAAGATTTCGAGGAGCGTGCAAGCATCGAACGAATGACCCTTCGATTAGGCAAAATACTTGCCACACAAAGGGATCAATTTAATTCCATCGAAGAAGTCGTGGAGCTCGCCAAAACAATATCACCACTTTAACGTCCATCTAAATATTCAGAATTTATTATGTCAGACTGCGCCATCCGAAAAAACAGCCTTAATTTACCAGAAACCATTTGGTGGGAAAACGGAGAACTTTATCTCCTCGACCAAACCCTATTGCCACTAACGGTCATCGGCGAAAAGCAAGAGACCATCGAGCAGGTTTCAGAATCTATCAAAGCACTCAAGGTACGAGGTGCACCTGCTATTGGGGTAGCCGGAGCCTACGGATTATTGGTTGGGATCAAGGCAGACCGAGAACTCCCAGTAGACGACTTTATGGCACGCGTAGAAAGCCAGGCCGCCTGGCTCGGAGAAGCCAGACCCACAGCGGTAAACTTAAAATGGGGCCTCAAACGCATGGTTGAGTTTGCAAAGCAACAAACTGTAGCCAACAGCCGGGAGCTCTGGGACCTCATGCTCGG
The DNA here is from genome assembly GCA_938075565.1 of uncultured Opitutales bacterium. GTDB lineage: Bacteria > Verrucomicrobiota > Verrucomicrobiia > Opitutales > UBA2995 > UBA2995. Next base: position 8,221 of record CALJGU010000158.1, on the reverse strand, counting down.
CGAGGCAACCAACATCCATGAAGAAGATCGCGAGCTTTGCCGCATGATTGGCGTTCATGGAGCTGAGTTGATTACACCTGGCTGTGGAATCCTCACCCACTGCAACGCGGGTTCGCTCGCCACCTCAGAATATGGCACTGCCACATCTCCCATGTATGTTGCTCACAGGAATAAGATGCCATTCCGAGTCTATGCCGACGAAACGCGCCCTCTATTACAAGGAGCCCGACTAACGAGTTGGGAACTTCAACAAGCCGGAATCGATGTCACGCTCATTACAGACAATATGGCAGCCCATATCATGTCTCAGGGTCTTATCGATATCGTCATCACTGGCACCGACAGAACGGCGGCCAATGGAGATGTTGCGAACAAGATCGGCACTCTAGGTGTAGCCATTCTGGCCAAACACTTCGGTATCCCCTTTTATGTAGCCCTTCCCTACTCGACCATTGATTTCGACATGCCAGAAGGTGGTGGTATTCCGATTGAAGAAAGGGATCCTGAAGAAGTCACTAATTTCGGCGCACGCAGAACGGCACCAGAGGGCATACAGGTGCGCAGCCCGGCCTTTGATGTGACACCCAATGAGCTCGTCGCAGGCCTGATTACCGAGCGTGGAATCATTCGCCCACCCTTCAAAGAAAATCTGCTGACAGAGTATGCCTCTTTGGGGGCTTAGCTCGCTTCAAATTTTTCTCAGTTCCCGTGCCGTCTTCGTTGACAGCCGGCATAGCGCCCGTTTGGCTCGGAAGCCACTTTTTCCCCCCAGTACATTACACTATGAATAGTTTATGGAACGACGCGGAAGCTGAGGCTTTCACAAATGATCCCAAAGGCTTGAGAGCCTACACCTCCCGTCTCCTCGGGAAAGATCCCGATTTGGTTTTGCATGGAGGTGGAAACACCTCGGTCAAACTGAAGGACAAGGACTTCTTCGGAGAGGAAGAGGATGTGCTCTTTTGCAAAGGAAGTGGCTGGGACCTGGCCGTGATTGAGGAAGCCGGATTCGCCCCGTTGCGAATGAAAGCTCTGCTCAAGCTAGCCGAACTCGACACCCTGTCCGATACCGACATGGTCGCTCAACAGCGAGTAGCCATGCTCAACCCAGCGGCACCCAACGCGTCAGTTGAAGCAATCCTGCACGCCGTCATACCACATCGCTTCGTGGACCATACGCATGCAGATGCCATCATCGCTCTTACCAATACGGAATGCGGGGAAGACAAAATCCGTGAAGTGTTTGGCGCACGCATCATAGTAGTGCCCTACGTGATGCCTGGATTCGTACTCGCCAAGAAGGTCTATGAAATGACCAAGGACATCGATTGGAATGACTATGACGGCATGGTGCTGTTAAACCACGGATTGTTCACATTCGATGACGACGCCAAAACATCTTACGAGAACACGATTGATTTAGTTTCGAAGGCCGAAGCCTATCTGGAAGCCAACAACGCAACCGCGCTCGCTGCCCCCAAAGGATCCAACGACCCTAATCTGATAAAACTGGCAGAGCTCCGCAAAGCAGTATCTGCTGCCCGAGGTGTTCCCGTCTTAGCCAAATGGGACTCAAGAGACGAACAAGTCGGCTTTTCAGATCTGGACAATATCTCCGACATCGGAACTCGCGGGCCTGTAACGCCCGACCATTCCATTTTAACCAAACGAATTCCCTTAGTAGTCGACGGCGAAGTTGAGGAAGCCGTGGCAAACTACGGTGAGGCCTACCAAAGCTACTTTGACGAAAATAAAGACGATGGAATGACCCGCCTGGACAAAGCTCCTCGTTGGGCAATCTGGCCAGGACAAGGAACCGTTTCCTTTGGAGCTACCTACACTGAAGCTGGAAAAATCAGTGATATCGCTGAGCACACAGCAAAAGTCGTACAGCACGGTGAAGCACTGGGAGGATGGAAAGCCCTTTCTGCCAAAGACGTATTCGACGTTGAGTATTGGGAACTTGAGCAGGCGAAATTAAAGACCAAGAAAACAGCACCCTCCCTTCAAGGGAAAGTGGCCTTGGTCACTGGAGCCGCCAGCGGTATTGGAAAAGCCTGTGCCGAAAAACTTCACGCAGCAGGTGCCGCTGTGGTCGCAACCGATCTCAATCCAGAGATCGTCAATATGTTCCAGAAGGAGACCTTCATTGGTCAGGTGTGTGATGTTACCGATCGGGACGCACTAAAACGCTCTGTTGAGACAGCCGTTTCAACCTTTGGCGGACTGGATATCGTAGTGAGCAACGCCGGGATCTTCCCTCAAGGCCAATACATCGACCAGATGGACGACAAGCCGTGGGACATTAGCTTGGCCTTGAACCTCACTCAGCACAAAAACCTGATGCAATACAGCATTCCTTTCCAGAAGCTGGGCATCGATCCGTCATTTATTTTTATTGGCACCAAGAACATTCCCGCTCCAGGACCCGGAGCCTCGGCCTATTCGGTGGGCAAAGCTGGTTTAAACCAACTCATGCGCGTAGCCGCGCTGGAATTGGGCGAATACAATGTGCGAGTAAACATCGTGCATCCCGATTGCGTCTTCGACACGGCCATCTGGGCGGGAGGAGTACTAGAATCACGTGCAGAAAAATACGGTCTCACCGTCGACGAGTACATGTCGCGGAATGTAATGAAGACACCCGTAAAATCAGTCGAGGTGGCCGATGCAGTCACAACGTTGGCTGGAGATACTTTTCTTAAAACGACAGGCGCTCAATTCACCGTCGATGGCGGGAATGAACGCATTATCTAATAGATTCTAAATCCACCCTAAGAAAGGAATACCCCATGGCAAAAGTAGCAATCATCGGTGCAGGTAGCCTCGTCTTCTGCAAAACTCTCATGAATGACTTTCTGGCCACGCCAGCACTTGAGGGAAGTGAATACTCTCTCATGGCGTTGACCAATACCCGCTTGGACAAAATGCATTCGTTTGTCCAACGCATGATCGACGACAACAATATCAATGCCACGGTTACTAAAACCACTGACCGGCGAGAAGCTCTGCGGGATGCCGACTATGTCGTGGTGATGATACAGGTAGGAGGCGTTGATGCCTTCAAGGTCGATTATGAGATACCTATGAAGTATGGCGTCGACCAGTGCATCGGTGACACGCTTGGACCAGGTGGTGTATTCAGAGCATCACGACATATTTGGGCATTGATGGAAATTGCTGAAGATATGCGCGAGCTTTGCCCGAATGCTCTGCTCCTCAACTACGCCAATCCCATGGCCATGTGCTGCTGGGCTCTTGGTACCGTGGAGGGACTTCGCTCCGTTGGACTCTGCCACGGCGTGCAAACCACCATGGATCTGATCGCTTCTTACACCGATCGCCCAAAAGATGAAATCGATTTTATTTCTGCAGGGATTAATCACATGGGCTGGTTCACCAAGCTCGAGCACAAAGGCGAAGACCTCTACCCAATATTGAAAGCGAACTTTGAGAAACCGGAATACTACGTGCACGAAAAAGTACGTGGTGAAGTCATGCGACATTTCGGGTATTTTATGACCGAAAGCACCGGGCACCTCTCCGAGTACTTACCTTACTTTCGGAAGAACCAAGAAGCTCTTGATACTTACTGCGACGAGCCATCGTTCGGTGGAGAAACCGGCGCTTACTACAAATACTGTGCTGACATTGCAGAGAAGTTTTCCGTGATGGATCCGCTATCGATCGAATCGACCGAATTGCAACCACGGAGCGCCGAGTATGCGTCGCATATCCTGGAAGCACATGAAACAGGCGTGCCTTTTCGCTTCAGTGCAAATCTGCGAAACGATGGGTATATAACCAACCTGCCTGACGGATGCTGCGCGGAAGTTCCCACTTACGTCGACCGATTGGGACTCCACCCCACCACGGTCGGTGACTTGCCGCCTCAGTGCGCGGCGTTGAACATGACCAACGTCAACGTTCAAGGACTTGCCGTGAAAGCTGGCCTGGAAGGTGATCCTGAAGCACTGGTTCAAGCTATCGCAATGGACCCACTCACGGCGTCTGTCCTCACGCTGAGGGATATCCGTGAAATGGTGAGCGAAATGCTGGAAGCTCAAAGGCAATGGCTGCCTCAGTACGAGGGTAAATCAGTCAGACCGACTCCAAAAATTGATAATCCAGTTGATGTTTCTCCGGTCGAGGTGCCTCTCGATCCTGCACTAGCGATTGCCCACCGATTCGGAAAATTAGCAGAGGCGTAATGCTTGCTTGGTAGGGCGAGAGCGTCCCCACTCCGCCGATTCATTCGGATTGCTTTCAATGGCCTACGGCATAGCAAGAGGCTGTTGCCCTACCTTTCCACCCTCATGGAAACATCAGCTACGGTCACCGTCCACCACGGCCTCGTTGGGATCCTTGACCTCCGCGACCGCGGTTACCCATAGCCTCTATTTCTTCCTCATCGATGACTTCATCTCCATTCGCATCCATGCGATCAAATCGTTGCTGCCATTGCTCAGGCATTTCATCTCGCGTGATTTTTCCGTCACCATTGCTATCCATGTTGCGAAGCTGAGCGACTGGGTTTCCGCGACCGCCTTGTCCGGCAGTTGCAGGCCGTTGCCCGCCTTGTCCACCCTGTCCACCCTGTCCACCTGGTCGAGATCTGGAAACAAAGGTATCGATTTCTGCCTCGTCTAAAAATCCATCGCTATCCTGATCCACTCGCTGAAATTGATTCGCCATTTGCTGTGGTGCTTCTGACTCGGAGATTTTCCCGTCTCCATCGGCGTCTGCTTGCAGGATACGTTCCTTCAATTGAGCAGCGTTCATGGGCTGACGTCCACCGGGAGCGCGACCTTGTCCCCGACCTGCCTGATTGTTTTGCCGACCCCCTCCGCGATTGAAGGAACGCCCCATCGTACTACCACCATCTTGGTCAGCAGTTAAGGTAACCTCATAGGTTTGAGTAACGGGCACACACCAGCCTTCCTCATCACTACAGGCAAAGTAGTGGAAACTAAGATCAAACTTCTCACCCGGAATTGAACTGGTAACTTCAATCACAAATTCCCGAGGATCTGCATCGGATTCGACAGCCACCTCTTCAGCAGCTCCCCTGCGGGGGCTCATGTAAACGCCCTCTGGCAATTTCAGCTCATACTGCAAGGGCGCTGCTAAATTGTTCCAATGAACGTGATGAATGGGGTCCAGGTGAAACCCAAGATACATTTCTCCGCGACCTCTTTGAAGTACTCCCTGAGTAACTTCAACACGTGGCTTCACATACAAAGGTTGCTTGGAATCACCCTTGGCGGTAATTTGAAGTGGCACCAATGGTTCACTAAAGGAGGGACTTTCAAGCTTTCCTTTTTGTACCGTCTTTTCATCCATGGCACTTTTTTGGCGATCCAGATTCAAATCGGCTACGGTAGTGTGAGTATCGGTATCCCCGATCAGCTTGACCAATTCTCGGCGAAGGACATCTCCATCACTCCAACCTAGCGCATACACAATCTCTCCTGCGGGATTGAAAATAATTTGGGAGTTGGGGCCCAATCCCAGAGTGTGTCGAATGGCATTATCCATACTGTCGCACAACCAAGCCAAGGAGGTATCCAATACTCGTTTTACTTCAGGGATGTGAGCAAGGCGCTCTTCCAAAGTAGCCGGCTGCACATACCCCTGATACTCGGGATGGGCTAAGGTCTTATATAAATAGAAAAACTGAACATCATCGACGTCCTTATAATCCTGATACACGGCTTCAACTCCAGGATAGGTTCGATGAAATATGGGGCACGTCAGACAACCAGAAACAAGTACGGTGTGATTGCCTCGAATGACTTCCAAAAGCGTTTTCTCCTCCCCAGCTTCGGTATAAACTTTCAGATCCCCCGGAACCATTTCTCCTGGCTTAATGGTAGCACGATCGAGCAACGAGCCTGTTAGTAATCGTGTGTCCTCAGTGGGTACTTGCCCGAAAACAACAGCGGGTATCGAGAGGCAGAGGAGTAGTAAAATCGTTCTAATTCTTAGTATAGAGTGCATAAGCTTAGTGATTGTAGATGCTGAAATAACGGCTTTAAAGCGACCTGGGTTACAGCGATTCCCAAGTAATAAAGCACTTAAACCAACAGAAGGTTCGGGATATCAGCTAAAATTAGCCCAGTAAAATATCCCTCACTTCTGTAAAAACTGGGGGAAACATACCCGGAAATCCGCAGAATTCGCTAACTGTAAGACTATGAGTCAGTTCTCAATAAATCTCGTTGCGTGCAACAACTCGAACTCAATCCATCCATTCACCTCTCCCGTCCATCTCTGTGTCATGCCCAGAAGTCGAAAACATAAACTCAAAAGACTCGAGCACAAGTATCGCTCGTTCGTATTGCGCAGCATCGTGGATTTTCTGCTCGTGGCCTGCTTGCTGTTCTTTCTTGGGTTTACTTTCTCATCAGACGGAAAAGCCATCGGGACCCATTCTAGCACTAGTCCCTTCTTGCACTTTGGATTTGTGTGGACCGGTTTGATTCTCATTGGGCTCTGCGGTCGATTCGCTATTGGAGCCCTAAGAGCTCAGGCAGAAAAACGTTATGGCCCACTATTCTTGAAGCTAAGTTGGACCTTTCTCTTTTTGGCTACCGGATTATTTATTAGCCTCTTTGGATTGAGAGACCTTCTGGTTTAAGAGGAGCTAAAACAGCACCTTGGTTTAGCCGATTTCAGTGCGCGCTCCACCCGACGCAAGCGACTTGTATAGTGCATCTACGACTTTCATATCAAGTAAGCCTTCTTGTCCCGAAACCGTGGAATCCGTCCCTTCAAGAATACTTTTGCTAACTGCATCCATATGCTTGGCCTGTTGATTCACCGGTTCGTATCCCATCAATTTTCCGTTCACACTACCTTTAATTCCGCCATAGCTATAGGCGGGTTCAATGAGTGCGGTCCCGCGATTTCGGTAGCTCACAAATAAACGATTCGCTCTCGCATTGTACGAGGTTGTTGAATTGGAAATCACTCCACTTGGAAATTCCAACTGAAATGTAACGGTCTCGTCCACCTCGGCAAATTTATCGAAATCAGTTTTATACTCCTGTGCAGTTATCGCGATGGGTTCCTCTCCTGTTGCGTAGCGCGCGGCTTGGATACAATACACACCTATGTCGTAAACAGCTCCACCTCCAGCTAATGCCTTTCTCAATCTCCACTGAGTAGGGTCTCCTATTGGGAAACTAAATTCAGAATGCACGTAAGTGACGTCTCCAAACGGTTTTTCCTTGGCCATGCGAATGATCTCCTGGTGGTTGGGATCAAAATGCAACCTGTACCCAACATTCAGTGACACGCCGTTTTCCTTACAGACCCGGATCATATCCTCGCACTCAGCCGCATTTATCCCCAATGGTTTTTCAGAGATAACATGCTTTCCCGCCTTCGAGGCTCGAATCACGTACTCCTTATGCATGGAGTTCGGTAAAACGACGTAGACAATATCGATGTCCTTGTTGTCGGCAATCTGATCGAACGTCTCATAGCTGTATATATTTTCATCAGAGATGCTGTACTGCTTGCCGTACTTTTCTTTTTTCTCAGGCGTACCTGATACAAGGCCAGCGAGCTTACAGTTTTTGGTCTGTTGCAATGCGGGAGCCAGTTGCTTCATCGCATAGTTACCCAATCCGACCAGAGCAATACCCATGGGCTTGGTTCCCGCATGATGAGCCGCAGTTAGTGGAACCTGGAATAACAGAGGAAGCAAAGCGGCACCAGCAACGCTTACGCTTGTAGACTTTAAAAACGTACGACGGGAGCTACCCGGCAAATGGGAAATGGAATCTGTGGATTTTTGCATAGGATCTAAATAGATCGGATCATTCAACAGAATCGAGACAGAATCACACCCGAACAGGGAAATTCTTACGTATCACAATAAAAGTGCTGCACTCACATCTATACTTCTCATATGTTCTTGTTTGAACCTCATTGAATCCAATAACGAATCTCAAGTCATGAAACACAGATCACTTTTTGTCCTCACACTCCTCACCCTCTGCATTACTGGATCAACCTTAACCGCCGGAGTTGTTTATACTTTAAACACCAAAGAATTCCAGGACATGAATGCGGGAGGTAAGATGACAGTGGCGATTGAAGGCAAAGATCTGCACATGGAAATGCAGGGCCAAGGGTCGAAAGATGGCTCAGTCATCTTTAAGAGTGCTGATAATTCAATGATCATGGTCGATCATCAAAGAAAGCAATACAC
>CALJGU010000157.1 GCA_938075565.1 uncultured Opitutales bacterium | reverse complement strand
AATCGTCTGAGGGTTGTAGAGTATCCGGACACTTTCCTCTACTTTTGAAGATTTTGACCCTAAGAATCTATCAAACACTTTTAAGCATTTATATTTCTTAGGGTAGACGCCTTAGGCCTAAGGTCTAGACGCTCCCGGATGGATCCAACCGGGAGCGTTTATTTTTAAACTCCTGGAGAAAGTTTATCCTTCCTGCTCTTGGCATTCGTAGAGGAGAAAAAGATAACGTTTCTGATCCTTGAAAGCGGTTGAATCGATGAGATCGCGATCGCGATTTATTTTGTCCCATTTCTTCCTGAATAAGCGAAATAGAATCTTGGATAGAATGGGATGTTTTTGTCTTGGTTTTTCGGAAAAAATTTCAGCTGCTTTGAGAATTCGTTCAGCCAAGAGAAGGGCCATGTCCAACGTTTTGGCTGTCTCTTCTGTTATGTCACGTTCATCAATAAGTTTAAATCTCTGCTGCTCTGATTCCGCTTTAAATTGATTCAGGTTGTGTCCGCTTTTTGCTAATACCCCTTCAGAGTGATCGAGCACGAAATAGTCGCAGATCATCAAGTGCCCCCCTGGGTTTAGGTGTTTCCTTACTTTTTCGAAGAGCTGAACAAATGGTATATATTGAGCTGACTCGCTCATTACCATGCAATCGAAACGTTCATCAGAATCAAAGTCTTCAAATAAACAGTGGTAAAAGGGAACGTTTAGATTCTGCGTAAAGTTCTCCTTTTGAGTTTTATCAGGAGAAAGACCGTGTACCTCCAAGCCCATTGAAAGCATACGCTGGGTCATAGCTGAAGTTCCGCAGCCAACATCCAGGACTTTTTTGGCTGTGGAAGGTAGCTTACTGATCAGAAAGTTTTCGTAGCGGAGTTGAGCTTCTTTTAAATTGGCAATTGTTAGCTCTTCATTGCCCTCCCATATTCCATAATGGAGGTGGTCTAGTCCAAGGACTTCATTGTAGAAGCGGAGTGATCTATCGTCTTCGCGAGACATATCTAAGTGTAGAGGCGATTCGGAATAGTGGCTAGGAGGAGATTGGTCTTCGCCTGACAAATTATTCGAATATATTGAATGGTTGATACGATGTTTGAGCTCAAAGTCTCTTGTAGATGATAGACATGTCCAATCCTTAAATTGTCAAATTTCGAAGATGCTCCCGGTCGAGTGTTCTTACTTTTCTCATCCCAATTAAAGAATGTATCCAAGGCTTGATCACCTGGTCTTTTCACTGTTTAGTTTAGCGAAGAAGAGCCATGGCTCTTTGATCATTCACTGTCTCAATTCTCCAAAGTTTCAATTATGTCTGAATTACCCCTGTCTTTGCTTTCGTTGTTGGCTCTTACACCCATTTTAGTGGTGTTCATCTTTTTGGTGATCCTAAGGTGGCCAGCAAAAAAGGCCATGCCGGTAGCCTATTTCTTTACTGCGCTGATTGCGTTTACCGTATGGAAAACTTCGGCTCCCCAAATCGGTGCTGCATCCATTCATGGCCTGGTCACTGCATTGAATTTACTGTTCATTGTTTTTGGAGCAATATTGCTTCTAAATACTCTGAAGGCTTGTGGTGATATCCATGCGATTCGGCAGGGATTTGTGGATATTTCACCGGATAGGCGAGTGCAGGTAATTATCATTGCCTGGTTGTTTGGTTCTTTCATTGAAGGAGCTGCAGGATTTGGAACCCCTGCAGCAATCGCTGCTCCATTGCTTGTGGCTATTGGTTTTCCTGCGATGGCTGCAGTTGTAGTGGCTTTAATTATACAAAGCACGCCCGTTTCATTTGGTGCTGTAGGAACGCCTATTCTCGTGGGTGTAAACACAGGGCTTTCAGAGCAGCCGCAAGTGCAGCAGTTACTGACTGAGTTGGGAGTGTCTCATGAAGTTTATTTGCACTCAATTGGTGCTACCGTTTCTTTGTTCCATGGGATCATTGGCACTTTTATTCCATTAATTATGTTGGCAATAATGACGCGATTTTTCGGAAGTAAAAAATCGTTTCGTGAAGGCCTTGCCATTTGGAAGTTTGCACTTTTCGCGGGTGCATCATTTACCATTCCATATATGCTTTTGGGTCGGTTCTTAGGTCCTGAGTTCCCATCTTTGTTAGGCTCCTTAGTAGGGCTTGTGATTGTCGTGAGCGCTACCAAAGCAGGTTTTCTGCAGCCAAAAAATATTTGGAGTTTCCCTCGTGAAGAAGATTGGGAAGATGAGTGGAGGGGAGAATTTCATGTAGACGCACACGATGCCGAGATGAAAGTCTCGCGGGGGCACTTCTTTAAGGCCTGGTCTCCTTACATTATTGTCGCCGTTCTCCTGGTCATAACGCGAACGGTTCCGGCGATTAAAGGATTCATTACTCAATCTGGTTTAACGCTTTCTTGGAGTAATATTTTTGGAACGGCCATTTCGACCAAATCTCAGCCATTATACCTGCCAGGATTTTTATTTATTGTCACAGTGGTATGCGCCTACGGCATATTCAGGATGAACGGAGAGCAGATTAAGCGATCCTGGAAAGAGTCAGGGCACACGCTGCTCGGTGCCGCCTCGGCCTTGATTTTTGCAGTACCTATGGTTCAGGTGTTTTTAAATACCCAGTCGGCAACCTTGGAAGCGATGCCGCGAGTTCTTGCGCAAGGTGTATCTGAACTCTTCGGTTCTATGTGGCCTTTGGTTGCCCCGACTATTGGTGCTTTGGGAGCGTTTATCGCAGGGAGTAACACCATCAGTAATATGATGTTTTCGCTCTTCCAATTTGAGATGGCTCAAAATATCGGAGTTACAGAATACATCGTGGTATCGCTACAGGCAGTAGGTGGAGCGGCTGGAAATATGATTTGTGTTCACAATGTCGTAGCGGCTTCTGCAACGGTCGGCCTACTAGGTAAGGAAGGAAGCGTAATTCGTAAGACCCTTATTCCTATGGCTTGGTATGTGCTCTTCGCTGGTGGGCTTGGGTTAGTATTCTTAAATGGCGTGGGTCTAAACTTGGGTACGCTAATACTTGCAGGTATTACCGTCTTTATTCTCTGGCTAATTGTTCAGGGGGCAAAATCGGAATCGTCTTCGGGATAAAAAACTTTTAAAAAAGCCTCAGCTCCTTTCGCTAAGAGACTAGTCCTCTTAGTTTCCTCATTTGTTTTAAGATTTAAAGCGTCCTGAATTATGGATGCGGGAGGTCAATGAATGGATAGGGATTTAAAGAAAAAGGTCGCGGCGTTTTGTGTGAGGTTTCAAGTGTCAGTATATGCACTCGTAATTCTCTTAAGCCGTGCACCGGTTTTTAAAGTACTTTTGGAAAGAAACTCCAACCTTTTGCCACGGGCATCATTTTTGCTAAAATGGGTGAGTGGCACTGCAACGGTTGTAGGTGGTATGAATGCTGTGACCGGAGCTACAGCTTCAGTTAAACTACTAGAAGGATATGGCGATACCACCGCTTATGTGGGAGAATACTTTCGTCTGAGTTTCGCATCCTCTGATTACGTTGTGAAATCCTATAGATTGGGGGGAGCCGCTCCTGACGGTCTTTCTCTGAGTCCTATTGTTTCTGAGTTTGGAGTCGGAACGATAGATGGAATTCCTACGAAAAAGGGTGTTCATAATCTCGATATATGGGCTTACGAGGAGAAGGGGCACCAGGGAGATTCTACTCTTTTGGCTATTACGTTTTATATTCGTGAGAAGGGTCCGACTATCACGGCGCAACCTCAAGGTGTTTCGGCCGCGTGGGGTGCAGCATTTGATTTGGAGGTGGCACTTCAGGATGAAAACGGCGCCAGTTTCCAGTGGAGAAAAAATGGACTTGAAATTCCTGGAGCAACCTCAACGACTCTTGTTATTTCTCAGGCAATTAGCATGGATGAAGGAGTGTATGATGTCCTGGTTTCTAAAGATGGAGACACTTTGAGCTCAGATCCGGCTTCGGTGACGGTAGCTTCAAGTGGAGTGCAGCGATGGAAAGAAGTGGCATTCGAAAATCCTTTTTCAGAGGAAACGGATGCGCAGTTAGATCCCGACTTGGATGGATTGATTAATCTTATCGAATACGTAATAGGTTCGGATCCCACATCGCCCACTGCTATTCAACTGCCTCAGTTTGGATTTCAACAAATTCTTTCGAATGAGTATGTTGTCTATAGCTATTTGAAAAATCCTAATGCAGTCGATATCTCGATTTCGGCTGAGTACACCGATGATTTAGCAAGCCCCACATGGATTCCCATAACGGATTTCCTCAATGGCATCAGAATTGAAAATACAGGGGATTCATTCCTGGTGAAGGTGCCCTGTGAAACCGCTTGTTTTGTGCGATTTATAATCGCTGAGTCTTGATCAAAGAAAAGATACCTATTCGAGCTCTAAAGAGTTTTCTAAGTCTTCAGCGTTTATGTCCAACTCGGGCAAGGGTTCTTTGACTGGTGTCGTTAGCAACGGCGATTTAAGTCCCGGTAAATAGTCGCTAAAGGGTTTGTCATCACTTCGATGCCTTAGTGCGTATTGTACCATTCCCATGCGCGCATCAAGATTATCGATCATAGATACGAAAACGGCTTCAGGAGTAGCAGCCATGGCTGCAGCTCCCCATTCCAGTTCGCCCTGGTGGGAAAGGATAATGTGTTCCAGTCTTTCGAGAAGATCAGGCTCAAGCTTGGCGAGCATGCCCGCTTTTCGTGCCATCCGATAACCTAGCACCACGTGCCCCTGGAGGATGCCGGTTCGGCTTTTGCTCACACTTAATTCGCCTTCGTATTCGATGACTTTACCGATGTCGTGTAATAATAGGCCTGCCATGGCTAGGCTTGGATCTACTTCCTTGTAGAGAGGTAACAACGCTTTGCAGGCTCGAGCCATATGGATGGTGTGCTCAATTAATCCATGCCGGTAAGCATGGTGCATTGCTATGGCAGCTGGAGTTGATCGAAATCCCAATTCTATGTCATCAATGGCCAGGCGGACTGTCTCTCTTAGCTTTTCGTTTTCGATATCTGCGACAAAGGATTGAAACTCTTCCCAAAGCTCATCGGCATTTTCCAGTGATGTTTCTACTAAGCGTGAAGACAGATCTGGATTTGCAAGTTCTTCTTCGGTGAGAAGTCGTGTTTCTGTGAGGCGAGGGGAGAATCGCCCTTGGTATACTCCAGTTGTTAAACCGACGAATACGGGTGAGCCTTCTTTTATGGATTCGATCCTCGGATAGATCGGGTTGTCACCAAAGCAGAAAGCATGGAAGTTTCCTGTGCGATCTCCATATTCCAGACTCAGGTAGGTCGAGTCGTTTTTCGCCTTCTTGTTAGCTTTCTTTTTTAGGACGAATACACCTTGGACGGGTACGCCCTGGGTGTGGTCCATTTTCTTAATGTCATTGATGGTATTTATAGTATCCAAATTCATAATACGATTATAGTAGTAGCCAGGATCCCAGGCTTAGGAAAATGAAGAAACCGGTTATGTCGGTTATGGTTGTTAGAAAGATGGACGAGCTTTGTGCGGGGTCGAGACCAATGCGTTTTAAAAACAGAGGAATAAATGCTCCGCTGAATCCGGATATTCCCATGGTTAACACCATCGCCACAAATACGACAAGGGAGGTCATTGCATCTCTTTCAAGTGCATAGGCCAAGCCTGCTCCAATGAGGCCGACTCCGAGTCCATTTATGATTCCTTTGAAGAGTTCGTTGAGGTAGATTTTGAATTTATCGGTGTCATGAACATCTTCGAGTGCTAAACTACGAATCACTACAGCTAAGGTCTGGGCACCTGTGTTGCCCCCAGTCGCTGCGATAATGGGCATGAAAACGGCCAAAAAGGTAAGGGTAGCAATCTGTTCCTCGAAAAACCAAACGACTCCGGCCGCTAATGCGACCGTGAATAAATTTACCTGCAGCCAGAAGTGTCTCTTCTTCAGGCTGTAGCCAACGCTATGGTGGATGGTTTCATCGGCGCCTGCACCCACAAGCTTTTGAATATCCTCAGTTGCCTCAGCTTGGATAATATCGATGACATCATCGTGGGTCACGATTCCAAGTAGCTTGCTGTTGCTGTCGACGACAGGTAGGGCAATTAAGTTGTATTCAGCCATCATGTTGGCTGCTTGCTCTTTGTCTGTATCCGGCTCCAGCATGCCCAGCATTTGAGTTTCCATGAGCTTGGTCACCTTGGTCTCAGGAGATGAGAGTAGCAGATCCTTCATGGAAACTACCCCGAGCAGTTTCTCCTCCGCATCCACCACATATACGTAGTAAATGGTCTCAAGTTCGGACGCCTGATCACGGATCGCTTGAATTGCTTCGTCAGCGGTAAAAAAATCGCGGATGGAACACACGTCTGGGGTCATTGCCCCGCCAGCCGAATCGGGATCGTATTCCAGGAGTTCCTTAATCTCTTGGGCCGACTCAGGCTCCATTTTGTTGAGGAGGTCTTCTCTTTTTTGGTCCTCAAGTTCAGCTACCAAGTCTGTAGCGTCATCTGGGTCTAACTCCTCTAACAGTTTAGCCGCGCGCGGTTCCTGCATATTCTCGAATACTTCGGCGCTGGCCTCCACATCCATCTCAGCAATGATCTCGGTCGCAACCTCATCCGAAACCATGCGCAACAACTCCCTGCGATGTTCTAAATCGAGCCTGTCGATTAAGTGGGCTAACTCGACGGGAGGAGTCTCGGACAATTGTGACTCCTTGAGGGAGCCAATATCATCCGGGTCGAGGCTGAGTAGGTACTCCAGGTCGTATCCGGACTTTTCCGGTTTGTTTTCGGAGGATGTGTTCGCCGCAGTCATTGCCAGGTTAAGAGAGACTCTTCCTAGCAAACAGGGAAACTTTATTTATCCGAGTATTTTTTTACTAAAGCCGTAAATTCTTTGAATCGGGGATGCATTGAATCTCGGAGTATGCTGTAAAAGATGGATTCGCTTGGCAGTAAGTGTGCTCCGTGAATACGTAAGGACGCCAGTGCTACCTCACCGTCCTGTTCTCGTCGGCAGCCGATCGCATCACTTAGTAGAGTAACTTCTATATCCTCATTGATAGCATCCAGAGCTGTTTGGTAAACGCAAATGGAGGTCTCGAGTCCAGCAATGAGAATGTGTTGGATGTCGTTCTCCTGGATCCATTCTTCGATCGTTGGCTCTGTTAAGGCTGAGAAACCGGTCTTTGCAATCCGTGGTGCATCGGGGAGTAAATCGCTCAGTTCTGCTACGGTCGGTTGAAGGACCTCGGGGCGTTGCTCCGTGAAAAGAGTAGGTATGCCAAACAGTCGAGTGGTTTCAAGCACGAATGCGCTTCGACCTACTAGTGAATCTGCGGTGCCAATGACCTCTAGGAATGGGGGTTGAATATCGAGGACTAGAAGTCCGAGATGTGGAATGAGTGGCTCTGAGTGTTCGCTCATGATGATTGGAAAGTTGTTTGTTTATCCTTTTATATAATTTTTAGCTGAGTTCACCTGGACGATTTCATTCTCCGGAAGGATCAGTGCAGTAAGTTTGCCTCCCCATACGCAGCCAGTGTCTATGCCCAGCGAGTAGCGGCGTTTGAAGACGTTCTTTCGAGGCGTATGGCCGTAGACGACAAATGGTTTCTGCTTCCAGGATTGGGCCCAGAATTTCCCGGGTGTTGCTTCGTTCCTTTTTCTGGGCTGGCCGTTGTTATCAATCTTCTGAATGTGTGTGACTACCTGGGCAGATTGTTTTCTCCATGGAATGTCGG
>CALJGU010000156.1 GCA_938075565.1 uncultured Opitutales bacterium | reverse complement strand
TTTTGGCAACCTCCGCATATCTTGGCGGATCAGCTTCAGCTGCTGCAGGTATGGCCGCTTTACCATGGCTGGTGGGGGGGTACGTTGTTGGGGTTCAAGTGATAAACCATAAGAACAGAAAAAAAGCGGAAGTAGAATTCTCAAAACGTGACATAGACTTCCCTGTTGTCATTGATCCAGGCGAAACCGGTGCGGGCTCGTTATTCTTTCCGACAACCCCAGGACCCAAGCAACTCACACTTTTCGGAGAAAACGAAATACCGGTGCTGGTCTTCGAATTGGAAAAGACAGCCATCGGCGCACTACACTTAAAATAGAGTTATCTGCCTTGCCGTCTCAACGCACCTTGCACAGCTGGTTCAGCAGTTAGACGCTCAGTAATTTCGTCTTTGGTTAATTGGCCGTTCTGATCTGTCTCATTATCCCACTTATCAAAATACTCATTGACTAAGGAGCCAGGATTACTCGCTTCTTCCCGAGTAATAATGTCGTTTCCATCCTTATCGAATCTGGAAAAAATCAGAGGCACAATTTGCGGTCCCCAGGCTCGTCCAGCCGGCTGACCTCCTCCTTGCCCCGGTCGGCGCTGTGGTTGCTGTCCTTGTCGCTGCAGCCCTTGGATAAAATCGTAGTCTTTTCGTGTAAGGATATCGTCTGGCGCTCGCGAAGCTTTCCTTAAAAAGTCTACAACAAAGGGTTGATGCCTCTTAGCCACTTCGGAAATAGTCATGACTCCATCACCATTCACATCGAAGAGCTTCCACAGTTTTTCAGAATCATTGGATGGAGTGCGAATCTGTTTGGGCGAAAAAGGCTTTTCAGTTTTTGCAATGGCGCGTGCGATTTTGATCTGCGATGCTGTAATCGGTTTGGTCGGCGTTGGAACTCGTTCCGGGCCTGATCCCATCATTAGATTGTTGCCCTTTTCAAAGATCGTATGTGGCAAACCCAATGCATGGCCCAACTCGTGGGCCAAGACGGCAGGTGTCTGAATTCCCTTAGGACCTTTTTTCGCGTAAAACACCAAGCCTTGTTGTTGCGGAATGAATACACCTCCCATGCTCTTTTCATAATCCTCGGCGAACACCGCATTGAATCCACCTTTAAGCAAATATTTCTTTGAAACATTGGATGCCAGCGCATTGGCTAAACGGCCGCGCGGGTTTTTCATCGCCTCAGCAAAAGCCTTTGGCTTGGCGGCTTCGATATCTACAATCGATTCGATCTCCCATACAATTTTCGCCTGATCCCAGGTTTGATTCACCGTGACAAATTGTTCGCGAATCTCTTCATCCGACATGGAACAATGAAGGCGTTCATCGGCATCCGATTGGAGACGAAGCACACGAATCGGCAACGTGATCGTTTCCAGAGTCGCTTGATCAGCCGACCAAAGCATAGAGAAACCGGTTAGAACAAAGAGTAATGTACTTATGGGGTATTTCATTTCGAAAATTCGAATAACACACTATCCACAAGCAAAGAACTTACACAAGCAAAGGAATTAGGTCGTTTGGATAAGCGAAAACAAAGAACTAAACTTTGTTATCGAATACCTGAATGGCCACGCGTATTATATAGGGATGATTGAAGAGAAAGTATCCCTATATCAACCAGACCAGGAAGATCGTATTTTCCCAAAAGAACCAGAGTTTGATAATTTTGACGATCATCGACGTCATTTGAAAGAACACCTCGCCGCGGCCTGTAGGTTTTTCCACAAATGCCGTTTTGATTTTGGCTTTGCGGGACATCTGACCATCCGCGACCCGGAACGACCTGAACTCTATTGGACTAATCCGATGGCCGTTCCATTTTCAAAGGTCTGCGTATCGAATATTATCCTCGTGGATCATTTTGGCAAATTCATAGAAGGCAACTACGCGGTCAATCAGGCTGGATTCGTCTTGCACGGTGCGGTGCATGAGGATCATCCCGAGATACTGGCCATGTGTCATGCCCATACGATTTATGGAACCGCCTGGGCGGCTACTGGACGACCACTGGATCCCATCAGTCAGGACGCCTCTGCCTTTTACGAAGACCATGTGGTAATCGCAGACGAAGGCGGAAAAGTAGCAGTAGAAGCTAAGGCCGGTTATGAAGTGTCAGCAGCATTTGGTAACAATAAAGCTGCCATCCATCAAAACCACGGGTTACTCACAGCCAGCCGCCACAGCATCGACTCTGCAGCATTCTGGTTTTCGGCATTGGAACGCTGTTGCCAACAGCAATTACTGATAGAGGCATGTGGCATAAAACCCAAAATGGTGCCCCACTAAAAAGCGCAATACTCGCATAAGCATATAGGCAGTGAGTATATCGGCTGGTTACATTTCCAAACGATCTTCGACGAACTCTCCACTACCCAACCTGATCTATTCGACTAAGTTCAATTCCAAACGCATTTAGGATTGGTTGAAGGCAAGCCATATGTTGTTATAGGCCTAACACTCTCGAGTGTTCTCTCAAACAATCAGAACCTAATTAACCATATCTATGTTTCAAAAAACCATTATTGGACTTTGCCTCATTGCATTTGCAGCAGGCTGCGCAACCACTCAATCAAAACCCGACCCATTCGCAGGAATCTGGGACTATGAACTCCACTACCTGCCTCAAGGTGAGCCACTTGGAATTATGACGATTCAAAAAACTGAGGACGGTTATTCGGTGGTTATGAAAGGCTCAAATGTTACCAATGATGGAAACAGCTTGATCGATCCCGCTATCGAGGACAATGCCCTGACCTCAGGCCATTTCTTTGCACAGGGCTATAAGATCAATGTTACTGGCACTTTTGATGGTAACGAATTCGAAGGAATGCTCGACGCTGAAGGAAATACCTTTCGCATGACAGCCGTAAAACAAGAGTAGTCATCCAGCTCAGGATTTCCACATAAACACTCACCCCTAATTACAATGTTTAAAAAAATTCTTCTCCTACTCGCGACCCCTACCGTTCTTTCACTTGGCCTAATATCGGCCGAAGAAAAACGCCCGAATATCTTGTTCATCTTTGCCGATGACCAAAGTTCGCGAACCATCAGCAGTTACCCGGAATCCTACGAGTGGTCACACACACCCAATATCGACCGTCTTGCGGAAACCGGCATTCGTTTTGAACATGCTTACATGAGCTCGTGGTGCATGCCGGCTCGGGCAATGATGCTCACCGGACTGTAACAACACGACATACCAAGCCTTCACATGGAAGGTCCGTATCCTGGAGCTGCCTATGATCCGCAGGAAATGCAGTTTTGGCCCAAGCATCTGAAGGAAAACGGCTATACCACCGGCCATGTTGGCAAATGACACACCGCGAACGACACTGCCTATGGCCGAGCCTGGGGTTATCAATATGCCTGGATCCGCCCCGTTCCTACCCCAGGAAACTCACGCGAGTATTATGTCGATCAAACCATTATCGAAAACGGGAAGAAGATTGGACCAGTCGACGCCTACGCAACCGACAACTATACAGACCGAGCCATCGAGTTTATCAAAGGTGATCACCGTGACAATGATGAGCCCTGGTATCTTTGGCTTTGTTAGACAGCGGTACATGGACCTTTTACTCCGGCTGATCGCCATCTCGAAGAATACGAGGGTGTGGATATTCCGGAACCCGACGACCTTTACCCTCCCCGACCAGGAAAACCTGAATACTCCGGATCCACCAGTCGTTACAAAGCAGATGACCAGGGAGTTGCGCGTTTGTGTTCAAATGGAAATTACGGAGAGTCTCTTTACGACGGAACTCAACAATACCACCAGGCTGTCATTGGAATTGATGAAAATGTTGGACGGCTCATCCGCACACTGAAATCCACCGGACAGCTTGAGAACACGCTGGTCGTATACACGGCAGACCAAGGATTCGCTTGGGGACAACATGGCTTTCGCCACAAGCTGGCCCCTTATGCTGCAAACATTCGAGTTCCTTTTATCGTATCGATGCCAGGAACGGTCACGGAAGGCGAAGTTTGCACCTCGCCCGTAGGAGGTATCGACCTAATCCCTACTTTCTACAAGTTTGCTGGCATTGATCTTCCCTGGAATATGCACGGCCGTGATCTTACCCCACTATTCAGACGACCGAACAGGAAATGGGAGCACCCAGTATTTCTTACTTACACGGCGCGATCCTATCGCCCAGATACTCATACCATTCAAAAGAAGGAAGAACTACCCGGCCAAGTTCCCTGGTATGGGTTTGTGATCAAAGATCGCCTAAAATACATTCAAACGTTCATCGAAGGAGAGATCCCGGAACTCTACCATATCGATAACGATCCGCACGAACTACACAATCTGGCACTGATGCCGCAGTATCGCACTCAGGTAAATAAACACCAGAAGCTATTAGTTTCGGAACTTAAGCGAACCAATGCGCAATTCGTAGATTCACTACCCAGCGTGAAGGGGTTTTAAATATGTAGGAGCTGCTTTAGCTGCGATTCATACAATGTCACCTAGTGTTCAGAATTCCCATAATCGCAGCTAAAGCAGCTCCTACAAAGTAAAGTTTTAAACTAGCAAAATGATCGGGGCATAAAGCCCCTCCTACAACTATCATTGAACTTAATCGTGTGGATGCGGCATCCAATCGGTATAGATACCTTGAGCATTCCGCCCGGCCTCGATTTTGTCCCAAGGAATCACGCCGAGTCGATCAGCCCAAGCATGGTATTTTTCCAATAGCTCTTTGTGCAGCCCGGGCTGGACCGCCGAGAGATCATTTAATTCCGTTCGGTCGACATCCATGTCATAAAGTTCCCAGTTTTCACGATCCCAGCGCTTAACCAGTTTCCATTTTCCATCACGGTAAGCACAGTTCCCTTCGTGCTCCCAGGCCAAGGGCGGACGATCAGACATCTCGGTATCAAAGGTCGTGCGCAGACTACTTCCTTCCTGCGGTTGAATGTTCAATCCATCCCGCTCAGCCGGCCATTCGGCACCACTGACATCTACTATCGTAGCCATGATGTCCATCAAC
Source organism: uncultured Opitutales bacterium (assembly GCA_938075565.1). Classification (GTDB taxonomy): domain Bacteria; phylum Verrucomicrobiota; class Verrucomicrobiia; order Opitutales; family UBA2995; genus UBA2995. The sequence continues at coordinate 46 of CALJGU010000156.1, read as the reverse complement.
TGACCGGTCTGGTGCCGCAGCTCCCCACGACTTTCAAATCCTTTGG
>CALJGU010000155.1 GCA_938075565.1 uncultured Opitutales bacterium | reverse complement strand
CTTTGTGCACCTGGGCGATATCGTTTATTATGACAAACGAAGCGCTGGTGGCGACGTTGATGCCCGGACGCCTGAGTTGGCGCGCTTTCATTGGAACCGGTGGTATGGTTGCTCGGATGTTGTGAAGTTTCACAGGCAGGTCCCCAGCTTCTTTATTAAGGACGATCATGATACCGTCACAAATGACTCTGCTCCAGGTAGGCGAGTGGGTGATCTCACATGGGATGCCGGACTTTCTATCTTTCGCGAGCAGGCGCCCATTGGCGAGCTCACCTATCGCAGTCGCCGATGGAGCGAGGACTTGCAGTTCTGGATTGTTGAAGGTCGAGATTATCGTAGTCCCAACGATATGCCGGATGGTGAGGACAAAAGCATATGGGGGGCGGAGCAAAAGGCTTGGTTTAAGCAAGAGGTGCTCGCTTCGGACGCTCCTTTCAAGATCCTGTTCTCGCCCACGCCGGTGGTTGGACCCGACCGTAAAAACAAAAAGGATAATCATTCCAATGCGAATTGGTCGTATGAAGGAGATGAGATTCGTCAGTTTTGCAAAGAAAACAATGTGATCGTCATTAGCGGCGATCGTCACTGGCAGTATCACAGCATTGATGATGAGACCGGTGTGCATGAGTTTTCTTCCGGGGCTACTTCTAAAGCGCATGCAGGTGGTTTCAGTTTGGACCTTAAAACTGAAGAGCATCAATACCTGGCAATCATCGGTGGGTTTCTGAGTGGTGAGATTCACTCTGGTAAAGATGGGGATAAATTGACGATGAGGCATCATCGTGTTGATGGTAGTGTTGCTTATGAGTATAGTTACCCCAATTGAGCTGAATTATTTTATCCTCTTCATTGTTTAAGCTTAAAATTTATCATGAGTATTCGGCTTAAAGATCGCGTCATCATTCTAACGGGAGCCACCAGTGGCATGGGAAAGGACATGGCACTGAGCTTTGCTGCGAAAGGCGCTAAGTTGGTGCTCAATGGGCGAAGTGAAGCCAAGGCGCAACGTGTGATGGAGGAGTTGGCGCCTTATTAGGAGCGTATTGCCTGGCACATCGGAGACATCAGCGAATACGAAACGAATGGGGCCTTGGTTGATCTAGCTCTCGAACGATTTGGCAGCTTGGATACGATTGTTTGCAACGCTGGCACCTTGGGTATCGGCTCAGTCACCGAACTGTCTCAGGAAACTTGGCAGAACACTTTGAATTAGAATGTGTCGGCTTTGTTTTATTTGAGTAAATGCGCGATACCTCACATGCAGAAGCATGGGGCCGGCGTTATCTTGGCCAATGCATCGATTGCTGCGTTTAAAGCATTTCCCAAGCACCCCGCCTATTGTGCCTCCAAAGCAGCTCAAGTAGCTCTGGTTCGTCAACTCGCGTCGGAATATGGCCCGAACATTCGAGCAAACGCTCTTTGTCCCGGGCCCGTTGATACGCCCATGATTTGGGACTCGGCAAAAGCCTTTGAGGGAGGGGAGAAAGCCGTGGAAGAGGCCAGGGAAGCCACCGCCTTGAAACGGCTTGGGCAACCCAAGGACATTTCGGAGTTGGCTCTCTTTCTGATCTCGAATGAATCCTCCTGGATGACCGGTTCGTTGGTAACGATCGATGGGGGGATATCGCATTACGTTTTTCTGGGAATTGTATCATTTTGGTGGTCAGATTTTTACACCTGTCGCCTAGGGTTCGAAGCGAGACGTCAGTTATTATACAGTTTATGCAACAATTGTGTGACAGAAACCGATAAATCTTGATTTCTACGGTTTTGTTAAGAACGTGGCCTGATTGCTGCTTAATCCCCTTCAGTTACCCCATGGTCAATCCCAACTTATTGAACATGGAACATGAAAATCATAACTGAAAAACCAACCATCCTTAGCCGGGCTATTCCTTTGATTAGTTCGGTCGCAATTACAGGGGGACTGTTCGTCACCCTTCCGCTTATGCAGTGGGCGAGTGATCTACGCCAAAATCCTGATCAGGCAAATCTTACAACGATCGCCGTGGCAGTTCCCCCGGCTCCTCCTGAGCTACCTCCTCCAGCTGAAGAAGAAATTGAAGAGGAAGAAATAGAACTGGAAGCCGAGGTTCAAAGAATCTCACTCGACCAAATCAACATGGCACTCAATGCCGGTATGGGTGGGATGAGTGCTGGATCATTGGCGACCCAATCGTTTCAGTTGCCGGGGAACCTCGAAGATATGGTCTTTGAAATCGCTGACCTAGATGAAAAGCCCGAGCCTCTTTATCGCATAGCGCCCAAATATCCATTTAATCTCAAACGATCAGGTATCCAAGGACGTGTGTTCCTTCTCTTTGTCGTTAATGAGAATGGCATCGTTGAAAATGCCCGGGTGACTGAGTCGCCTCATCCAGAATTTTCTAAATCCGCACTGGATGCGATTAAGATCTGGAAATTTCATCCAGGGAAAAAAGGAGGGAAGCCGGTTAAGACTCGGATTCGGATTCCCTTATCTTTTTCATTACGGGGTTAAGTAGTACGATAAGTTTTTGTTTCAATTGAACCTGAGGTCGATGTGGTCTCAGGTTTAATTGTATATGGGTATAGGCTACTCTTGATGATCTCGATTGCCCATGAATCGAAATTCACCCATCGAGGTTGTGTCTCTGGACTTGTACCCATAATTCGGATATGAATTAAAAATCACCAATGAGTCGCTAGAGGGATTCGGAGGCTTTATTGGATCTGGTAGCATCCTTTTTGTGATTTTGCTCGGTTTTAGTTTAAGCGTGCCTATAGTATGAGTTATGAAATCCCCACATTCTCAATTCGATCGTAGGAGTGCTCTGAAAGCACTAGGTCTTGGCTCCGCCGCAGGGGCTCTTGGAGCCTTCGGAAATCAGGCCCATGCAAACAGTCACGAATCAGAACCTCACCCCAAAGTGGGTGGCATGGATCCCGTCAAAATTACCAAGGTGCGGTCGATCTTAACCGCTCCTTATGGTATCAATCTGGTTATAGTAAAGGTGGAGACCGACCAGCCCGGACTTTATGGGTTGGGCTGCGCGACATTTACTCAGCGAGCTCACACGGTGGTGTCTGCGATTGATGAGTACTTGGATCCGTTTTTCAAAGGCAAGCGGGTGAACACCATCGAGGACAATTGGCAGATGGCATACCAGAGTTCATATTGGAGGAATGGCCCGGTGCTAAACAATGCACTCAGTGGTGTCGATCAAGCGCTTTGGGATATCAAGGGCAAGATGGCGGGGATGCCCGTCTACGAATTATTGGGAGGCAAATGTCGCTTCGCGGTCGATGCCTATGGGCATGCTTCAGGAAATACGCCGGAAGAGGTTCTTGAACGCGTCCAATGGTTTAAAGATAAAGGCTACCGGAATATTCGCATTCAGCTAGGGGGCTACGGTTCGACTCATCTCTCGGACAATCCGCCTTACAAGAAAGCCGGCTTTGGTGATCCGGATGATAGAACTATGACACCTCAGATTTACAAAAGAGGTACCATAGAGATTTTTAAGAAAGCCCGGGAACGTTTTGGCGATGATGTGGAGTTGCTCCACGATATGCACGAACGACTTCAACCGATGGAGGCGATCGACATGATCCGTAAGGTGGAGGAATACCGTCCTTTCTTTATCGAGGATCCATTTTCACCGGAAAACATAGGTTGGTTCAAACGCCTGCGCGAACAGACGAATGTACCCATTGCTATGGGCGAGTTGTTCAACAGTCCTCATGAGTTTCTTATCCCCATGAGCGAGCGCTTGTATGACTACATTCGTATTCATATCTCGCAGATAGGTGGTATAACGCCGGCTATGAAAGTAGCACGACTCGGTGAGTGGTTCAATGTGCGCACCGCTTGGCACGGTCCAGGTGATACGTCACCCGTCGGTCACGCTGCTAATTGCCATATCGACTTGGCTGTTTGGAACTTTGGTGTTCAAGAAATGGGGCTCTTCAAAGATGCGGCCTACGAGGTATTCCCGGGTATGCCGACCATGAAGGAAGGCTTTATCTACGTGAACGAAGTTCCGGGGTTGGGAATTGATATCGATGAAAAGCTGGCTGCCAAGTATCCGCCTGTTGTCTACAATTACAACTGGACACAGTTGCGTGGCATCGACGGCACTCCGACACGACCGTAGTGGGTGAATAGGTTGGCGACGAAGGTCAACGATCGGCAAACCGAAAACACTAGTCTTTTAGGATTCGTCGGCATTTATTGGTGTGTATGAAGACACTCTTTTTCTCGGCGCTTATTCTCTCCGTCATTGGTTTTGGTTGCAGCAAATCATCAGAATCCAGTGCTCCTGGAAATGACTACGACCTTGTGGTCTACGGAGGCACTTCTGCGGGGGTTATTTCAGCCGTTCAAGCAAAGCGGATGGGGAAAACGGTCGTGGTTGTTGGGCCGGATGTTCATCTGGGAGGATTGAGTTCCGGAGGGCTTGGCTACACGGATTCCGGAAAGAAGGAAGTGATTGGAGGATTGTCTCGGGAGTTTTACCAGCGTCTTTACTCCCACTACAACAAGACGGAAACCTGGAAATGGCAAAAGCGAGAGGATTATGGAAACAAGGGCCAGGGAACCCCTGCCATTGATGGGGATGCTCGGACGATGTGGATATTTGAGCCGTCAGCGGCAGAGCAGGTTTTTGAGGATTTGATCGCCGAATATGAAATCCCCGTTTTTCGGGACGAGTGGCTGGATCGCGAAGCCGGGATTAAGTTGAAAGATGGGCGGATTCAGTCGATCACGATGCTCAGTGGAAAGCGATACACAGGCAAAATGTTCATCGATGCTTCTTACGAGGGAGATCTGATGGCTGCAGCTGGAGTCTCTTATCATGTAGGACGAGAGGCCAATGCGCAATACGGCGAAACCTGGAATGGAGTTCAGGTTGGCACCCTCCATCATCACCATTGGTTTAAGTCTGACATTAGTCCTTACGTTATCCCTGGCGATCCGAGTAGTGGGCTGCTACCTCTCGTATCCGATGCCGATCCTGGGGTGAAGGGAGAGGGCGATAAAGGGCTCCAGGCCTATTGTTATCGCATGTGCCTGACAGATCATCCGGATAATCGGGTGCCCTTTGCAAAACCGGACGGATACGATCCCTCCCAATACGAGCTTCTTGTTCGCGTCTTCGATACGGGGCGGAAGGACTATTTTACAAAATTTGATCCTATCCCCAATCGCAAGACTGACACCAACAATCACGGTCCTTTCAGCACAGATTACATTGGTATGAATTACGATTATCCAGAAGCGAGCTACGAACGTCGCCAGGAAATCCTCAAAGCGCATGAGATCTACCAAAAGGGATTAATGTATTTTATCGCCAATGATCCACGGGTTCCTGCTGACATCCAAAACGAAATGAAGCGATGGGGTCTGGCCAAAGATGAGTTTGTCGATAACGGAAACTGGCCGCATCAGATCTACGTACGCGAAGCCCGTCGTTTGGTTGGAGAATATGTCATGACCGAAGGAAATACGTTGAGTACGAGGGCGGTTCCAAATTCGGTGGGCATGGGTTCCTACGCGTTGGATTCGCACAATGTGCAACGTTATGTGAAGTCAAATGGCTTTGTGCAAAACGAAGGAGATATCGGTGTGCACCCCGAGCAACCCTATCAAATTTCCTACGGTTCACTCATTCCCAAAAAAGAAGAGTGTGAAAATCTATTGGTGCCAGTTTGCGTCTCCAGTTCTCATATCGCGTTTGGCTCTATTCGAATGGAACCTGTATTCATGATTCTGGGACAATCGGCTGCCACTGCAGCTGTGCAAGCCATTGAAGAGGATGTTGCGGTTCAGGAGATTGATCGTTCAGTGCTTACAAATAGACTGCTAGCAGACGGTCAGGTTTTGGAGAACCTTTAAGGATTGGGTAAGTAGATTGCTAGTGGGCCAGATGGGTCAGCCATCTGAACTTTGCTTAGTCAAGGCAGCTGCCAGGTCAGCAGACGTGTCACGTTTGATGGTGGTGGCAATGGCGATTTCGGATACGGTGGTACGCTGGGGCAGGGACACGGCCATGAGGACGGCGGCGGATACGTCTTCAGGTTGAATCATAGTTTCTCTGTCCTTTTCATTGGGGACACGGGGCCGGTTGTCCAGGATAGGGGTATCCACTTCGGCAGGACAGACGGTCATGCAGCGTATTCCGTAGGGTTTTACTTCCTGTTGCAGCACATTCATGTAGGCCTTGGCCGCGGTCTTGGCTGCGCTGTAGGCAGCACCGGCCACTGGGCTGGGAGTAATCGCTGCCATAGAACAAATCAAAACAACATCTCCCTGTTCTTTTTCGATCATAGGACCCAGTAGAAGGCGAGTGAGCATGGCGGGCCCCATCGTATTGACGTCCATGACTGCACGCCATTCTTCGGCACCGATATAACGTGCGCTACGCACCTGTGAACTAAATCCTGCATTGTTGACGAGTATGTCTATGCTCCCTTGGGCTTGGACATCTTTAGCGAGCGCTTCGATTGAATTCGGATCGGCCATGTCAGAAACCACGAACCTAGCTTGGCCGCCCTCAGCTTCAATTTGCTTTACCGTGTCTTCCAGCGGCGCGGCACGCCGACCACAAATGGTCACATCGACTCCTTCTTTTGCGAGGTCGATCGCGATGGCCTGGCCAATGCCAGTGCCACCACCTGTTACTAGTGCTTTCTTTTCGTTTAATTGGGGCATAAGACGCTCTTGGGTAAATGATTGTGTTGGTAATTACATCTACCTTCGAAATGGGAGCAACGAGTAAATAGGAATGGGTCCTGCGATGCGCGATCTTGACCCGCTGGTCCTATCGCAACTAGACATTAGACTGAACTCTCCATTCCAAGTTAGATTATGACTATTGTTACCTTTCTGTTTTTTACCGGGCTTGTTGGTTTTATTACCTGGCGGTTGACTCGCAAGGATGACCACGGGACTTCCACGGGTTACTTCCTTGCCGGGCGGACGCTGACTGGTGGTTTTATCGCCGGCTCACTCATGCTGACAAACCTATCGACTGAGCAGATGGTGGGGTTGAATGGAGCGGCTTTCACAGACGGTGTTGCCGTCATGGCCTGGGAAGTGATTGCTGGAGCATCATTGGTTTTGATGGCTCTCTACTTTCTGCCCAAGTACCTGAGGAGTGGAATTGCTACCATTCCAGAGTTTCTGGAGCGGAGGTTCAATGGAACTACTCGATCAATCACGAGCGTGATTTTCATCTTAGCCTACGCGGGTATTTTATTGCCCATCATTCTCTACACCGGCGCTACCGGACTTGCGGGGATTCTGGACCTGAAGGAGCTTACAGGAATTCAAAATGATTCGACCATTCTATGGATGACGGTGTGGTTCATTGGAATCGTGGGATCGATCTATGCGATTTTTGGAGGCTTACGCACAGTTGCGGTCTCGGATACGATCAATGGTTTCGGGCTTCTGGTCGGTGGAATTATGATCGCTGTCTTCGGACTCTATGCGGTGAACGATGGTGGTATCTTTCAAGCGCTTGGAGAGATGAAAGAAGCTCATCCGGAGAAGTTTAACAGTATCGGGGCAAGCGAATCTTCAGTTCCTTTCAGTACCTTGTTCACCGGAGTCCTATTGCTAAATCTCTTTTACTGGACGACGAATCAGCAAATCATTCAAAGGACCTTTGGTGCGACGTCTCTGAAGGAAGGTCAAAAGGGTGTTCTGATTGCCGGTGTCCTGAAGGTCATTGCTCCTATCATTTTGGTACTACCTGGGATCATCGCATTTCACCTTTACTCAGATCAGGCAGGTTTCCGAGCGGATGAAGCTTATGGCACCTTGGTCCGGAACGTATTGCCGTCCTGGTTGGCTGGCTTCTTTGCCGCCGTTATGGTGGGTGCCATCTTGAGTTCATTTAATTCAGCCCTAAACAGCACCGCTACCTTGTTTTCATTGGGTGTCTATAAGCACTGGATCAAACACGATGAAGCCAACGAAGATAAAGTCATACGGAATGGAAAACTCGTAGGAACTTTTATGGCGATTCTGGCTATGTGTACCGCACCGTTCTTGGCAGGCCAGGACAGTATCTTCGGTTACCTGCAAAAGATGAATGGTCTCTACTTCATTCCTATATTTTCTGTCGTGCTTGCCGGCTTCCTTTTCAAGCGAGTTTCTGCGTTGGCGGCAAACATTGCTCTGATTGCAGGATGCTCGATGCTCGTGCTGGGGTATTTCGTGCCACCTTTTACCGGGCTTGCACAAAAGGTGCATGACTTTCATTTCCTCGGACTTGTTTTCGGCGCCCTCATGCTTTTCCAGTTTATCATGAGCAAAGTAAAACCACTTCCTCAAGATTGGGAACATAAGCATTCCGGTGATGTGGATCTCACGCCCTGGAAGTATGCTAAGCCCCTTGGTATCGGCATCGTGGTCTTCGTGCTTGTCCTATACTTTTCAATGGCCGACTTCTCTGTACTGGGTTAATCGGCTACTTTGAAAATCATGGGCGATTCATCTGATACACCGAGAGATGCAGCATATTGGCAGGTTCTCTATGACGAGAATGATATGGGGTGGGATAAGGGCATCCCAGCTCCGCCCTTTGTAAGCTTCCTGAAGGAGCAACCCTTTAGCAAAGGCAGTCGAGTTCTCGTGCCTGGCTGTGGATTGGGACATGAAGTATTGTTTCTAGCTCGTCTTGGCTACGAGGTAACGGCTGTGGATTTTGCGCAGGGAGCGATTGAGGGGCTTCGTTCCAGAATTGGGGAATTACCCGTCAGCGCATTGCAGAAAGATATTTTCAGTCTGCCTGAAGACCATGCAGACTCCTTTGATGTCGTTCTGGAGCATACTTGTTTTTGTGCCATTCCATTGGAAATGCGATCTAGCTATGCCGCGGTGATGCAGAGTGTCTTGAAGCATGGCGGTCGACTCGTTGGGTTATTTTATGAAACCGACGCTGAAGAGGGACCTCCCTTTCGAACGACCAGGCAGCATATCGTGGATCACTTTGAAAAGCATTTTGAAATCACGCGAATCGAACGTCCAACCGACTCTTTTG
>CALJGU010000154.1 GCA_938075565.1 uncultured Opitutales bacterium | reverse complement strand
CCGGCTAATTAAATATTTGATATGATCAAATAGTGTATCAGATCAGAATTCCAAAGTTCCGGTCAGGCTGACCAAGCGACCAGGAAGGAAGCGGTAAAGCTTCGTGCTGTCTGGATTTACGTAGATTGGAACGAGATCGTCGTTGTCGAACAGATCTTTGACGTTCAACTGAATAGTCAGGTTGTACTTGTCGCTCAACTGATACTCAGACCGGAAGAATAAGTCTACGAAGTCTGTGCGTGGAGCATAGAATGGTCTACTTGGATCCAGCGCGTAATTGCCGAAGGAGTTTTGTGAAACTCCGAAGCTTACACCGGCACGATCCTGCCAACGATATCCACCGCCCACGGTGAACTCACCCAGGAAGTCAGGGATCATGTCGTTGTCGCGACCGAAACGATAGCTGGTGTTGAATGAAGCGCGGTACTTGCGTTGCTCGATAGAAGGAATGCCCTCTTGTGTAACAGCTTCAGCTACTGGATTTACGATACTATTTTGTGCTCTTTCAGCGAGAGTTTCGGTAGAATCGTCATCAATGAAGTAGTTTTGTGCAAATGAGCTATTTACCCAATTTGGAACTACGAAATCTTCCACATAGTTACGAAGAACAGGGTAGATGTTCGAAAGAACGGTTTCCTGTTTTCCAACATTCAAGACCATCGTCCAGTTTTCGTTTGGATTGTAAGCAATTTCCAACTCGTTACCTTCAGCGGTAAAATCCTGAGTTCCAGTGTCACCAGAATTACGGTTGGATGTCGCTTCAGCATTTGCCCAATCAGGAACGAATTCGTTCAAGTCAATGACTCCCTGTGGAGGAAGCACTGCTTGTGCATCACTGATTCCAAAGCCTTGAGCTATATTGTCTGGATTGTCCAACTGACGAGCCAAATTCAATAGAATGCCTTCATTGGCAGAAACACCACCACGATCGAATGAATTGTTTAGAATGCCAGTCTCGAACCAATTCAAGCGAGCAACGAACATTCCATCTCTAGCTGAAAGGATAATACCTTTTTCTTCAGTAGAACCTACAATGTCATCAACTGATCCATTGAGGATATCTACGCGTCCGCCTTTAGGTTGGAAGTTGTCAGACTCCGACATATAAACGGAGAGCTCATTTCCATCACCAAGGAGATCTTCGAACATATCTGTGATATGCCAAGTCGCGCTCCAAGAGGCGCTGTCTTCGTTAGCGTCCTCTGAGAGGTCGGCTGATTGTGGTCCTGCAAGGAAGGTTGGATCGTTCGTGTCGTCACCTTCACGTGTAATTCCGACTCCTCCAGGAGCACTGATCGAAGTCGAGCGAAGACGGTCTGAACGCCAAGCTCCCATAACAACCACTGAGTTATCCCAGAAATGCTCTTGAGCTACGATTACTCGGGAATCCAACTTTTCAAGTCCTTTGCCAGCGTAGAACGAGGCAGGGAAGTTGTTGTTGTCATCCAAGTTGAAGGTAGTCGCATTGAAGTTTACGAATCCATCAGCGCTCTCACTCCAACTATGCCAAGGGACATTTTGGAAAGGACGGTCGCGTGCTTGACCAAAAGGAACTGCACCAATGTTTGCGCCTCTAAGGTCGTTGATTGAAGTAGCACCGAGGTAATCAATGCTTGAATTGTGAGGCAGAGAGTAAATGGAACCTGTGCGAATGGATGCCCAATGGATGGCTGTATCGCCTTCCAGGGCTGAAACCACTGCGTCTGGATCGATTTTGTAACGTCCATAGGACTCCAAGTCTTCAACTTTGCGCTCTTGATATAGTCCTGTGATCTTTAGGCTTCCAAGGATGCGTGTCAGTAGACCGTCTTCAAAGAAATCTTCAGCATGAAGGTCGATAAACGCTGTTGCGCGAGTTGATTCACGATCCGCAGCCAGGTTGTTACCTTGCCACCAACCGCCGATAACTGGCGTTCCAAAATTGGGATTTGGAATAGGAGGTCCGTCTGCTTCGCCATTGGTTGTTCCGATCAGATACATGTTCGGATCAATGTAGATGGTACGTTGGCTGAGACCCTGCAATGGATTGGATGATTTTGAGAACCAGTCCTGTTTGAAAGTCGCAACTTCGAATCCAACTTTGTTGTCCCACCAAGTTCCTTCTAATGAAGCATTGAACAAATCCCAATCAGAATTTTGTGAGTGAGCTCCACCTGTATAGAGGTGATTTTGGTAGTCAAAGATGCTGCGATCCAGAATCTGACTTCCAACAAAGCCACCTGCGAAAAACCCTGAAGTTCCAGGTGCTGCCTGTGCGCCATTCGGGTGGTATCCCCAGCGACGGATTGAATTCTCACGAACGCGAGGTTGGAAGAGCATCATTTCTCCAGTAACCGTTCCACCAGGGGCGCCACGGTTTCTACGTACGAATGTGTTACCACCAAAGAATGGTTCTCTGTCGGTGGTGTTGAAGTAGCTTACGAAACCACTTGAAGTCCCAGGTGCTGCCAAGTCCAGCCAGCGGTTGTTGAGGACACCCTCTACAAAATATCCGGTGCCGCGCCAAAGATCAGAACCTTGTGCGCCGCCCATTGAAATTGGTTTACCCATTTCGATCCAGGGTGTGATACCATCGTTGGGTGGAGTGTAGTCAGGATTGGCTGAGTGCTTGTCTCCTGTTTCATAGCTCATGTGAAAGCGCAAATTATCACTGATGTCCCAAAGAAGTGATGCATAAATGCGTTCGTCTTCTCCGAAAGCTTCCTCTTGGCGGTATCTGTTATCTGCAACTAAGCCAGCTATCATGATGGAAAGCTTATCTTCGATCAAAACATGGTTGTAGCGGAATGAATTGCGTAATGAACCATTTTGGTCGGTGCGGAAGCGTACACGTCCGCTATTGCCAAACAGGTTAGCACGAACGGTGGTGTTATTTACGATACCACCGGGGCTACCGATTCCGAATAAAGCGGAATTAGCACCACGCTGAACAGCGATACGGTCAGTGTTGTACGTGTCGAATGCAACGTCTGTGATGAAGTAATCGCGGGTTAGGTCGGCTGCTGCCAGACCACGAATCCGAGTGTTACCACCACGAGGACGGTCAGTTTCACCTTCAGGAACTAAGCTACCGGCTGTTGATTGGTAACCAGAGAAGTTACCGTTTGGTCCGGAAACCTCAGTATTCGGTGTGAAGAGAAGCACATCCATCATGTTGTCGGACGCGGTGTCCTCGAGGAACTCCTCGTTCACGATAGATATAGATGCTCCAATGTCTCGGAGGTTTGTGTTCAGGCGAGTTCCAGCCAGTGTCGAGGTGGCACTGTAACCAATGTCACCGGTTTCATCCACCGTGAATGGGGATAAGTCATATACCTCTTCGTCTTCCTGAGCGTTCAATCCTCCAAAGGGGATCAAGGCTGCAGAAAGGAGCCAGAGTGATTTGTAGTATTGTTTATTCATAATCAATCGAGTTATTAGGATTATGCCTTGTATTATCTTAGTAGAAGGTCGTTTGTTTTGAGTTCTAGGTGATTTGTAAGGTGTGTTTGATGGGGGCCATTAAGCAATAATGGCTAGCGCTGAAACCAAGCTGTATCGGAATCATCGCGGGTATGAGTGAGGAGCATTATAGTCATGTTCTCAATCGAGGTTGCTTAGGGTTCCAGGGTAGGTTCCTCAAACCATATCGATATAGATTAAAAGGCTAAAAGAAGAGGGCTATTCTGCCATCAGAATTGTAGTTTCCTGTAAAGCACTGTAAAACTACCTCGTTTGTCGAGTAAATATAGGGCTTAGAGCGATTTTATGCCTCAATTCCTGGGACCCGCCACATGTAGTCCGGATCAATGTAGGGTTCATCGTCTTCTCGGCCCTCCATGAGATCGATTTTTCGTTCGAGTAGCTCCTCCAGATTTTCCCCGTAAATAAAGGTGGTTTCACCAATATCAGAGAGGTGCATCCACTCTGTTTCGGCTATTTGGACGTGATGGAGTAGTGCTTTTGCGTTCTGTTTCTCGTCCAAAACGATCTCTCGTGTCAAAGATTGGCATCTACTCTTCGTGGATTCGTCCTCAGCTTCGATGTAGCCGTGAACCCCTTCGATCCAGCCTGCAATATTACGCTGGCACCGGTACCAGCACTGAGTTCCTACTAGACGGTCATACATGTGAGCATAGACTAATCGACCAGAAGTTCCTTCCAGCAGAGCATCTCGCCTTGATTTCGCAAGTTGCACAGCTTCATTGATTTGTGGCAGTACATGCTCGGTTATAGCTTCCTTGCAGCGCTGCGCGTATTCAGGATCGCAAAACTCGAAATTGATCTCGCGGCGAAAATCGACTCTTACCCGATTATTCACATGCCCGAGGTGGAAATCTTCGTAGTAGGCGCGTTCCTCTTCGCTGATGGCTTCCATGTTTGGCAGGAAAGGACGAACTAACACGCGGTACCAGGTGCTCCACATCGATAGAACACTAACGGGCGGTGGGTAAGCTCGGTAGGCGTTGTCGGCGCTGTTCCAGATGGACACCAAGTGATCAGCTTCTTCATCGCCCACCCATGCCCGTGCACGATTCTCGAGAAATGAGCCCAGGTTTAGGGAAGGATCGTTTTGGAAGGCCCGCAGGACTTCCTGGTTGATGTTGTAAGACGCCATTTCTGTGGCGACCGTCCCGGTTAAGCCGGCTGCATGGGCAAAACCCTGCTTATGGATGGCATTCAAGCGTTCGAACAACAATTTCGGATATACGGGTGCCAAAACGGGTTCTTGGTTCCAGAAATTGCCGGGACTGAAATAGAGGTGGGCGTTGGAGCCTTTGGCTTCGACTGCTTCCCGGGCCTTGCTTTCCTCGTCTGAACACTGGTTGAAGATGCCGCAGAAATTAAAGTCGTTTGCCCAGTCATAGCTGGGGTGTTTGTAACCCAGGTCGAAACCCTTGGCGACGAGTGAGTTTACTTCCAGATCAATGCCTTCTTCCAGTGATTCTCTCAGGTAGGGATCCTCCACCCAAAACATCTCACTTCTCAGGGTGGCAAAAAAGTCGGGATTTACCCGCCGCCCTGCATCGCGGAGAGTTTTCATGAACCGAATGATGTTGGCCGCTGCAGATTTGGCGATGTCGTCATCTCCTTTGAATTCACGGATCACGTAGCCGCCTCCATTGCGGCCAACGTAGAGTGAGCTCGTGTATTCGAATCCAGCACCACTGTCATTTGACCACACTACCATGTAGTCGATGTTGGGTGCTTCTTGTAGGATTTTCTCCAGCATTTCTGAGTAGTGATCGAGGACGACCGGGTGGGCCGTAGTCAGATTGTATCGTGGACGGAAACTGCGAAGGGGATGATCGACTCGGGCGCCTCGCAGCATGGGGTAACGCTCCAATAGCTGATCAGGGACGCTCCTTGGCTCAAAGGAAAGAATGCCAGCTCGAAGCCCATATTTCTCAGCCAATTGGGCAGATTTTTTTAGCCGATTTAGATTAGCCCGTAGATACTCATAAGGGTAGATCCCCTTGTTGAGTTTGCTGTAGGCGAATTGATCTAGTGCCGCGCAGTAGGTGTAAAACCGATACAGCAACTCGTCAGGTGCGGCTTGTTCGTAAGGAAAGGTAGCGGCGAGGCCGTTAACTTCAACATGGGTGAATCCCAGGCGTGCCATTTCTCGGATGTGGTCCTCCATATCAAAGCCTTTTGCGACACGGCCATGATTGTTCAGTAGGGAGTCATACGCAGGGCGAAGATGTTTAAAAGCAGCTTTGAGAAGGATGCCTTCTTTCAGTTCTTCAGTATCCCGATCGGACCAGTCTTCCAGAACTTGGCAAGCAAGTCGGTATAAGAACCAGGTATGAGAGCAGTACAGCTCGAGGACACCTTCCTCTGTGGTTCTTACAAATCTCCATTCCTCAGAGTCTGAAGTGGGGATTGAAAGCTGTTTCGCTTCCTCCCTGCTCAGGACTCCGATCCGGAGGTTGAAATCATTTGAGGTATTCTCGCAGATGGTGGCCTGTGGGTTCACCTCTTTTTGGATGAACGTGGCGACTGTGTTCTCTACAGTTATTTCTGGGTGAGATACTGTGATGTTTTTGGTTTGGGATAAAAGCTGTTTGATATTCATCAATGTTTTTTAGGGGTTGGTTTGAAAAATAGAATGCCGGCCTGCGGGGAGATCAGTGAGTGAAAGGGAATCGCCATTGGGCCAATGGATTTCGATAAGGTTAGCCTGGTCTGCCTGACCTAGACCCGCATGAATGGGAATCATTTGCTGCTTTCCAGAGTGTCCGTAAGGACCTAGCACCTGGCGGATTTGCTTGCTGGGCGGTGTTGTGGGATCTCCATCTAGGTCAGCCGTAATATGCACTATCGTACCATAAGCTTCTTTGCATACGCCTTTTTCCGGGTCGCCGATTAACTTCAGGACCAATGAGGCTCGTCCTTGCGTCGCCTCGTTGAGAAATAAGCTGGCCGATGGTCTTGGCTTTTCTTCGTCGCTCGAGTTGGGTGTTAACATACCGGACGTCATGGATGCCTTCCGGCGTTGATCGGCTGATAGTCTGTTAAAACTTTGACCAACCAGTAGATCCAGATCCCCGTCGCCATCAATGTCGCCCAGCGAGGGCATTCCGGCTCCTGCATGATCCAGTCCTAGTTCCTGGCTGACATCTTCAAAATGACCATCGCTCTGCTGGTAGTAGATGCGAAGTCGTTCATCGTGTGGAGGTGGGTCCGGATAATCGGATGAACAGAGGATGAGGTCTAGTCGTCCGTCGTGATTCAAATCAGCCAGCTCTGCGTAAATGTCGCCTTGGTTGTAGGTCTTATGAATCTCCTCAAGTGGTTTTCCTGGCGCTGGAATCTCAGGGATTCTATCGACGTTGAGGGACTGAGGGGATTTAAAGTCTAGTCGGCCTGTTTCGCTTAGTTGGTTTACTAGAAATCGAGATCGATCTGAAGAATCGCCTGCCCACGCGTGAATGATTGTTGATAGAAACAGATCGAAGTCCCCATCGTTATCAATATCGCCGATTGCGGTATCGAATGTGTTGCCATTAGACCTGAAGGGAGCTTCGTCTTGTCGAGGCGATCTCTGCGTCCCATCTGCATTGAAACGTGGCCACTTTGGGTAGAGTCCATGGCGAATAGTATCCCCATCCAGGTGGACTTTAGGTGCAATGTTCCTTCCATGTAAGCGGCGAGTGATGTCCTGGGCTAATGCTCGTGGCTCTCTGATTACTAACTCGGCCGCGCTCTCTGTATTGGAAAGCTGCCTCAGGGGTTCTCTCTCTCTTAACTGGTAAAGACGATTCCACCGGCGACCGTAGTTCAATTCGAGTAAATGCGGGATGCCATCGTCCAGGCGAGGGAGTGCAACGCCGTAGGTCGGTCGGCCTCCCAGGTCGTCTTCAGATGAAGTGGTCTGGTTTTCAAGGGGCATAGGCCACCGTGTAAAGGCTGGGCCCTCTTCGCTTTTGAACTGCAAAAGAAGGTCATTGGAAAAGGCCTCATAACCCGTGAAGTAGCGTTCGTACCAGTTTCCCAAATACAGGTCTGGCAATCCGTCAGCATTAACATCTCCAACGGCAATCGCTCGAGTGGTTGCGGGGGACGCGCTTCCAATGATCAAGGGCTCTCCGAAGCTACCATCTCCATTTCCTGGTAACCACGCGGTGCGCGTCGGATTCTCCTCCGGGGGTTGATAGTCGTCTTGGTAGATATCTAAGTAACGACCTAATATGGCATCTGAAATTCCGTCGTTATTCAGATCAGCAAAGACCAATGTATCTGCTCGTGAGAGCGCTGGGAGACCCGTATCGGTTTTTTTTAGAAAGTAGGGGCGGTTTCCTCGTTCAGGAGCACCGGTACGCATATATACGACTGGGCTTTCCCTGTTATTCGTCTCCGGTATTAGGATAACATCAGGCCAATGGTCGCCGTTCAGATCGTTGAGTTTAACGCGGGAAGTGGAGTAAGATTCTAGTCCTGCCTCGGTCGTAATATCTGACCACTGTCCCAGGTTTTGCGCGATCAATGCGCAATTAAAAACCAGGCTGCTTGTGGCTAGCAGAGCTTTTAAGTACATTAGTCGGAGTCATTCGCAAGTTTCTGAGCATGCTCGAATAATAGCTTTAGCCTTCGGAGGTCTTCTTTCGTCGATTCGATCAGGGGAAACACGTGTGTCTCCAGAGTCAGGTGCTCAACGGGGCGATCTTTAAACAAATGCTTGAGCTGCCCGAGCCAATTTACGCCACCGTCACCAATTAATCTGTTTTCCCATTTATCTGGAGGAATTGGTATGGCGTCCTTTATGTGCACGTTTTGCAGATATGGTAGGACAGCCTCGTAGCCGATGGGGAAGCCTGCTTCTCCGCAGACAACTGCATTGGCAGGGTCCCAATTGATTCCTACATGATCCATCCCGATAGCTTTCACGATGGCCGCCGTCTTTTCTCCAGTATCGCAGTAGGATCCTGGTTCGTTTTCCACCGCGAGTTTCAAATTATATTCACCTGCGATATGGCCTGCTTCTTTGAGGGCGGAAACGATCGTGTCCGACGTGACGCCTCTTTCCCGCATAAATCCAAAGGTAATCAGGGTGGGGGACTTCATCTCTCTCGCCATCTCGCATGCTTTGGGAAGCACTTCATCCATTTCCCTCCGGAGAGCATCTGTGTCGCTTAAATCGATTTTAAAGGTTCCCGGCGTCACCGCCGTTACTTCGATCGTTCCGGCTTCTACGAGCTCTAATATGCGTTCGTAACGTCCAGAATTGAAGTTTGGAACGCGGTGCTCGTAGTCGTCCATGCACCGAATTTCATATTTGCGAAAACCGAGATCGGCTCCGATGCGAAAGGCTTCCTCCAGGTCGAGGGAGATTTCATCACTTAGAATGGCAAGTTCCAATGCGTTTGGGGTTGAGGATTGTTTATATAAGCTTCAGAGTGAAGTGTGGCTGTATTTTTGATATCTAGGGTCTATTAAGCCAAACTTGGCTGTGTTTTTCAGTAAACCAAAAGGCCTTTTGCGTTCATGTGTAATTGGGTCTTCTCTTTACAGGCTATTTTTAACCTTAGGTGTGTAGTATGAGCCCTGTTCGTCAGTGAGTTTTCCGTCTGCATTGTATTATTA
The DNA here is from genome assembly GCA_938075565.1 of uncultured Opitutales bacterium. GTDB lineage: Bacteria > Verrucomicrobiota > Verrucomicrobiia > Opitutales > UBA2995 > UBA2995. The sequence continues at coordinate 2,729 of CALJGU010000154.1, read as the reverse complement.
AATTTCTATTCACTTTCCAGGTGTCCACCGCACTCACATTGAACTCGAATATCTATTCACTCCTCAGAGCCCATAATGGGGGCCTGTCTTGTACCGTTGAGAGTTTAGTCTAATGGAAGAAAGCTCGAATCATGCGACCGACAGCGCAGCTCCTATCCGCGTAGGACTCATCGGTGTTACTGGTTACGCCCATTCTTATTTGGGCGAATTAAAGAAGCTCGTTGAAAAAGGTTGGCTCGCTTGGGGGGCGGTTACGATCATCAACCCCGACGACGCATCCGAGCAGATCGAGTATTTCAAGTCGCTCAATATTCCTATCTTCGATGATTATCGGGATATGTTGGAGAAAGAGGATGGGAACCTCGATTGGATCTGTGTGCCCACAGCCATCAGTTGGCATACGGCAATGACGCTTGATAGTCTGAAGCGAGGAATCCCTGTCTTGCTTGAGAAACCGATCGCTTCAACATTACAGGAAGTAACAATAATTCAAGAAGCTGAGAAGGCATCCGGGCAATCGGTTGCTATCGGTTATCAATATTACTACTGTCCCAAAACAGCGGAAATCAAACAATGCTTTCTTGCGGGCGAAATTGGCGAGATAGAGCGCATCGATTGTTTATGTCTCTGGCCGCGTGATGATGATTACTATCATCGCAATGATTGGGCTGGTTGCGTGCATGACGGTCATGGTTGGGTACTGGATTCTCCGCTTCACAATGCTCTTTCGCACTTGGTGAATCTAATTTTGTACTTTGCAGGACCTGCTATGGATGAACGAGCAGACTTGCTCGATGTTACCGCTGAGCTTTATCGAGCTAAGAGTATCCAGAATTACGATACCATACGATGTGAGACGCGCTTAAATACGGGTGCGCTCGCAACTATGCTGCTTTCGCACAGTACGACCAATCGCTTGGATCCTGAAATCCGTATTCAAGGAACCAAAGGTAGTTTGGTTTGGCGGTTCGGCGGACCCCACACACTTCACACGGAGGAGGGAGCGGTAGATATTGAAGCGGAGAGCCCTCTCGAAGTTCGTTCGTACATGTTTGATAAAATTGTTCGTGGGCTACGCGGAGATAAATCAGTTTCTTACTGCACGACTGAGCTGGCCAAGGGAGAGGTGAAGTGGGTGAATGCAGTTCAGGACGCCGCTTCGGTTCATGAGATTCCTCTTGAGTACCGCCGGCAGCGTAAGAACGACAAGGGGGAGACTTTAGAAGTCGTAGACAAGTTGGACGATTACGCCGTACAAGCATTTGAGAAACAATGCTCGTTCAAGGCACTGGGCGTTCCCTGGGCAGTTGAGCCCGGGTATCTTGATCTAACGAATTACACCGACTTTCAAGCACGCCATCTGAAAGAGTATCAGTCAGCTTCGGTGGCGAAATAGTTGTGACGGCATAACGAGGACGAGACTACTCTGTGGACGATTTAGAGAAAGAATGCAGGGTGGCGTCGTCCTCGAATTGCCTGTTGCAATTTATATTATTCTCCTCTGACGGACCGACGATAACTCGAAGGGGGCATCCCTTTAACTTGTCGGAAGGCCTTCGAAAAGTGGTATACGTCGCAGAACTCAAGTTCTTCAGCTAGCTCCTTAAAGTTGACGGACTCTCGGTAAATAGCAGAGCAGGCTCGATCAATTTTTCTTTGGCGTTGGAACTTTGCTGGAGGAACGCCGGCGTGTCTGGTAAACAGCTTTCGGAAATTCTCGTAGCTCATGCCTACTGCCTTCGCTACTTGGGTCGGTGGCATCCATTCTGAGTTTTGGGGCCTTTCCAGTAGCTCTTTACTAGTCTTCAGCCATTGATCTTCTTTCCGGATGGAACGTGGGGCTTCAGTGATCATTTCAACTAGCAGTTTGCTAAATTGACTGATCGTTCGAATGGCTGACTGGCTGTTTGGATTGTTGGAGTGGGCTAGTATCCGGTCTTTGAACTGTTCACTCCAGTGAGCAGCAGAATCAATTTTAAAGAAGGGTTGTTTGGAGTGAATGGATTGTGCGCTTTGCAGTAGATCGAATTGAGGCCCGTCGAACACCATGTAGCTTTGTGACCAGCTGGATCCATTAAGACCGCCATAAGCATGGGCCAGATCTGGAGTGACGAATACGGCATGGTCTTTTTGCAAAACCGTGGATCTGTCAGCGTCGTCCTTATAATACACCTCTCCATCTAATACTAAAATGAGAGCATATCTTCCCAAAATACGCATTTTATGCTTTGGAATATAGTCGTTTCCGCTTAGGTGGCCTGCGAGCCAAAGGGTTCCTAGGTCTGATTCTATAGGGCTATGAAGCCAATCTTCTGTCGATCTATGCTTTTTGCTCATTCTATACCAAAATATACAAATAAAATCCCATTTCAACCATTCATTCTAAGGAATAAATAAGGTAAAGTAGGAAACATCTTTAGAGTAACCAACGTCTTGTCATGAAAGCACTTTCGTCACTTCCCCAACTTTATTCCTATGATCACCCTCTGAGTCCCGACTCAGATAAAGTAGGACAACTTCGTGATTCCTCCGATGCGGCAGAAGACTTCGAGGAGCTTCGCAGGCGTGTATCCGAAGATGGATATTTGTATATGAAGGGCTATCTCGACCGAGATCGGGTCCTCGCTGCACGTGCTTCCATTGTTCAACGATTGGCCGATGCTGGATTGATTGCCGAAGGAACTGATCCAATGGATGCGATTTGCGATCCGGAATCCGGCTATGGGTTT
>CALJGU010000153.1 GCA_938075565.1 uncultured Opitutales bacterium | reverse complement strand
GGGGCCTTTCAAACTATGGCCACCAGCGGGATGGGACGCCCTGAGCTATTTGCTGGCAATATAGGCGAAGCACTCATTAGGACAGCCACGGGCTTGGTAATTGGGATCCCATCAATGATATGCTTCTTTATGATGCGCAACCGTATGAACAACGGAATGTTGGCAACGATCCAAGCTGCCAATGTTTTGATGGATACCCTCGAAGAGGGAAAGGACGAAGAGGCTTAGTTTTCGAGAACGGTCTCTCCTCCAGCAGCACTCGCTTCAACTAACTCCTTTAATTCAGGAATAGAGCTCTGCAATTGGAGGGCTTTACCTTGCCAGTTTCCTGCATTAACCAGTCCGTCGATCCGGTCCTGGTGGGCTAGCATCGAGACGAAATCTCCGTTCTGCCAATCGATGACTGACAATTGGTAAAGAGCTTCACCTCGAGCGGCATCAGGGTATTCAGAGTTGTTTGCGATAGACTCTAAGTCCTTACTCGCATTGCCTTCTTCGCCTGCTTGCAGACGAGACATAGCCAAGCCGAGATGAGCGCGTTGCTTGAACTCAATCATCTCGAATGCTTTGAACGCTTTCTCATACAGTGAGACAGCAGATGAATATTCTCCTTCAGAGTAGGCACTATCGGCCAGTTCGAGATAGGCAACTCCGCCAAGATCTGAGCCAGAGTTGTCATCAGCAAATGCCTGCTTCTGAGCATCATCTCCTGCCTCTGCGTAGGCTTCCCCACGATCAGAAATCGTTTTGGCACTCCACCACTTGGAAATTTGAAAACCAATAATCAGAACAACAGCTACGGTTATGCCTAATACGATTTGGTTCTTATGGCGGTTCCAATAAACGAGCAATTGCTCCTCCACACTGGATTCTGCATACGCTTCATCCAATTTTTCGAAGGTATCTTGATTGTCGTCGGAATTGGACGTGTCTTTAGATCTTGAAGCCATGAAAATTTAAAACCGTCTGACATTTAGGCAAAAGTGGGTTTAGTCAACCTCATAACGGAAGCCGCATGAAAGCAGGGAAATTAGTCAAACACTACTGTCTTTCGACCATAAACGAGCACTCGGTTTTCCAAGTGCCACCGAACAGCCTGAGCTAACACATGCCTTTCGAGCATTCTACCTCGAACCACCAAGTCTTTGACGGTGTGGCGATGAGAAACGCGGTCCACATCCTGTTGGATTATTGGACCATCATCTAAAACTGGGGTTGCATAGTGCGCTGTTGCGCCAATCAGTTTAACACCCCGATTGTGGGCCTGATGATAAGGGCGTCCTCCGGCAAAAGCGGGGAGGAATGAATGGTGGATATTTATTACAGGTTTTCCGAATCCACATAAAAATTCATCACTGAGAATCTGCATGTAACGAGCCATGACTAAGAGATCTACGTCATATTCCCTGAGTAGCTCCAACTGCTTTTGCTCTGCCTGCGGTTTATTGGCCTTGCTGACTGGAACGTGGACGAAAGGAACACCATAGGACTTTGTTACCTCCGCAAGATCTTCATGGTTCGAGATCACACAAACGATCTCGCAGTTCAGTTCACCTGACCTTTGCCCCAAGAATAGTTCGTGAAAACAATGGTCATACTTCGAAACGAACACGGCTACTTTGCTTCGCTCAGAAGACAACTTGCATTCCACGTTCATGTTAAGGCTCGCAGCATAGTCCCGAAATGCCGCGATCTCCGAGACAGGGTCCAGTCCATCAGGAGCGGGTGTCCACTCAATCCGTTGGAAAAATACTTCCGCCTCCATATCGCGGTGCTGATCCGCGTGGATAATGTTGCCGTCCCTGTCAAAAATCCATCCTGAGACTTTTGCAACCAAGCCGGATTGATCCGGACCAGATAGCAAGGCAGTGATGGTGTCTTGGGTAGCTGTCACAAGGATCTCAATCTTTCTCCAGGTAGTACTCCTGCAGAGATTTTACTTCAACCGTCTGAGAAGTCATCGCTTCAATCGCCTCAACAGACGCATGTGCGGCGGTGATAGTCGTGACTATGCAAACGCTCATTAGCACCGCTTCGGTCCTAATGGTGTTTTCGTCGCGCTGCGGGATCATTCCAATGGAAGGTGTATTAATGATGAGGTGCATGTCCCCGTTCTTGATCATATCGATCACATTGGGTCTGCCTTCATCGATCTTGAACAATTTGTTCACCGGCACGTTGTTGTCATCCAAAACGCGGGCAGTTCCCATAGTCGAGTAGATCGTAAAACCTAGCTTAACCAAACGCCGAGCAACATCGACCACCTTGTCTTTGTCTGTATCTTTAACGCTAATAAAAACGTTTCCAGAAGTAGGTAAGGGTGGCTGAGCGGCCATCTGGGTTTTTGCGAAGGCAATACCGTAATTGTAGTCGAGTCCCATAACCTCGCCGGTACTCCGCATTTCTGGAGTAAGAACTACCTTGGCTCCCGGAAACTTCTTAAAAGGAAAAACAGACTCTTTGATGCACCAATGCTTGGGGGTTACCTCCTCGGTAAAACCAAGATCCTTGAGCTTGGCCCCAGACATCACTTTTGCAGCGAGCTTTGCTAGCGGAATTCCGATCGCTTTGGAGACAAACGGCACTGTTCGGGAAGCCCGAGGGTTTACCTCAATAATAAACAGCTCATCATTCTTAATGACATACTGAACATTCATCAGACCGATGACTTTCAGTTCCTTAGCCAAGGAATAGGACGCTTCCTTGATTTGCTGGATCATGTCATCGGAAAGTGTGTGCGGGGGCATAACCATCCCAGCATCACCACTATGAACTCCAGCAAACTCAATATGCTCGAGCAGGCCTCCAACTAAAATTGTCTCACCATCAGATATACAATCTACATCCACCTCGATGGCGTCCTGCAGAAATTGGTCAATCAGAACGGGCTTATCAGGGACCACTTGGAAGGTATCAGAAACCACTTCTTCCATTTCCTTGATCGAGGAAACTACAAACATGCCGCGTCCTCCTAATACAAATGAAGGGCGAAGCAAAACCGGAAACCCGACCTCTTCTGCCATGGCGTATGCTTCTTCAGCATTCATAGCGATGCGGTTGGCCGGCTGCTTTAGGTTTAGTCGTTTAAGAATGTCGGCAAACAATTGTCGGTCTTCGGCCGCTTCAATGCTTTCGGGACTAGTGCCAATGATATTTACACCATTGGCTTTCAGATCTATTGCTAGGTTAAGAGGGGTCTGCCCTCCAAATTGAACAATCGCTCCCTGGCATTGCTCCTGATGATAGATTTCTAAAACGTCCTCTAGAGTCAGCGGCTCAAAGTAAAGGCGATCAGAGGTATCATAGTCCGTAGACACCGTCTCCGGGTTGGAGTTGACCATTACGGTTTCATAACCTGCCTCCTGCAATGCGTAGGAAGCGTGCACACAACAATAGTCAAACTCGATTCCCTGACCAATCCGGTTCGGTCCACCCCCTAGAATCATGATCTTAGGCTTATCCGATTTTATTACCTCATTCTCATCTCCATAGGATGAGTAGTAGTACGGAGTAAATGCTTCAAACTCTGCTGCGCAGGTATCGACCAGGCGGAACTTAGTAGCTAAGCCTACGGATTCTCGCTTTGCTTTAATTTCCTCGCGCGCAGCTCCCAGCAGGTGGCTTAGTTGGGCATCGGAGAAACCCGCTTCTTTCGCTCGCTTGAGTTGATCTGCACTCACGGAATCTAATGATTCCGCTTCCAGCTCCTGTTCCAAACTCACAATTCCAGCAATTTGGCTAACGAACCAAGGATCAATAGCGGTTAGATCAAAAATATCCTGCTCAGTCATCCCCGATAGCAGTGCATAACGAATATAGAATATGCGCTCAGCATTGGGAATCGATAGGCGGCTCCGAATAACACTTTCTTCAACGTCGGGACAACCGCCTAATTTTCCTCCGCCTCCAAGTCCTCGGGCACCTATCTCAAGTGAGCGAAGCGCCTTTTGCAGAGACTCCTTAAAGGTACGTCCAATTGCCATGGCCTCACCCACGCTTTTCATAGCGGAAGTTAAAGTAGTATCCGTGCCTTCAAACTTTTCAAAGGTGAAGCGCGGAATCTTCGTCACAACATAATCGATAGTCGGCTCAAAGCTGGCCGGCGTTACGCGAGTGATATCGTTCTGAATTTCGTCCAGACTGTATCCAACCGCGAGTTTGGCGGCAAATTTTGCAATGGGAAATCCAGTTGCTTTGGAAGCCAGAGCCGAGCTCCGGGAAACACGTGGATTCATTTCAATGACTACGAGTCGCCCATCTTCAGGATTTACAGCGAACTGAATGTTGCTTCCACCTGTTTCAACTCCAATTTCGCGAATACAGGCAAAGGAAGCATCACGCATCAGCTGATACTCCTTGTCGGTTAGAGTCATTGCAGGAGCGATGGTAATGGAATCGCCCGTGTGTACGCCCATCGGGTCGAGGTTCTCAATCGAGCAAACGATCACACACTGATCCTTGTGATCACGCATCACTTCCATCTCGTATTCCTTCCAACCTAACAAGCATTCCTCAATCAAAACTTCCGTCACAGGAGAAAGCTCGAGACCGTTGGCGACAATAGTGTCAAACTCATCTTTGTTGTAGGCGATTCCTCCACCCGATCCACCCAAAGTGAAGCCAGGGCGTATGATTAATGGGAATGGGCCAATCTCCTTTGCTGCATTACGGGCTTCTTCCAGAGTGTAGACTACCCGGGATTTGGCGACGTCGAGACCAATTTTGATCATGGCCTTCTTAAACAACAATCTGTCTTCACCTTTATTAATGGCCGCGGGCTTTGCGCCAATCATTTCAACGCCAAATTTTTCAAGGACTCCGGCAGCATTTAGATCCAGGGCCAAATTCAATGCGGTCTGACCTCCTAGAGTTGGCAGAAGAGCGTCTGGCCGCTCCTTTTCAATTATCTTACCAACCATATCAACGGTGAGAGGCTCGATGTAGGTAACATCGGCGAACTCCGGATCGGTCATAATCGTGGCAGGATTGCTGTTAACCAAGATGACTCGGTATCCTTCTTCTCGTAGCGCTTTGCAGGCTTGAGTTCCACTGTAGTCAAATTCACAGGCTTGCCCAATGACAATTGGGCCGGATCCAATGATAAGGATAGTTTCTAAATCGGTACGTTTAGGCATATAAAAACGAGCTCGTGCGGTACACAGGTAGATGCGAAAGCAAAATTCGCACTAACTTGGAGAATACCTCTCAGCTTGAAAAGTAAAAAGCGGAGGTTTTCCTAAACACCTAAACCCAGTTTAGGCCTGCAGCACTTCAGGAGTGATAACTCGGTCTTCCGTATTGGAAACAGCGTTGGTTACTTTCTGCACCAATTGTTCCAAATTGAAGCTCCATGACTGGTCTACCAGAAAGTTGTTTGCTTCATCAGACAACTCGATCTTCCGACTATCAAATTTGAAGTTTGAAGAGTTATCCATAATGGTTCGGACAATGTCTTCCAGATCGTCTTTCCGATCTTCCAATCCGGGAAGATGAATGACTGACAAGGCGATCCGATAAAAGAGTTCGTACGAGAATTCGCCAGCATCCATCTTTTCTTCCAAATCAGCCTCAGAAGAACAAATGAGCCTGAACTCATGCCCCACGGCCTTCAGTAACTTGGAAAAGGTAGCTTGTAGGCCGAGATCTAAGTTCTCCACAGATTGTAAATAAAGAGAGCCACCGGTAGCACGTTCGAGAAGTGGTCCACCTAATCCATTACGACCGACCAATTGCTCTTTCAGAACATTTTGGTCTGCAATTGAACAATCAACAGCCACCAATTCGCCTTCGTTGAAGCTACTGGAGTGGTGAATGGTCAAAGCGACCATTTTTTTACCTGTCCCTTCAGGTCCTTGAACCAGTACGGGGGTGCTCACCTTAATCAATCGGTCAACTTGTTGTTGAGCCTTAACGATCTGCTTATTCTTACCGATCAGGGCGTAGCAATTTTCGGAGGCTTGGAATAGAGGAATCGTTCTTTGCGAGGTTTGGGCAATCGGACGGGAAATCAGACCCCGAGACTTTGCATCTAAACCCTTTTTAAGAGCAGCCACAAATTCCTTAATCTTCAAAGGCTTTTGGATGTAATCGAAAGCCCCGCTCTTCAACGCAGGTACGGCAGTTTCCATGCTTCCATAACCCGTCATGAGAATGACAATGGCGTTGGGATCGATATCCTTAATCTCATTCAAGAGGGTGATACCGTCCATGGGAGTCATAGAGATATCAGAAAGAACTACATCAAATGAGTTGTTTTTGAAAAGATCGAGCGCCTCCTGACCATCAAAGGCAAACTCCGCATCACAGCCAAGAGGCTGGACAACTACCTTCAGGATATCGTGAAGTTCCTTTTGGTCATCAACTATTAGGACCGACGACATGATTTAATGGATATGGGTGGGATTGGGATGAAATAAAACGTGATGTCCTATAAATTTAAGACTTCCGAATATTAACCTCCGACGACATTGGCCATATTGAAGATTGGCAAGAACATAGCCATTACAATACCACCGATAACAATACCGAGGAAACAGATAAGAATAGGTTCCATCAAAGAGGTAAGTCCAGCGACGGTAGTTTCAATTTCTGAATCATAAAAGTCAGATATCTTATCGAACATATCGTCCATTTTACCGGTCTGTTCACCAGCCTTAGCCATGTGCTTCACCATAGGAGGGAAATAAGGTCTTTCAGCCAGGATGTCAGAAATCTGACCACCTTGGTTAATTACCTTACTGATATCCTTACAGGCGCTTTCAATATAGGTGTTGCCACTGGCACGAGATACAATGTCCAGCGCTTTCAAGATCGGAACACCTGAACGCAACAGAATAGCGAATGTGCGGCAAAAACGAGAAACTGCTATTTTTTGACTCAACCCACCGACAATCGGCAGTCGGAAACATACCCGGTCTTTGATGACCCGGCCTCGAGGTGTCGCCAAGAATTTCCCCATGACCTTCCAAAAAATTACAGCACCTGTAAGTACAAAGATGATATTCCCTTTCAACCAGTCAGAGAGGTCGATCAACATCTGGGTCGGCATTGGAAGCTCGGCTCCCATGTCCGTGAACATTTCCTTGAAAGTCGGAATTACGAAAATCAACAGAACGTTCACCAAACCAACAGCGAGTAGAATAACCGCAATCGGATACATCAAAGCACTCTTAACTTTCTTCGTCAGCTTTACCGAATCCTCAAAGTAACAGGAAACCTTGGCTAGAATCTCAGAAAGTTGACCACTGGCTTCACCAGCTTCGACCATGGAGGTGAAGAGGTTATTAAAAGCTCTGGGGTATTTCTTAACCGCATCAGAAAGGGCAGTTCCGCTTGAGATGTCATTCTTAACATCGCGGATAATTATGCGAAACACATTGTCCTCCGTCTGTTCCTGCAAGGCATCCAGCGAGGATACTAGAGGTAGACCGGCTTCCAACATGGAGCCCAGCTGCTGAGTAAACACTGTTAAATCAGCGAGCTTAACTTTGTGCTTGGGAGCACGTTTTTCGGCTGACCGTACTTTGGCCAAACGTTGTGACTCAGCGAAACCGGCCTTCTTCTTAGAATTTCTAGAAGACCCTTTCGAACCGAGGCTAGCAGACGAAGATATGATAGGCATGGTGTTTGTAACCATGTGAACTGGAGGGCTTTAGGCAATGCAGAACATGGTTAAGAAAGTGTAAAATTTCACCCCAAAATCCGGCCTAAAAAAGTTAAAAAAGTGCTTGATCAATAAGCCTTTCTAGCACGGAATAGCCGACTTTTCCGCGGGTGTAGTTCAGTGGTAGAACTCCAGCCTTCCAAGCTGGCTACGTCGGTTCGATTCCGTCCACCCGCACCATCTACTTCCCAACCTCCGTTCACAGCAGCGGAGGTTTTTTGTGTACGGAAGCTGCGTAAGAGCCCAACAAACAAAGTCCTCTATAAATACAATAGGATAAACTTTAGGCCTCCTTGACTTGATACCCCCCTGGGGTATTTTGCACTCTCATGCTTTTATCAGAACACAAACGAAAGGCGCTACGTCGCCTTAAAATCATACAGGGCCAAGTCGGCGGCATCACAAAGCTCGTTGAGGAAGAGCGCTATTGCCTGGAAGTACTAACACAAATTGCTGCTATCCAAGAAGCGCTTCGAGGTGTATCCAAAGAAATTGTACGCAATCATCTGGAAACCTGCGTAACCGATTCTGTTAAAAAGGGTGACGGCGAAGAGCATTACCAGGAACTAACAGACATCATGTTTAAACTAAACCGATAATCTTCCAATGAAGGATTGGATACTCACATGGCTGGTGGAGACTTGGGACATTCTCTTGGAAATGTCCCCGTACCTTTTGTTGGGTTTCATTCTAGCAGGCTTACTTTCCATTGTTGTTCGGCAAGAGCTGATTGAACGTTGGCTTGGAAAGCGCTCCTTTGGATCAGTTGTCAAAGCCTCCCTTTTAGGAGTCCCCCTACCCTTGTGCTCATGCGGTGTTATCCCGGTCACTTCCTCTCTCTACCAACGAGGCGCTAGCAAGGGAGCCACCACTTCCTTCCTGACTTCTACTCCCCAAACAGGGGTGGATTCAATTTTGGCAACCGCTGGGCTCATAGGTCCTTTCTTTGCCTGGTTCCGAGTAGCGGTTGCGTTGGCTTCAGGTATCATCGCTGGCCTCATTGTCGATTTGTTAGACAAAGAAGCCCCGAAAACAAACAGCATCGAATCGCAAGCTCCAGTTACCGATACTAGACACGCAGGAGAAAAGTTTAGAGCGATATTCACTTATGGTTTCTATACCCTTCCTCAGGAGATAGGAAAGACCTTGGTGCTGGGCATCATTTTAGCGGGGCTTCTAGGAGCAGTTCTTCCAGAGAACTGGGGAGAAAATTATTTAAGCAACCCGTGGTTAACCTATCTGGCCGTCACTATGATAGCCATTCCTCTTTATGTGTGCTCAACCGGGTCGATACCAATCGCGTTCGCGCTACTGGCATCTGGAGTTAGTCCCGGAGCCGCCTTGGTCTTCCTCATTGCAGGCCCAGCCACCAATGTAGCCACCATCACCACCCTTTACAAGATGCTTGGCCGCAGAACTATTTTCATTTATCTGCTGTCTATTATAGGGATATCCTGGCTGAGTGGTTGGTTACTAGACATCTACGGCGGAACTCTAATAAGAGAAACGATGGCGCATCACGAAATGTCGGGAGAATTTTCGTGGATCAAATTCATTTCAGCTATCAGTTTATTGGGAATGATCACTTGGACCTATCTGCATCCAAAGTTAGCACAAAAGAAGATTCAAACAACCATGACGGACTCAGATACGATTACATTGAAAATCGAAGGGATGACTTGCAGCCATTGCGCGAATCACGTGAAGCAGGCACTCGAGGGAATTTCGGGCATCCGCTCAGCCAAGGCAGATGCCAATCAAAATCTAGCTTGGGTTGAAGGGCAGGACATCAATCTTTCGCAAGTTTCCCAGGCGGTTGAAGAAGCCGGGTATGAGTTCAAAGGAACCAACTAATCATCGCGCTTCGTGAACCTAATTCTGTTTAACTCAGAAGAGCTTGAAGCTCCACTCAAGAAGTCAGATCCGCGCGCGGTTCATATCCTTGAAGTACTCAGGATGGACTCGGGGCAGAAGTTTGACGTCGGCTTGGTAAATGGTCCCCGCGGAAAAGCAAGATGGAAAGACTCAGACAAAGGATCGCTGCAACTTAGCTTCGCGTGGGAAACAGAAGTCCCTACCCTGCTCCCAATTGATTTGTGGGTTAGTTTCTGCAGACCCCAAACTTGTCGGAGGATTTTGCAGGAATGTACCTCATTGGGGGTTAGGAGCATCAACTTTTTTGATACTGAAAAAAGTGAGCCGAACTATAGAAAGAGCAAACTGTGGACAACGGGTGAGGCTGAGAGGCTATTGGTCCGAGGTGCCGAACAAGCATTTTGTACTCAGATACCACTGCTACGATTTGGAAACGAACTTGCGGAAACCATTGAGGAGAATAAGCCAGCCGGGACATGTCTGGCTTTGGACAATTACGAAAGTACAAAACGGCTTGGCGCAATCGAGGTATCGAATGAACCGATAACTCTAGCCGTGGGTGGCGAACGGGGTTGGAGTAACCTGGAGAGGGATCTTCTCAGGAAACATGGATTTACCCTGGTAGATTTGGGTTCACGAGTTTTGCGAACTGAAACAGCTTGTATCTCCGGAATCTCAATTCTTAGCATCCAAGCAAAGCCTTAAGACCTTCGCCAGATACTAACCGCCGGTCCACGACCACGCTTCTTTCCCAAGCGTTTTATCTCCACCCAGTTATCGGAAGTAAGAGATAGATTCGCAGGATGCTCCAAAATTAATAATCCAGCCGGGACCAGCAATCGCTCAGCCATATCAAAGAGTTTTGATTCGAGGGACGGGATATCTGCATAGGGAGGGTCTGCGATCATAATATCCCAATCCTGTGTGTTAAGTGAACGAACCTTAAACACATTTCCCTGAAAGATCTCTGTCTCTGCTGTCTCAAGATCTGAACTCTTTCTCACGCGCTGCAGGTTTTCTCTGATTGAGGCCACTGCCTTTCTGTCTGATTCCACAAATCGTATCCTGGCGGCACCTCTGCTCAAAGCTTCGAGCCCATAAGCACCTGTTCCGGCAAACAAATCCAACAAGCGACACCCAGGAACCAATTCGGCAATGGAAGAATAAAGCGCTTCTCGAATGGCATCAGCTGCCGGCCTTGTTGCTGATCCCTTGGGGGAATTGAGAGTAATTCCCTTAGCTTTGCCTCCTGTTATTCTCATCTTGGTGGATACTTAAAACTCAGCTTAGGTAATTGCCTCTGGTACAATTATTTAGAGATCAGCGGAAGATTATTTTAGAAAAACGGAGAAAACTTTGAACGAATTTCAATAATCCTGCGTCTTACTTAACAAAGCTAAAATACATTGTTAGAGTAAAGTTCATAGTTTCAGTCTAGTTTGTAGTTTGTTAAGCAAGGCAAGCTCCGTGAAAGCGGAGCTTCTTTGCATGCTGGCGTGTTGAATTTTGGTTTCACAATCTGGACAAGCTCTAAAATTAGTGCGCAAGATGGAGCTCATGTCAGACTTCCGCAGCTATGCTCCAGATTTAGGGCTCGAAAAAAGCACGATCACACTGTCGCCTTTCGAGTCACATCACCTGGTAGGAACCAACCGCGCGAAGCAGGGAAACGAAGTAATCCTGTTCAACGGCACAGGGTTAGAGTGGAAGGCTCGGCTGGAAAAAGCCGACAAGCGGCGGTGTGTTCTGATTAAAAAAGAAGCTTTTCATTATAATAGGCCCACCAAAAATATTACCTTAGCGATCGCACTCATTAAGGGGAAAACGTTTGATTCAATTCTGAGACAAGCAACCGAGCTAGGGATTGCCAGGATTCAACCACTGACAACCCAATGGACTCAGGTTCAAATTAAAAACGCCGAATCAAAATGTAAGAAGTGGCAGATGCAGCTAGTCGAAGCCTGCAAACAAAGCGGAAACCCTTGGCTGCCCATATTGAGTGATCCAAAAAAGTTGGACCAGTTATTAGAAGAAGACCCAATAGAGACAGCAGTAGTTGCCAGCCTGGAATCAAAGGCAAAAAACTGGAGTGATTTGAAGCTTTCTAGAGCAGTGACTTTATTCATTGGCCCGGAAGGCGACTTTACCCCCGATGAATATCAATTGTTGATTGAGAGTGGAGCTCAACCTGTATCATTAGGCCCTCACGTGCTAAGATCAGAAACGGCGGCTGTATCCGCTTTATCGGTACTTTCCGAATCTATAAACCAGATTGGAGACTAGAGCTCTTCTTCAGCTTCAACTTTTGCAACGAAGTAGGTACTTGCCGGAAACTTGAAGCTAGTAATCACTCGGTTCAGAACAGATTTTTGAGCGCTTAGCTGCTTAAACGATCCATTTAGCTCAACGGTGTAAGAACCGCGATTCCCTCCATGAGTAAGAATAAGAACTTGATCGCCTCTTTGGTTTACAAATTGCACACGTGCCCACTGCTTTTTGTCCATAGTGACAATTTCCTGTCGAGCCACTTCGTACCCAGAATACTGCGACAAAACTCGATTTACTTCATTCCGCAAATAGGTCTTATTATTTGAGATGGCATCATTGGAGAAACAGTGGATGAAAGTATGATCATCTATTCGCAGTGCTACAGAACCTTTTTCCTTTTTTACCATCCAACCTTGAGGAACAAATAGTAGAAACGGAACGGGTTCACCTCGGACCATTGAGTCAGATAAATACGGCTCGGAAAATCCAGGAGCAGAATCCACATTAAGTGGGTCATTGGATTGGACTGCTGCAATTTCTTCAAGTTCATCTGGGGCAAGGTCACTGCCTTCCGCGGATGCAGCTTTATCACCTTCAGCAGAGTCTGAAACCACTTCAGATATACCAAAAAGCACGTTGGCATCTACGTATACCTTTTCTTCGTCCACATTCCGGTAGTAGACTTTTTCCCCCTCAGCGAAATATGAAATGCCGTCTCCGTCTTCATAAATTGGCATTTCTTCTACCAAACCAGCTAGGTCGCCTGATCCGGTTTGATCCCAAATTGCGCCCACTACCCAGATCATTGCGATAAATGACACACCCTTACCGATGATTACGATCAGTGCGCCATCGGGCACGATATCCACCCGGGCCATTTTCCACATAAAAAAGAGGACCACAGCAAAAGAAAGATAAAGCCCTACAAAAAGGACCTGACTTGCACAAGCGCCTGCTAACGCAGTGACCACCAATGTTTTGGGGTGCAACTGGGCTTTCATGACGGACTTACCTATCCATAGGAAGGCCATCAGGAGCAGAGTTTCGATGAGGATGTTGAGCAAGACAGACATAGCAGAAGCTAGGATCTGGCAGAAGCTACAGCTATAAGGTATCCTATCCAGAATCCATCAGAATTGGGTCGGATTTTTAAAAGCTTTTAATAACAACCCACGTAATTAATCACCTGCTACCACTCGAGAAGCCCACCCGCATAGGTCAACCCTGCGCCTACCGAACAAAAAATGATTTTGTTTCCAGGTTCGAATATTCCTTCTTCTGCGGCCCACCCTAGTGCCATAGACACAGAAGCAGCGGAGGTATTCGCATACTTTCCGATAGTAACAACAAAACGTTCGTAAGGTATACCGACACGCTTACTAACCGCTTTCAGGATTCGCTCATTGGCCTGGTGTGGAACCACCCAATCAACATCCTCCACGGTAAGATTTTCACGCTTTAGCGTCTCTTCTATGATGTCCGCAAAAGCGACTACTGCGTATTTGAATACAGCCGCTCCATTCATAGTAAGATAAAAGTCGGACAAATCACAGCCAGGTTTGGCTATCGGATTCTTAGCTCCTCCGCCAGCACGCTGGATGGCTTCGTACTGGGTTGCGTCACCCGTAAGTTCCAAACGATGAAGCTGATGGCCTTCTTCTGAATCAGTCAACACAGCAGCACCGGCACCATCTCCGAATAGAAAAGCCGTGCTATAATCTTCGTAGTTAGTGATTCGAGAAAGTAATTCCGCTGTTACCACCAATAGATTTCGGGCAGTTCCGGAACGAATAAATGCACGTCCAGTTTCCAAGGCATATAACCAGCCCGAACAAGCCGCATTCAGGTCGAAGGCTAAAGCTCCCGGAATTCCAAGCAGTTGAGCCAAGGCACTGGCTGAACTAGGAACCGGTTGATCAGGAATGATAGTGGCCATGATGATACCATCCACATCGGAAACGTCTATTCCGGACATCGACAGTGCATTTTCACAGGCTTGCAATGCGTATTTGGTGACTCCTTCCCCTTCTCCGGCAATGTGCCGTTGAGATATGCCAGTCGTCTTGACTATTTCTTCTTCCGTTTTTCCAGGAAACTTCTCCAGGAGCTCCTTATTCGTTTTTACCGTTTTGGGAACTGCAAAGCCAATTCCAGCAATACAGACGGTTTCCCGGTCTGATCCTGACGAAGGAGTCGCCTCCGCGGCGGGCGTGGGAGCTGGTTGTGTAGCTAAATAAGTCTTTACGTCATCTCCAGAAACCCGACCTCCGGGTCCCGTTGCTGGGATATCCGTAATTGTCGCGGGATCAAATCCAGCATCGCGAATGATTCGCAAGGCCTTTGGGGTCCATTTTACCAATCCTCCTGGTTGAGAACTTTGAAGAGAAGGCCTCGCAACAGGGGCGGCGGGGGAAGCTGCCGGAGCACTTTCAACCGCAGGTTGTGGCTTGGAAACCGGCTCTTTAGATGGAGTTGCATCTACGCCGTTTGCTGCTTCACCAGATACTTCAAGGTGCTTTTGAGAGTTATCGTCTGTTTCAATCCAGATAAAGGGAGAATTCGCTTCCACGAGATCCCCGGCTCTAACCAGGATTTTTTTGATCGTGCCCGAACAAGGGGCTTCAAAATCGAAAGCAGACTTATCGCTCTCAAATTCGGCGCATTTCTGTCCCTTTTGAACAGATTCGCCATCTTCTACCTCAACATCGATGAGCGTTAATTCGTGGACGGTAGCCCCCATAGACGGGACTGGGATTTGAGCAACAAACGTATCCATTGTGCTTATATAAAAATGGTTTTCAGCTGGGAGCCAAGGATTTCATGACCTTCCAGATTTTCAATAATTGGATCACTAAATCAGATAATTCAGAAAGGGGAACCATATTAGGCCCATCCGAGATTGCTTTTTCTGGGTCAGGATGGGTCTCTAAAAATATTCCCTGAGCGCCTGCGGCAAGGGCTGCTCGCGCTAAGGGTGGCACAAATTCTCGTTGTCCATCACTCTTTCCGTCCCCACCACTGGGGAGTTGTACGCTATGGGTGGCGTCAAAAATTACAGGATACCCTGTTTCTTTCATTTGCTCAAAACCACGCATATCCACCACAAGGTTCCGATAACCAAAAGTAGATCCTCGTTCGGTGAGCCAGATTTCAGAAGCTCCACCTTCCTGCAATTTGCCTGCCACATGGGCCATATCTTGCGGTGCAAGGAACTGCCCTTTTTTGACGTTTATCACTTTCCCTGTTTTCGCTGCTGCCAGCAACAGGTCGGTCTGACGGCATAAAAAGGCCGGAATCTGAATAACATCAACCACCTCGGCGAGTTTGGGTAATTGATTGGATTCATGCACATCGGTCACTACGGGTAATCCAAACTCAGATTTGATGGTACTGAGGATTTCCAAGCCTGACTCAAGGCCTGTGCCGCGCGATCCAGCAATAGAAGTCCGGTTGGCCTTATCGAAAGACCCTTTGAAAACGATATTTAATTCCGGATTTTGACCCTGGATGTCGATCAGGCATTGAGCAACAGGCCTGCATACCTCCAAGGATTCCAAGGAGCAGGGGCCCGCAAGGAGCAATAGTTTATCGGAATCAAAAAACATTCAACGGTCAGCCTTTTTCTTGAGAGCAGCTCTAATAAAAGAGCCAAATAACGGATGTGCTTTGAAGGGCTTGGACTTAAACTCAGGATGAAACTGGACTCCGACAAACCAAGGATGATCCTCGATTTCGACAATTTCCACTAAGTCGCGCTTTTTGTTAACGCCAGCGACCTTCAACCCATTTTTTGCCAAGTCTTCTCGATAGGCATTGTTAAATTCATAGCGATGACGATGCCGCTCATCTATAGAATCTTTCCCATAGGCTTCCCTAGAAGTGGTTCCTTCGACCAAATCACATTTGTAAGCTCCCAATCGCATGGAAGCTCCTTTTTGCGTCACCTCCTTTTGATCTTCCATCAGGTGAACTACAGGATGGGGTGTATTTTCATCAAACTCCAGACTGTTTGCCTCTGCCAAATTTAACACATTACGGGCAAATTCAATCACGGCAATTTGCATGCCCAGACAGAGTCCAAAATATGGAAGTTTATTTTCCCGTGCATAACGAGCTGCCCAGATCTTGCCTTCTGTGCCACGATCGCCGAATCCACCCGGAACCAATATCCCGTCCAGATCAGCTAAATGCCTACGCCCTTCCTCAGTCACGAGCTCTTCCGCATCAATTCGCTCAATGACGACTTTGGTGTCATTTGAGATTCCACCGTGGGTCAAAGATTCATAGACTGATTTGTATGCATCCTGAAGTTCGATGTACTTACCGACCACCCCGATAGTCACCTTGTGAGCAGGAAACTTTAAGCGGCGAACCACATCGTTCCACTCGTCCATGGGCTTTGCGGGAGCATCCAGCTGTAAATATTCAACGACGAGATCATCCACGTTTTCGCGCTGAAGCATCAAAGGCAGCTCGTAAATGGAAGTTTCAACATCACATTCCTCAATCACGGCCTCTTTTGGCACGTTACAGAACATCGCCAATTTCTCGCGAACTTCATTGCCGAGTTCCTCTTCGGTCCTACAAACCAATATATCAGGCTGTATCCCAATCTCGCGCATTTTTGCCACACTTTGCTGGCTCGGCTTGGTCTTTAATTCTCCGGCCGCCGCCAGAAATGGAATCAAGGTCACATGAATAAAGAGCACGTCTCCTCGCTTTTGCTCGGTACTGAACTGACGCAATCCTTCAACAAATGGTAGGCCTTCGATATCGCCAATAGTCCCGCCAATTTCTGTGATAAGAACATCAACCCCTTCACCAGCTTCGTAGATCCGGTCCTTGATTTCATTGGTGACGTGAGGAATCACTTGGACCGTTTTGCCCAAATAATCACCACGCCGTTCCTTCATGATCACGGACTCGTAGATTTGTCCCGAGGTCAAATTGTTCAGCTTGGACAAGGCTCCTGAAGTGAAGCGCTCGTAGTGTCCCAGATCGAGGTCGGTCTCCGCACCATCGTCCAATACATATACCTCTCCGTGCTGAAAAGGGCTCATGGTCCCAGGATCCACATTCAAGTAGGGATCAAATTTTTGAATTCGAACGGTGAGCCCGCGGTGTTCCAGTAATGCTCCAATAGCGGCGGCGGTGAGTCCCTTCCCCAACGAGGAAACAACACCACCAGTTATAAAAATATACTTCATAGGATAAGTGTGGGTTTCAAAATGAGTGCGGAAATTAATTCCAAAGCACAAACCAAAATCTGAACTTCATGAAAATTGTTTGGAAATGGTCAGGTAGAACCAGAACTGTTTGTCCTCTGATTCACGAAATACTGGAGCAAAAGCCTCTCAAAATCCAGTTGACCTGTCGTACTTCTCCCCCTTTTTCTTCACCAGACTCAAAAAGTCGCTCGTCTGAGAGTCCCAATATCTTTCAACCGGTTGTTTAATAACGACCAATCCTAAGACCCATATGGAAACAAATCGCCCACATACAAAAATCATCGGAGTCGGAAATCCCGTAGTCGATTTCCTCGCCAACGTCAGCGAAGAGTTTGTCGCCTCAGTCGCTGGAGAAAAAGGCGGAATGGTCCTTGTCGATACAGCGGCCATGGACCTCATGTTGAAAGAATTACCCGTAGAGCCCACCCGAGCTCCTGGCGGATCAGCAGGGAATACCATTCTCGGATTGGCTGAGTTGGGTAACCCAGTAGCCATGTTGGGTAAGATCGGAAACTGTGAAACGGGAAGTTATTATCGTGAAGGCCTTGTGACCCGAGGAGGAGATGGTTCCCGGTTTAAGACAGGCATCATTCCCAATGGACGTTGTCTGTCTTTGGTAACTCCGGACTCGGAACGCACCATGCGCACAGATCTAGGTGCAGCCATGACGCTATCGCCCGATGAGATTTCAGCCAAGGACTTTGAAGGGTACAACCACGCTCACATTGAAGGCTATATTTTGTTCAATCGCGACCTGATGTATCAGGTTTTGGAATCAGCGAAGGAAGCAAAATGCACTATAAGCTTGGACCTGGCCTCCTTCGAAGTCGTCAACGCGACTAAGGATATCATGGCCGACATAATCCGAGACTACGTCGACTACCTTTTTGCAAACGAAGAAGAGGCAGCGGCATTCACTGAACTCGGCGAAGACTACCATGGAATGCTAAATCAACTCACCGACCTGGCCGAAGTAGCGGTTGTGAAACTCGGCAAGGAAGGATCTCTTATCGGAAGAGGGGATGAGCGCGTAAAGGTAACTCCATGCATGGTTGAAAGCCCTCTCGACACGACAGGTGCCGGAGATCTTTGGGCGGCTGGATTTTTGTATGGGTTGCTCAACGGAAAGGGCCTTCAGACATCCGGTGAATTCGGATCCTTGCTAGGTGCCGAAGCTGTCCAAATAATGGGCGCCTCGTTACCAGAAGATCGCTGGAGTGAAATTCGCCAGAAAGTCAGTCTTGGTTGACTCTGTCATTCGAGCCCTCAGGCCGCATCCCTCGCCAAGCAAGTCCGACAAATCCCATAAAGGATAAGAGCCACACGCCCTTGACAATCAGATTGGGGAATGTAAGGCCCAGTTTCTCATTTCCTGATACGACTTTGAACCAGTCCATGGCAGCGATGGCATTCTCTTCGATACCTGGCCCTGACAACAACTTCTCATCCCCGTCAGTGAGATAAAGTAAGCCAAGTGGGTTCTCCCCGTTTTGTGCCATGCCCTTGACCTCTAGTGTGGCTGGGCCAGCTGAAAAACCCGAAAAAGGGATCCGATACCCGGCGAAAGGTGATGGAAAGAGTTCAGGTGAGTTTAGCTGTTGCTCATGATCACCCTGCCGAAGATTTACAGTGGCTGCTCCAGAACAATTGGCCTCAGGACATCCGAAGAATAATGCTATCAGGAAGTCCTCATCTTCCAAATTGTGAGGAATTGACAGGATTTGAGAATATTGAACGCCATTCACCAAGGGTCGGCTCACAACCTCATTGCTCCGAAAGCTGTTGTGCAATGGCTGCACGGAATCTTCCTGCAAGATTAAGCTAGTCACAACGCCAACGAATAAGATTCCCGCAATGCAGCTAATCTTCGAGGAGAAGAGTATTCGTAGGAACTTAGTCATACACGTAAAAGAAAGGAATGACCTCGTGAAGCCAGACATACAATTCGACAGACGAGTAAAGAATGGAAAACCCCAATACAAGAGGTGCAGCTATGGGAAAGCTCCTCACCCCTTTTCCCAAAAATCCAACGAGAAAAAATCCAACGAGAAAGATGTAATACCGCCCAAACGAACCTTGAAGGACTCCACTTGGCAGACTGTAGGAATAAATTTTGTAGAGATGAACGATCAGAAAAAACAGGCACACTAAGACCGCACCCATATCAGTCACTAAAACGGAATCCACTTTGCGAGTCCGGACGCAATTTATCACTTCTCCCATTCGCCAACCGACAATAGCGACGGCGAGAAAAAATAGAGGAAGATAGAACCAGTGCTCCAATTTCCACCAACCTGTAGAAACAAAGGATAAAACGGCCACCACTGAACCAACGACACAGAAGCGCATCCAGGCCTCATCCCTGAACTTTTCTTTCACTAAGTAAAATAAAGTCAGAACCAACAGGATAATCACCGGCCAAGTGAACACTTGCTGATAAAGAGAATATACCTGCAGCCATCTGACTTCTAGCGTACCGTCACCCAACCAACCAAGAAGCCCCCAATAGCTCCGGGTGATGATAGACAAGATGGGAAAAGATTGCCCGAACTCCAGAACGCCCATCTCCAATGGCTGCTCAGAATGAAAGCCTGAGGTATCCAAAGGAAGCAGCTCTCCAAATATGATCCCATTTCGCAACATCCACAAAGTGATAGGACCCATCACCAGTCCAAGAAACATAGCGATCGATTTGGGCGAACTCTTTTTGCTACGCCATAGAACGAACCCCACCCATCCAAGGGCCGGAGGAATAATTACCAAAAATGTATACTTGACCAACCCACCACAGCCGAGCACCAGACCTAGAAGGAGCAAATCGGAGCCCACGCCGCGCTTGGTGTACCGGATTAAAAAGAATAACGCTAAGCTCCCACACAAAAAGACCAGGGCATCATGATTTACCGAACCGGCCAAAAAAGTATGATTTGGTATGCAAGCGAGCATTATCCCCAGCCCAAGAGATACGGGTGCCGATAATTCCGCCTCACGAAACGCTTTAAGCAAAATAAAAATTCCCACTCCGAAAATACAGGCGGTCAGAAGTCGGATGAAGTAAAAAGCTCCCCAGAAGGATTCTCCAAATAGTGAGCCTATCCAATAGGCCGGAACCATTAAGATGTGATAGACCGGTGGATGTTGGGCAATCCAGTTACTCGCAGTAGCCACTTCAGTATTCCGAGCAAAGTCCTTCCATAGCTCATGATTGATCAGTGTTTCGTGTAGTACAGGAATGCCTTTCCCGGTTGCGATGTCCTGAATATAAGAAAAATGCCCCACTTCGTCTGGGACGTCCCAAGGGCGCACCACCCACGTACCAGTTATCGCTGCTTTGGTGACAAAAAAGACAACCAACAGATAAGGAGCATAGGTAGGATAAGCAAAAGGTTTCGGAAGACGCATAAACCAAAGCTTCAAAACCTACCCGATCTGCCACAACAGAAATTTATCCATCCGGGTGTATTCTGAAAATCAGTAATATGAATGGGAGCAATGGCTACAAACAGTATGGTCTATAATTTTGGTAAGCCGGATTTCTCCGATACTCCAGTCGCAGAACAAGAAACCCCGGTCACTGGGACCGGGGTCACATACTGCGGCGACTAGTTAAAAAATCGAAGTTTGTTATCAGAACTTTTGTCCGCCTGTAGTATCCAATAAAGATATATGTCGCCTCACCTCACTCAACACCTGCAAATCCGTTTACTGAGAATTTACCTCACAGCATAAAAAAAGTCCCGGCCATCTCTGACCGGGACACATTTGGTAGACAGATAAAAAATTTAACCCTCAATAATATAAAGCAGTCCGCCAGGACGACTTCGGACAAATCCAGAGTTTAGATTGCCATCGTCGACGATCTTGTCGATTTCGACTAGAACCGTATTGTCTACAGATGGGTTTTGAAGCGATACACCAGCGGTGATTCCGAAGACGCCTTCATCCCAATCGTATCTTCCTCCAGCGGGAGTTTCGGAGGTGAACACACTCGTTTTTATATAGTCTTCCATTCCTGATGGAACGGTGCCTGGTCCAACATCGGCTGGATACGATCCGTTCTCTAGAGTGTAGGTCTGGAATTCATCTGCAAAGACACGGAGATCGTTGGCAACACGGGTAGCTATAAAGAGGTCACGGGTGTGCTTAAAACGACACCTGCCATGGCGGCAAGAATGCCAATAATGGCCACGACGATCATGATTTCCACAAGCGTAAAACCGCGTTTTGTTTTGAAAACTAAAGTTGTGTTACTTGGTTTCATAGGACTATTTCAGGTATATTGAACAAGACCAAGCTAGCTCTATAAAGAGGTGGGCAACAATAGTTCTAGATCCATTTACGTTCTTCTTACAAAACTCCAGAATCCCCGGGACTTTTCTCCATTCCAAACGACTTGAAGTCTCGAAATGGAATACAGCTATTCGATGATATATATAACCGCGCCGCCGTTCTTCTGAATAATCCCCGTTCCGAGATTTCCATCATCCATAATCTCGTCCAGTTTGCTGATTGGGTCATCGCCTGAGGTATAGCTAGTAATAGAAACCGCAGCCACTATTCCACCGGAGCCTACTCCATTATAGAACCAATCGTAGTTACCACCAATAGGAGATGGCTCCGACCAGTTGGATGATTTGATGTAATCTTCCATACCAGTTGGAATTGCTCCAGGCGACGCATCGGCCGGGTAAACCCCATTGTCGAGCATGTAGGTTTCGAACAAGCCGGAAAATGCGCGAAAGTCATTTGCAATCCGAGATGCCTGCGAATGATTCTTAACTTGTATAAATACGGGATACGCCATGGTCGCTAGTAATCCTATGATGACTACGACGATCACAATTTCCACGAGGGTAAAACCGCTGACTTTTTGCTTTGATCTCTTCAAGACTTGTGCTGATTAGTAATTACCCAACTTTGGAGCTGAAGTTGGGCAGGTCAAAAACTCTGAAATGGCACCCTTTAATTTACACGCGATTTACTTAAACCCTATATATCGGAAAAATTGAATGATCACAGATACCATCGCCAACGCTAATAGTTATTCTTTGGGCCCAGCTTGGGATAAGGCTTTCGCATTTCTAGAAACCATCAACGCAGATACCGCTGATGGCGACTACCCCATCGACGGCAAATCCATATTTGCCATCGTCATGAGCTATGAAACGAAGGATCCAGACCAGGCCAAGTTTGAAGCGCACAAGAAATACGCCGATATCCAAAGCACTCTGGTAGGAGCTGAAGGTATTGCAGTGGTACAAACAGAAGGCCTTAACGCCACTACCGATTACGAGGAGGATAGAGATGTAACGTTCTACAACACAACTGAGACCATCCCTACTCTGGTAGACGTTTATCCTGGCTCATTTGCCTATTTGTTGCCTCAGGATTGCCATATGCCCCAGCTTGCTGTGGGAGCTCCACAAATGATTAAGAAGGTGGTGGTCAAGATTGCCCTTTCAGAACTAGGCCTTTAGCGGTAAAGGTTTGGCTGTATTCAGGTATCCACTTCACAGGGCCAATCTTCAGCTAAAGCTTCTGACCAGGTGCTGAAAAATCAGTTGCCAGTGAAGACCCGCCTCTGAACACTATTTGGTCTTCTATCCTATCAATGGAGTCCCAAGCCCTAAAAATTTGTGATGTCGTACAATTTTACAGCACCTTAAGTGGTGGTGTAAGGCGCTATGTTCACGAAAAAATCGCATACCTGTTAGAGCATACCCCTCACTCGCATTGCTTGGTAATCCCATCGCACCGCAATGCAATCACCCACGAAGGGCGCACCTCGTTCTACGAAATTAAAAGCCCAAAGCTGATTGGATCAAACAGCTACCGCATGCTGGTTGGGAAAAAGAAGATTTTGCAGGCAATCGCTCAAGAGCAACCTGACATCATCGAAGTAGGCGATCCTTACCGAGCTGCTTGGATAGGGCTAGAGGCGGCAAAACAAAATCAAATACCCATCGTTGCATTTTATCATTCCGACTACCCGCGTGCTCTGGATCGGACGCTTCGGAAATACACCGGACCCTATATTGAAAGTCTGGTCTCCCCATTGATCCAACGTTACCTGATAAAGCTCTACAACCGGATGTCCGCTACAGTCGTCTCAAGCAAACGGTGCTACCAAGCTCTCGATGACATTGGGATTCAGAATCTACGGCAGATTGCGTTGGGAACCAACCTGAAAGCATTCACCCCACGTGATAGCAGAGCCCGAATCTTCAAAGAGATAGGAATATCAAAGGACACCAAACTATTGTTATTCGTAGGACGTCTCGCCCGGGAAAAGAATATTCGAAGTTTATTTGATATGATGGAAGAGCTGAAGAAGCGACCCGAGCCACATCATTTGGCTTTGCTCGGTGACGGCGAATGGCGGGACAAAGTGCGACAAAAATCCCGCGAAGAGAAAAACATTAGCTGGATGCATTTCAGCGATTCTCCTGAGCGCCTTGCGGATTTTTACTCCGCCGCTGATCTGTTTGTTCACGCAGGTGATTGTGAAACGTTTGGATTGGTATCTCTTGAAGCTCAGGCATGTGGGACAAGGGTACTGGCCATTCGGGGAGGTGGCCTTGATGAAGGCCTTAAAAATGAATCTCCTTTGATCATGGCCAAAGATATTTCAGGAAAAACATTGGCAGAGGCAGTGGGTGAAATTTGGGAGCTCGAAGAAACAGAGATTGAACGTGGACTCCGACGCCAGAATATGGAGAAAACGTTCTCCTGGAATGCTACTTTTTCAAAAATGACCGCCCTCTACTCTGAACTCGCCCAAAAGCATACCTTAAGCGGAAACGCAGCTAAGATTGGAAAGCATGAGTCTGAAGATTCGGCCCTACTCACCCAGTGATCGCCAAGCGGTCCGCGAGATTTGTTGCGACACTGGCTTTATGGGAAAGCCTATTGACCCCGTATACATCGATCGCGATGCGTTTGCGGATTTCTTCACTCGTTACTACACAGACAAAGAACCCGAAAATGCTCTGGTGGCGGAGGATGAAGGGCGAGTAGTGGGCTACTTACTCGGCTGCCTAGATTTCAATTCAGTTAACCGCAAGCAGCTCTGGCTAATCATCACCCGAACCGTACCCAAAATATTGGGACGAATAATCACGCTCCAATACAACATGGCTTCCATTAAGTTTTTGAGCTGGTTTCTATTCAAGGCAGCAGGGCAAACTCCAAAGAGTGTTCCAGAGGCCGCTCATTTTCATATCAATATGTATACGGAATTTCGTACGGGGATTGCGGGACGAAGGTTAATTTTCCCATTCGTTAATCGAGTTGCAAAATTGGGTTTCAAAGGAGTGTACGGACAGATGCAGGTCTATGAAGATCGACGATCCGAAAAAGTCTTCGAGCGCTATGGCTTCAAATTCATAGATAGAAAAGAAGTCACCAAATTCAAAGACTACTACGACCAACAGGTGTGGGTAGCTACGATTTACAACGAGTTCGAAAAGAAGGACGACCCACCTCTGCCAGCCGTAAAATGAATACCGAGCAGAAACAGTTGATTATCTCATTCCACGATTTGCATCCCGGCTCCTGGGAAGCTTGCAAAGGCTTCATTGAACGATGCCAAGAATTTGGTGCCAACAAGATGTCTTTACTCGTCATCCCTCAGTATCACGGAGCTCCTCCCTTTACAGAGAACCCGGAGTTTGTCTCCTGGCTACAGTCCCTGTCTTCTGATGATTTCGATCTTTGTCTGCATGGCTACTACCATCATGCAGAGCGAGTCCGCGGTGGGTGGTTTCAACAAATGAAGGGCAATGTTTACACACAGGGTGAAGGCGAGTTTTATCAATTATCGAGCGAACAAGCCCAGGAAAAGCTCGAGGCAGGAATGCGCTTATTTCACCCTCAAGACCTTACTGTTCATGGCTTTACCGCACCCGCTTGGTTATGCAGCGAGGAAGCAAAACAAACTATTCGTGATACAGGATTCCTCTATAATACGCTTTGGGATGGTGTGGAGTTAACCTCATCAAACATTTTCATAAAAGCACCTACCCTCGTTTACAGTTCGCGCAGCGCCTGGCGTAGAATCGTATCCAAGCTCTGGATAAACTTTTTTCATGCCTACAACCGCAACGCACATGTGCTGCGCTTTGCGGTTCACCCGATCGATTTTTCCTACCCCGATATTGAAGCTCATTTATACAGCGTTTTAGAAAAGGCCTTAAGCAACAGGACGTGTGCTACCTATCGTGATCTGATCCCACTGGATCAACAAACACCTGTGACCCTGGCAGCTAGCTAGTCAGGAATGGCGGATATACAAAATAACTCATCCCCAAGGCTGGGAAAATATCTGCGCTATGGCCTGCAGGGTGTTACGTTATGTATCTTGGCCACAGTTGTAATTTTGTTCTTCACAGTTGAGAGCGAAACATGGAACCACATTGCCCAATTCAACTGGATCTTTGCCCCAATAATCCTCGTCTGCATTTTCATTGCCTGGCTTTGTAACGGGGGCCGCATATGGATCAATTCCAAAGCGTTGGGTCACCAGCTAACCTATAAGCAAGCAATCTCTGTTTCCATGTCGACAGAGTTTGGAATAGCAGCCTCTCCGGCAGGTATGGGAGGTACAGCCCTTCGCTTATATTTGCTAAAGAAAGCCCACGTCCCTCTTACAACCAGCGCCTCTATGTTGGCCGCCGATGTAGTCGTCGACTTAACATTCTTCGGCTTGCTTACGCCCATCGCGATTTTCTTTATCTTCCGCGATCAAAACTGGACGTCCATGTTCACAGAGCTTCCAGGATGGCAGATGGCCTTGGCCGGCGGATTGGTTCTAGCAGGACTGATTGGAATGGTTGTCTTTTTTCAGACCGGACTCTGGTCCAAAGTCATTCACGCGATTGCCACGGCTACTCCGACCGGAAGACGTCGTCGCTGGCCTGGAAAATTTCGCCACTTCCGCTGGGAGCTAAAGCGAAGCATGCGGCGAACTTGGCTCATTACACGTTTCCTTTTCCGCAGGCGCCGCAGTGCCCTCGTCATCAATTTTTGTTTGGCCTCTGTTCAGTGGCTATGCCGCTACGGGGCCCTCCCACTTATCTTACTGGCATTTGGTAGCCTGAAAAATCCGTTTCCGCTCCTGTTTATCCAAGGCTTTCTGTTTTTATTCGCTATGCTTGTGTTCCTGCCTGGAGGAGGGGGCGGCGTAGAAGTAGCGACCTATTTCATCCTCAGCCGTTTTGTCCCTGAGAGCATGGTCGGACTAGTACTACTTCTCTGGCGATTTTCTACTTATCACCTCTACCTAATCGGAGGCGGTGCGGTATTCTTTTATGTCAGCGGTCACATGAACCGCATTTTTCCTACAAAGGAAAATTTACCAAAGACGAAAGAGTCAGACTAAATCCGTGCGACCGTGTAGTGTGGGTCATCCTCAGCTACTTCAACTTCCACCAAAGGACCGGATCTCTTCAGAAGCTTTTGGCAATCCGGACTTAGGTGACGCAAACGTACCCGTTTCCCAGATTTTTTGTAGCGCTCGGTGAGCGCATTCAGCGCCTCCAAACTGGAGTAGTCACACACGCGGGCTTCTAGAAAATCGATGATGATTTCGTCTGGATCTTCACTGGGAGACAACCGCTCAGTGAATTCACGAACGGAACCAAAAAAGAGTAATCCCTGAAGTGCATAAACGCGCACACCATCATCACGATCCTGTGGATTCAAACGCACGTGTTTTGCGCTTTCCCATGCAAAGACCAAGGCCGACAAAATCACTCCCGCAATTACAGCAAGAGCCAGATTGTGGAGGAAAACGGTGATCAAGGTCACAGCTAGGATGACAAAGATTTCAGAGAATGGGACACGCCCGAATGTCTTAAAGGTAGACCACTCAAAAGTGCCAATGACCACCATGAACATTACTCCAACTAAGGCTGCAATGGGTATCTGCCCGATAACCGGTCCGCCAACCATAATGAAAATGGCCAACGCTACGGCAGCGACGACACCTGAAGTTCGTCCTCGGCCACCTGATTTAATGTTAATCAAACTTTGGCCGATCATGGCGCAACCACCCATGCCACCAAATAGTCCGGACATGAAGTTAGCACCACCTTGGGCAATACACTCTCGATTCCCGTGTCCACGAGTCTCGGTCAAATCATCAATCAATTGTAGAGTCATCAAGGATTCGATGAGACCTACCATGGCCACCGTGAGGGCGGTGCCTCCAATTACCTTGATGCTTTCCCAGTTCCAATCGATGAAGCCAGTAGGAATTGATGGCAGAGGAAATGCGCCACTGAGTACCCCGCTGCCGGTACCTTCGTAGAGCACATCCGAAACGGTTTTCGAATCAGCCCAGAAATAACTGACCAAGCCTACACTGACAATGGCCATCAAAGTAGACGGGACGGCCTTGGTTAGTTTTGGGAAGTACTGGATGATCAACATCGTCACCACGATGAGTGCACCGATGACCATAAGCTGATCTTGAGGCAACCACGAGCCATCTGGCGATTTGAAGGACGTAAACTGGGCCATCAAGATCACGATCGCGAGACCGTTCACAAAACCCATCATTACAGGATGAGGCACCAGTCGGATAAACCGACCCAATCGAAGTAGGCCAAATGCAATTTGAATCACACCGGCCAGCATAATAACCGTAAACAAATATTGTAGCCCTAGTCCTTCACCTTGAGCGTCTCCATATTGTACAGCTTTACCAACCACCACAGCGATGGCTCCCGTGGCACCAGAAATCATTCCCGGACGACCACCAATGGAAGCCGTAATGAAGCCCATGAATACAGCCGCCCAAAGGCCAACAAGTGGATCCACTCCAGCAGCAAAAGAGAAAGCAATCGCTTCGGGAACGAGGGCTAGAGCAACGGTGAGGCCTGAAAGAATGTCATCCTTCCAATTGCCCCGCTTCTTGGTCAGCAAATCAAACATGTGAAAAGTAGGCTTTTACGGGCCGAAAACTTGAAGGTGTTTTAACCCTGTTACGCAAAAGGTCGGGGGTATTGACGCTCAAACAGCTACTTGGCAATTCATTTCCATACAGCAATTGGGAAGCAGATCGAAATCTAAGCTCGTTTTGCCGGAATGCTGCAGGCTTAAAGCTTGTGAGCTTCCAAGGTATCAGCTTTAAGGTACTCCCGTGAACAATGAGGAGCGTATTCAACGGTTTTTACACCGGGTTGCTGCGGAAGATTTATCCCCTACATATTTGAAGGGGTTGGTCGCGTTGGCGAAAGACGAGGACCTCAAAGGCGCTGGTTTGCGGGATTCAAACGCAAATCCACAGGACGTCACCTCGTCCGTACTCAATCAGACCGGCACAGGTAGTGCTGCCCTGCATGCGCGGGAAGATCTCGTCCTCTGTGGTCTGCCATTGGTGACTTTGGTCCTGGAGGCTTACGACGCACAATTGGCTTTCACAACCCATACTGAAGATGGAGCCAGCTTGGTGGCTGGTGAATCCATAGGTGAGATAACAGGCCCCATTTCGGCATTGCTCATGGCTGAGCGCGTACTGCTCAACTTTTTACAATTTCTCTCAGGAGTAGCTTCAGAGACTTCCAAATATGCCAATGCGTTGGGCGGGGCATCTACCAAACTCCTCGATACTCGCAAAACCACCCCAGGGTACCGCATGTTGCAAAAATACGCCGTGGCTTGTGGTGGCGGCTGGAATCACCGACTCGGATTGTTCGACCGGGTCATGCTGAAGGACAATCACCTGGCGGCTGACCAAGCTCAAGCGGGACAGTCTCTGACTGATCTGGTGCAACGAGCTCGGGATCTAAACCCTGACCTGCTCATTGAAGTAGAAGTTGATCACCTAGAACAGATCCCGGCGGTATTAGCGGCTGGGCCAGACAAGTTGATGTTGGATAATTTCCACCTTTCTGACCTGCAAGCGGCCGTGGATATTATCGGCAATCGAGCCTGTACGGAAGCAACTGGGAACATTACCCTGACAAACTTGCATGAAATTGCCGAGATTGGCTTGGATTTCGTATCCACCGGTGCCTTGGTCCATAAGTCGGTATGGAAAGACATAGGCTTGGATTGGAAGTAATATAGACACATGTCCCACTCAGAAGATCACTCCCTCATCATATTGAAAGCGCTCCTGGAAGCGAAAGATGGCTTTGTCTCGGGCAACGCACTTGCGGAGCAGTTGGGGGTGAGTCGCGTCAGCGTGTGGGGACGTATGGAGCAGTTGAGAAGCCAAGGCTTTGAATTCGAAGCTATTCGCCGCAAGGGATACCGGATCAGCAAAAAGCCGGATTCTCTGAATGCTCTATTAACGCGAGCTTACCTGAAAGAGTCCGAAGATAGCCCAGAACTGCTTTTCCTGGCCACGATCGACAGCACCAATGACCACGCAAGTCGACTATTGGCCAATGATTACGAGGCGCCCTTCCTAGTAATATCCAATCAACAGACCCTTGGCCGAGGGCGAATGGGACGAACCTGGCACAGCCCACCATCGAGCAATCTCTATATGAGTTTTGGCAGCCGGCCCTACGTTCAACCGAATCGAATGCAGCTATTCACCTTGTGGATGGGGGTCTATGTAGCCCGGCATCTATGGGATAAACTCGGCATGATGGTCGGAGTCAAATGGCCCAATGATCTGTTTTTCGATGGCAAGAAACTGGGAGGAATGCTTACCGAAGCCCGCGTAGATGCAGATTCATTGAGAGAATTGGTCTTCGGAATCGGCCTCAATGTGAACCAAACCCAACACGATTGGCCCAAGGAATTGAAGGGTTCCGCAACTAGTTTGAGGGAACTCTGTGGAGAGGAACAGGACCTAAATA
Organism: uncultured Opitutales bacterium; assembly: GCA_938075565.1. Classification (GTDB taxonomy): domain Bacteria; phylum Verrucomicrobiota; class Verrucomicrobiia; order Opitutales; family UBA2995; genus UBA2995. The sequence goes on along the minus strand of CALJGU010000153.1, from coordinate 36,477 downwards.
AAACCGCGGCTCTCTTGATTGAGGCCATTTACAACGGCTATCAGGCCTTCCTGGCTGGCAACATCCGCAGCACTTTTGAAGACATGTGGCCCGAATTTGATATTTTGAAAGGACAACTCATCGAAGCCGAAACCCGCAATGGCAATCTCCAAGGCATAGCCAGTGGGCTAGACAACCGAGGATCACTGATCCTGAAAACCGAGGAGGGCACAATAACCACCCTTAACTCAGGCGAGGTTCACATCAAGCACAGGTAAAAGTTCTGATACCATATAAAATCGCCATTGCAAAACGCGAGATGCCTGCCTTCTCTTAGCTTTTCTTATCCTGATGGAAGACTCCGTCGAATACAGCATAGAGGTTAACAACCTTACCAAACAATACGGCCGCATAACGGCCATTCAGGATATCTCCTTCTCATTGAAGAAAGGGGAAATTGTTGGCTTCCTGGGCCCCAACGGTGCCGGTAAGAGCACGACGATGAAAATCCTTTCGGGTCTGGTTACCGCTAATAGTGGCAGGGCCTACATCTGTGGAATCCCAGTCGCCACCCACCCAGAAGAGATAAAAGGCAAGATCGGTTACATGCCGGAAAACAATCCTCTGCCAGGGGAAATGCGGGTGACTGAGTACTTAAAATTTCGCGGAAGACTCAAGGGTGTTTCAGGCCGCAAGCTTCGCAAACGGATCGAATACGTCCTTGAACTCTGTGACCTTACGCGCGCTCGCCGCCGTGTTATTGGGGGTCTCTCCAAGGGTTACCGCCAGCGTATCGGCATTGCAGAGGCTATCCTATCTGAACCCGAAGTGATCATCATGGATGAGCCGACCATTGGTCTCGATCCACACCAGATCATTAAGATCCGCGAGCTCATAGGGACCCTCAAAAGCCGCATGAGTGTTATTATTTCCAGCCACATCCTCCCTGAGATCGAACTGACCTGCGATAGAGTGATCATTATAAATCGTGGCTATGTAGTCGCTTCCGGCACTCCAGAGGAGTTAAGAAAAGAATTCCTCCCTGAAAGTACCTATCATTTGGAAATCGCTGGATCATCGGAATCGCTGGAACCAGAGATTAAGTATGTGAGTTCCAAATTGGCCATTCTTTCGAATGAGTCTTTTTCCGGCTCTGACCTGAATCGAGTCACCCTAGCTGGACCTTCCGATCCCAAGGTAGGAGAAAAATTGATCAAACATTTGTCGAATCTACCCAATTTCAAGCTGCGTTCCCTGCATTGCCAGGAAGCAACCTTGGAAGACATTTTCCTAGCAGCTACGAAGCGCTCATGGGAGGTGAATGAGGAAGATCCAGATCGATTGACAGCCACTCCCTTCAGGAAACCATACGATGTAATCGAAGATGAGGAAGAGCAGGAAGAAGAGGAAGTCTCAAATGAAAGCGACCAAGAAACAAAGGAGGAGGCTTAAGCTGTGAGACATTTCATAATCCTTTTGAGGCACGAACTAAGAGGAGTTCTCTTGAGCCCTTCCACCTACCTGGCTTCGTTCTTTTTTCTGTTGGTAATGGGCTTTCTATATCAATGGGTGCTCGAAGATTATAACCGAGCTCCTCATGAGATGCTTCCGTCGAACCTGTTTCTCAACATGTTCTTTTTCCCAGCCTTGTTCATCGTGCCACTGTTTACGATGCGCAGTATAGCTGAAGAACGGCGTTTGGGTTTGATGGACAGCTTGCTCACAACACCCATCAATTCGATCGAACTGGTAGCTGCTAAATTTGCAGCTGCATACTTTTTCTACACCGGCCTCTACCTCCTTACATTGGCCTATCCGGCCATCACCTATTACTATTTCCCAGACGATCGAATCATAGACCAGGCGAGCCTAATTGGTGGTTACTTTTTTATCTGTATCAGTGGCCTAATGTTTGTCTCTGTGGGCATCTTCGCCAGCTCGATGACACGGAGCCAGTTAGTCGCAGGCATTTTCACCTTCACGCTATTGTTTGGATTTATTTTCGGCACTAACACACTCAATACTGCCGCTGCTGAGCGTCTCAATGAATTCGATACGTTGCGCGTCATCATCGAATACCTTCACATGTTTGATCATGTAAGAGATTTCAGCAGAGGAGTGGTTGATACTCGTCCAATCGTTTTTTACGGTAGCGGAACATTGCTCATGCTTAGCTTAGCGGTGTTGGCCGTTGACCACAAAAGGTAATCACGAACCATGTCAAAATTCGAAGATTTTAAAGTCAGTCGCTGGATAAACACCAGTCATTCGATCTTTCAGTTTTTGCTGGTTTGCAGTTTCTTTATCGGACTCAACACCCTGTCGTTGACCCACTTTAAGCGTTTCGATCTCACGGAAAACCGGATGTTCTCTCTCTCGCCGGAAACGATTTCTTATATTGAGGAGCTGAATGAGCCTATTCGTATTATCGTTACTCGAAGCACCAGCGAGAGCAGCTCTGAACTGGAGTCCTATTATCATGATGTAGAGAACCTGGTTAAAGAGTACGCCTACGAAGCCCAAAGAGCTGGGAAAGGGCCCATCGAGGCCGAATTTGTAAATGTGTTTCAGCAGACTCTGCTAGCCCAACAATTGGCAGATGAGTTTGGCATCAATCAACCTAACTTAATCATTTTCGCCTCCGAGAATAAACACCGCATCATTACCCCCGACGAAATTTACAAAATGGAGGAGATGGAGAAGACGGCATTTCGCGGAGAGCAGGTGTTTACCTCGGCATTGCTGGATGTAAGTAGCCCGCAAAATACTACCATCTACTTTGTGAAAGGGCACGGCGAACTGGATATCGCGAACGTGGATCCCATTTCAGGGTTGTCCCAATTGACCGAAGAGTTGCGTCAGCGAAATTTCACAATCGGCACCCTGGACCTGACACCAGCCAATTCGAGTATTCCTGAAGATGCAGACTTGCTCGTGTTAGCTGGCCCTCAACAACCCCTATTAGCGAGAGAGGTAACTATTCTTAAAGATTACCTGGCAGAGAATGCAGGCCGTTTAGTCATAATGATCGATCCGGGTATCAACAACAACCTGGGCGATTTGTTCTACCAATGGGGAGTTCTGGCTGAGGACATGGTGGTTCTGGACAGTGGACCGGATTTTATGATGAACGGCGGTGACTTACTCCTGCGGCGTTTTGATTCTGACCATCCGATTACAGAATCCATGGCGAAAAACAGTCAGTCCGTTGTAGTTGGATTTTCCAGACCTGTTCGAGCGGACATCGGTGCACCATTGGATGACAGGCTGTCTGTCCTTCCGATAGTCGGTGGCTCCGAATCGAGCTGGGGGGAACGCTTCTACCGCGACGAGAATGAAATTGGGTATAATGAAGAAGTAGACTTGAAGGGCCCAGTTAGTATCGCAGTGGTCTCTGAACGTTCGATCTCCTCAGATCTAGGAATCGACATTCCAGGTGGCCGGATGGTGGTGTTTGGCACGTCCAATCTCATTACAAATAGCCGCCTCAACGTATTGGGAAATCTTACCCTTATTCTGAATACCTTTAACTGGGCACTGGATAGGAATAACTTATTGTCAATCGCACCCAGGCCCATCGACCGGTTACACATCACTCTTAGCCAGCAAGAAATGAAAAAGCTACGACTGGCCCTCTGGTTTTTACTGCCTGGTTGCAGTGCCATATTTGGAACCTTTATCTACTGGCTCCGTAGAAGTTAATTTTACCGTCACGAATCATGAGAAAACAGCTCACCGTTATCCTCATCCTGCTTAACCTGGTCGTGTTTGCGGTATTTTACTTGTTTGAAAAAGGAGGCCGCGCACCCGACGAACTCGATGGTCGCAAAATATTTGGCGCTGAAGCCGTCGATATCGACTACATCCGGATCTCAGGTGAAAATCTGGGCCCCGACCGAGTACTTCGGAAGGTGGAAAACAATTGGAACCTCACGTCTCCGTATGAATGGCCGGCCAACTTCTTTGCAGTCAGTCGCATTCTCCACCAAATTACTTTCCTGGAAAGGGAGACCAGTTTTGACGTCAAAGAAATCGAAGCCGCGGGCCGCGACTTATCCAGTTACGGATTGGATAATCCTCAAATGAAACTGGAATTCGGCAAGGACATCAAACGAACCTCCATCGAAATAGGCTCCGCCACCGAGATAGGGAATCGCGTCTACATTTTATCTCCTGATCGGGAGGAAATCATGGTTATCAAACGCGATCTCTTCGACAGCTTGCTTGTCAATTTGAGTAACCTACGTAGCCAATCAGTCTTCGATATTCCTCTTTTCGAGGTTCAGACACTCAGTTTGAACAAGTCCTTCCCTACTCCGTTACGCATCCGCATATCTCGTAGCGCAGAAGATTGGCGCTTTGAAATTCCATTCCAAACAAGGGCCGACCGAGCAGAGGTTGAAACAGTGATTAATGGGCTCAACAGCCTAAACGTACAGGAGTTTATCACTGATGCAGGTCCAGATCTCGGCGAATATGGATTGGAGAATCCGCAAACGCGTTTGACCCTCGAGGCCGAAGACAAACGCCAAACCATCGAAATTGGGAATGAGATAATTACTCCGGAAGGTGACCGTTTGTACTACGCCAAAGGCAGCGAAAGCGATACGGTATTTACCATTCCTGGGCTCCTGTTTGACCAACGTCTCAACAACGCACAAGAAGCTCTGAGAGATCGTCGATTTGTGGAGTTTGAACCGAATTCCCTGAGCACCATGGAAATTTCCCAGTCCAACCGTTCGGTCTCCTTGCAAAAATTAGAGACCGGTGCTTGGCAGGTCTTAAGTCGCGATGACGACGGAAACATCGCAGCAAGTCCGGCAGACACTAAGATCTTGGCAGAGTTAGTCGGCAGCTTGTTTCTTCTCAGAGCACAAAACTTCGTCTCCGATGCTCCTTCGAATGCAGATCTGGAAAACTATGGATTTACCGATCCTCAGCGCATCGTGCAGCTGAAAGGGGATACACCACTAACGCTAATCATTGGCGATCTGGTCGAAGGTAATGCTCGGCACGCTTATGCCAAGTTAGAGAAAGATCCGTTTATTTACGAAGTGGATACTTCAATACTAGCCGACTTCCATACACGCCCTTTTAATTACCGCCTCAGGCTCCTGCACGAGGAACCGGCAAACGCGAAACTCGTAGGCATTACCATTTCGTATACAGAGACGGATCGTATCGTTTACAATGCCGTTCTGAATGAAGTCACCCACACCTGGGAGGCCATTGCAGAAGCCGATGAATTAGACGATGAAGGCAAAGAAAGCCTGCTTTCGCTCGTAGAACAATCCAATCAGATTGAAGCTCGTGAATTTATCGAAGAGGAATTCGGGAATGTGCCATGGAAGTTCCGGCTCGATCTTCTCTTCGAGTCGTCGGACAACACGGAAACACCTGCCTGGACAACACCACTCTGGGTAACCGAACGACTGACGGGCACCAATGCCATCGCCGGAATGGAGGCGGGTGGACATGTGTTTTATACCACTCAGAAATTTATCGATGCCTTCTTCAAACTAAGCTTTACAAGATTCGATCCCGGCCCAGAGCCCGAACCTACAGCGCCGCCAGAAACAACACCCCAACAGGATGAGGTGAGTCCGGTCGAACCTTCGCCCTAGTTTTCTCCCTTACTAGCATTCAAAATCAGCAAAACACCATAGCTTAGCTTCAGATGTCTTACCTTGCCAAGAAGCAGCGCTCCTTCCTGATTAGGTGTTACCTTCATTGCCAAAATCTGGTAATGATCTCCCTGATTTTTAGTCTGATGCTTTTGCTAACAGCGCTTGGGCTAAGCATATACTACGAGGAACTCCCGGTACCCGATAAGCTGGTACGTAAGCTCCAATCGGAATTCGAGAAACAAGGGCTGGATCTCGACTTCGAAAATATTGCCCTGGATTTCAGAGGTAATGTTTTCATTAAAAGTGCTCGCGTCGCCTTTACCGATCTTGAGGGCCCTGCCTTGGACATTGGGTCACTGTATCTGGATATCAACTACGCTGCGCTTATCATCGGAAAACCACCCTTCGACCTGCTTCGACTTGGTAGCACCAGTTTCTACAGCCCTCCCGTTGTCTCAAGATCTGGAGCAACTGAAACCCTTATCAGCGACGTCAATCTTGAGCTTACACGAAAATGGAGCACTTGGAATCTTAACTACCTGACCGGACGATTCAAAACGCTTAACCTATCCGCACATGGCGATCTAAGCGCGCTCGTAGCAAAGCTTAGCCAGCCCCAAGAAAAGAAGGAAGATCGCCCAGAACTGTATATCCAATATTTGCAACTATCGCGGTTTCTTTCGGACTATTCAAAGAACCTCCAGGGAGCGGATTCTCCACGCGCAAACTTTCGGCTCAGCAGTGAAGGAAAAGAAACCTTCGTCGTTGAGGCTACTCTGATGGCAGATGCATTTAGCTACGAGGGTCTGCCTACGATCAGGGAAGCCAGTCAACAATCACTCATTCAAGTATTTCCAGAAATTCAGATGCGTGGGCCCATTCAGGTAAAGGCCACATCGGTAGAAGACAAAATCAACCAACTAAGCGCGTCAGACTTAACTCTTTCTGTCTGGAAAGATAAACCGATCCTCAATCTGGATACGTTGTTTCCATTTGAGGCGGACATAACAACGGGCCCCATTGAAATCCAGGGCACCGCGGTAGATCACATCATATTCAAAGGGCAACTACTAAGTCAAAATTCCGCGGAAGGCCGATTGGTCACTTCACTTTATGGCGGGAGCCTCGAAGCAGATCTCACAGGAGACTGGAAAGAACAGTGGGCAGCCGGAAGCTTAACGGGATCCCTCAATCTGGAAGAGATATTTGCGCGTCCTGAATTTGATCATCTCTGGAAACTTCGATGGTCCAAACAGTACAAACCACTCTACGTGGACCTCAACTTCGACTATCCCGGTAATCTGGATGAGGCCACCGCACGATTCCGCGTCGAAACACGCGATATAGACATTATCAAGACGCCGTTCAAGTGGGCGCAGGCACGAGGCACATTAACAGGCACCAAAGCAGACGTCTATCGACTTGAAGCGGGGGGTTACGGGAACGACCTGTTGTGTAGCTTTCGCCAAGATCTTAGTAGCCCGTTTTATCACTTCGCAATGGTCGGTCGATTTCGTCCTCACGACATCGATGTCTGGTGGCGCGATTGGTGGAAAAAGACCTTCGACTACCTGGATATCAAAGGCGAATTACCCTGGTTGGATCTCTCACTCCGCAATGCATTTAAATTCAAAAAGCAGCTCACCTTGTTTGGATATGCAGAGGCTGAGAACATCAATTTGAAAGGCATGCATTTCGATCGGGCTTCCTCGAAAATGTTTATACGGCCCAATTATATCGATGCGCTTGATCTCGAACTCGAAAGACCAGAAGGCAGTGCTACGGGAGGTTTTCAAAGACAGCTTGTTTTAAGTAAGCTCAAGAACGTCGTCGTGGATATAGAGTCCAACATCGAGTTAGAGCCCAGCTTCAGCTTGTTTGGTGAAAGTGGATTAAGAATCCTCGAACCCTATACCTGGGATGGAAACCCAAACATCTCGGTTAAGGGAGAGTTCAACTTCGAGAATGATTCCCATTGGCAGGACATCGACTTCTCAATCGATACTGACCAAGGAATGACTCTCTATGATTTCCCATTCGACAGCTTGGATGTTCAAGGCCGTTACCAACGAGGCGACACTTTGTTGGATGAAGTCCAATTTGGATTTGCTGGTGGAAGCGGCTCGGGCCAAGCATCCTTTTTGAGACAGGAAGAACAGTCCTTTCTTATTTTTGATTTTGATATCGAAAACGCCGATCTGGATGAATCGATCCAACGCATCGCGTCGGTTAAGAAAACTGAAGAAGGTGAAGAAGCAGAGCCCAGTAGCGAGAAGAGCCAAGAGCCTTTGGAAGGAAAACTTCAGATCCATGTGAACGGGATATCGCCAGCCGGCTATGGCTTGGATCGAGTCATGGCCAAAGGGGAAATAGAAATCACCGAAGGGAATCTGGCACGGATTCCACTCTTTGGCCCTCTCTCCGGTTTATTGCCCTTCACCAAGCTGCAATTGAATGAAGCAAAGTCCTACTTTGCCTGGGACGATGGCAAAATGACTTTTCCAGACCTGGTACTGACAGGGAAAACCGGACGCTTGGAAGGAGTCGGCGACTATCATACCGGCAGTTCCCTCTTAGACTTCCATGTTCAAATGTATCTCCTTCGGGAGACCGATATTCCCTTGGTTTCAGATATAATCATGCCCCTGTTCGATCCAGTCAGCCATATGGCTTCCGTGAATCTAAAGGGAACCCTGAAGAAACCAGAGTGGAGGTTTGCCATCAGCCCACTAAATCTGTTCGACTCAAAGCCCGAGGCAATCGAAGAAGAGCCCAAGGAAGAGCTGCAAGACTTCGAATTTCGAAAATAAGTCTGAATCTGGGCCCTAATACTCAAAACGCCAAAAAAATCTGGGACCTGATTTTTGTGGATATTTGCAGCAAATCTAATAAAGCTGGCTGATAACTTATACAGAATACCTATTCTCGCTAATAAATAACCAACCTACTGACCAGGATAAGAGCCTAGCACCGACTGGGTAATTCAACCTAAACCACGTATAAATTTGGACTTAAAACAAATAAAACAGATCATCGACATCATGAAAAAGTCCTCGCTCACTGAGTTTGAGATTGAGGAAAAAGACTTGAAGCTACGAATCTGTCGAAGTGATGAAAACCAGGGCAACGGTGCAGCGGCCATGCCTGCTTATGCAGCTCCTGTTCCGGCCTACACACCTCCACCAGCAGCTCCGGCACCAGCTGAGGCTGCGGCAGGCGAAGTAGAGGAGAAAGGTGTCGTTGTGATCAAGTCACCCATGGTTGGCACCTTTTACACAGCTTCTTCCCCGGACAGCCCAGCCTTTGTAAGCGTTGGAGATTCAATAAACAAGGACACCACGGTTTGTATCATCGAAGCCATGAAGGTCATGAATGAAATCCCGGCCGAACTCTCTGGGTCGATCAAAGAAATCCTTGTAGAAAACGGAGACGCCGTGGAGTACGGTCAGCCACTGTTTAAGGTTAAATCCTAAGGGATTACATCTATGATCAGTAAAATTCTCATCGCCAATCGTGGCGAAATTGCTCTTCGCATCGTTCGCGCTTGCCGAGAGCTAGGTATTAAGACGCTAGCCGTTTATTCGGAAGCTGATGAGCAGTCACTGCATGTCCAGCTGGCCGACGAAGCTATCTGCATCGGACCGGCATCACCCAGTGAAAGCTATCTCAAAGCAGATCGCATCATCAGCGCAGCTGAGATTTCAGATGTGGATGCCATCCACCCTGGCTACGGCTTTCTTTCGGAGAAAGCTGAATTCGTAGAGCAATGTGAAAGCTGCAAAATTAAATTTATCGGCCCGAGCTCGGAAATCATCCGCAATATGGGCGACAAAGCCCTGGCAATCGAAACGGCCCGGAAAGCAGGCATACCTACCGTTCCCGGAAGTGACGGAGTCATCCCGACAACTGAAGAAGCCGTCAAAGTGGCCGAATCCATCGGTTACCCCGTACTCATCAAGGCAGTTTCAGGTGGCGGCGGAAAAGGAATGCGAGTGGCTCACAACAGCGCAGCCTTCCACAAAGAATTTGAAGTGGCAAAAGCAGAGGCCGAAAAAGCCTTTGGAGACGGCGACGTCTACTTAGAAAAGTTTATCAACAATCCTCGTCATATTGAGTTCCAGATCCTTGCCGACAACCACGGCAATGTGGTTCACCTTGGTGAGAGGGATTGCTCGGTACAACGCCGGCACCAAAAACTCATCGAAGAAGCACCTTCACCCTTCCTCACAGACGAATTGCGGGAGAAAATGGGGAACGCTGCTATCCAAGCGGCCAAGTCAGTAGGATATACCAATGCCGGTACGATTGAGTTCCTAGTCGATGAAGATGGAAATTTCTACTTCATCGAGATGAACACCCGTATACAGGTTGAGCACCCGGTAACTGAAGAGATTACGGATACTGATTTGATCAAAGAGCAAATCCGCATCACGGATGGGCAAAAACTGCGCTTCACTCAGGATGAGATCGTCATCAATCGTCATGCGATTGAGTGCCGCATCAATGCGGAAGATCCAATGAGAAACTTTGCGCCCTGCCCAGGAACGATCGATCTTTACTATCCCCCCGGAGGGCACGGCGTACGCGTGGATTCACATGTCTACGGTGGTTACCAAATCCCTCCCTATTATGATAGCATGATTGGGAAGCTAATTACCTATGGCAGAAACCGAGAAATCGCCATGGACCGCATGTATCGGGCCTTAGGAGAATTTATTATAAGCGGGATCAAAACGACGATTCCGTTTTCTAAAGCAATTATGCAGGATCCTGTGTTTAGAAATGGTAAAGCGACGACCAAGTTTATCGAAGAATTTGTCGAACGCGCAAACATGGATACCTTACTGCAGTCTAATCATAACATAGAATAATCATGGACAGCGACAAATCTGATACCCAACAAATTCCCTCCATTTCAACGGAAGACTCCAACTCTTTAGGGGACATAAAAATCAATCACTCGGTTGTAGCGAGCATCGTTCGCTTGGCCGCACTCGAAAACGGAGGCGTTTACGCCGTAGCTGGCAGCTTTGTAGAAGGCATCGCCGATATGTTCTCCAAAAAGGAAGAAAAAGGAGTGCGTGTTACAGAGAGCGAGCAGAGCAACTACGTCATCGAAATTCGCCTCATCCTCAACTACGGCGTCGAACTGGCAAAATGTGCCTTTGACGTGCAGATTGCCGTTAAAGACCGTGTTGAAAACATGACCGGTAAATTGGTTGAGCGTGTGGATGTCGTTATCGATGGCGTCAAATCACCTGACGGTAGAGATGAGGACGGAACCTCCGATCTACAGGAAGTAGAGTAAATTTACTGATAACTTTGCAAAACGCGGTCCTACGGGTCCGCGTTTTTTTTCGACAGCCCCATCAAATACACCCACACTAGCCGCATTCTCTAATATCAACTTATATGGAAAGCACCCTAGACAAATTTGGCGCTGAGCCGTTGCAGCTCACCCTCATGGTCCTCATTCCCCTAGCCATCATTTTTGTGGTTCTGGTGGTTCTATTTCTAAAATTGGGGAAGAAGAACCTTCTGGTTTTCAACAACCAGGACGGAAAGGTGGAGATTTCTCGCAATGCCATTCAGGAAATTGTTCAGCGCACCTGCGAGCAGTTCGTCGAAGTTGGAAAAGCACGAAGTGATATCCGTAAGATTAAGAGCCTGATCCACATCAAGGTACGGTTGAAGCTGCGCGTTAAAACACGACTGCAGGACATTTCGAATGAGCTTCAGCGGAAAATCACCCATGCCATTCGACACGACTTGGGAATCGAAAACCTGGGTGAGGTCAATGTAATCGTAGAGGGCTTCCTCGCTGAACCAAGGCCGAAGGCTTAGATCATTTCAGGTCGATAACAACGTCCGACCATTCGCCAAGGTGATGAAGGCGAATACTTCCTGTTTGCCCCATATTCTCCATTTGCTTTTGGAATACGTATTCAACTTGTTGCACTTCGACTTTCAATATGCCGCTTAAGATGAGCCGTCCTCCAGGCTTTACTGAATTCAGTAGCTGTTCGGGAAATTGCATGAGCACAACTCCAAGGATGTTCGCAAACACAAGGTCGTAGGATTGATTTTGAAAACCGCTATCTAAATCGCCTTGGATAAAATCTAACTCCCCTACCAATTGATTTAGCTCCGTATTCTCGTGGCTGATACGGACAGCATCCGGATCGTTATCGAAACCGAATACGGATCCTATTCCCAGTTTTTTGGCCGAGATCGCTAGAATTCCGGAACCGCAACCCGCATCGCAACAGGTCAATTCTTCAAGAGGAGTTTCCTCGAGTCCTGGTTGTTTAAGAAAATCAATGAGGGCCTCAATGCACAAACGGGTAGTTTCATGGTTGCCGGTCCCGAAGGCCATTCCCGGATCCAACAAAACCACGGCATCACCCGCAGGTACCTTATAAGTTTCCTGTTCCCAAACAGGCACCCAGTGCAACCCCTCGAAACTCCATGGCTTGAAGTGATCTTTGTAACTGTCCTTCCATTCTTTATCAGGAAGCTCTTCGAAACGAGGCTCCAGTGAACCTAACACTTCTTCAAAGAAGGGCGCAATGACCTGCCATGTCGTCTGCGCATCTTTCTCACTCTCGTATACTCCGGAAGCTGTTCCTACCTGTGTGTCCTGGTCCAGAAAGATATTCCAATGGCCGTCATCTACTTCGAAAAGCAATTCCTCCAGTGAATCAACCTGATCACCGGTAATGGGTATGGACACTTGAAACAGCGGCATGACTCGTGGTGAGAAACTCAGATCCCTTCTATCTACTTGTCGTCGAAGAAACGTTTTGCTTTATCAAAAAACGACTTCCCAACCGGGTTCTGGTCGTCCCCCGATTCTTTAGCAAACTCTTCCAAAAGCGACTTCTGTTTTCCGGTCAGTGATTTTGGAACTTCGACATGTACTGTGATGTACTGATCGCCATTTCCATAACCACGCAACGAAGTCATTCCCTTTTCCCGCATACGGAATGTCGTGCCCGATTGAGTACCTGCAGGGATCTTGAGCGAGGCTCTTCCACTCAAAGTTGGAACATCGATAGCGCCACCCAATGAAGCCAACGTGAACTTGATGGGGATTTGGCAATAAAGGTCATCTCCATCGCGATCGAAGATATCGTGATCCTTAACATGGATTACGATAATCAAGTCTCCTGTGGGTCCACCACCAGTACCTGCTTCTCCCATTCCGGAAAGACGCAAACGAGAACCTGTGTCGACTCCGGCAGGTACTTTGACCTGAGAAGTGCTAGTTTTCATAACGCGGCCTTCCCCTGAACATTGAGAGCAAGGTTTCTCAATAATTGACCCTGTGCCATGACAGGTTGGGCAAGCCTGCTTTACGCGGAAAAACCCACGAGATGAGGTTACTTGGCCAGCGCCGCCACAAGTATTGCAGGTTTTCTTGCTGGTGCCAGCTTCGGCACCACTGCCGTTACACTGTTCACAACCAACCGCGCGGCGAAAAGTAATTTCCTTTTCCACCCCTTTGGCGGCTTCTTCCAGGCTGATTTGCAAGTCGTATTGAAGATTTGCTCCGGCTCGAGCGCCACCAGGGCCACTGCTCCGGCCACCACCGAAAAACTCATCGAAAATACCACCAAAGCCACCACCGCCGCCGCCTTGGCCTTCAAAGACGTCGCGAAACATATCGAATGGGTCGTGAAACCCACCTCCGCCACCGGCTCCCATGCCACCTCCTTCGAAGGCTTGAGGTCCATAACGGTCATACGCAGCTCGCTTTTCCGAGTCTTTGAGAACTTCGTAAGCATGCGATACTTTCTTAAATTGTTCTTCCGCTTCCTTATCATCCGGATTGCGGTCTGGGTGGTACTTAAGCGCTTGTTTCCGATAGGCTTTTTTCAGCTCATCGCCGGAAACTTCCCTGCTTACACCCAGTAGCTCATAATAATCATCAGCCATAATCAGCTTTCTCCTTCTTCTTCACTAGCGGGACCACTGGAAACAATCACATTCGCTGCGCGAAGAATACGCCCATTCAAGCTATACCCTTTGCGAAGCACTTGGATTACCTTTTGATCCTCCACTTCGTCGCTGGGCTGAAAACCCACACTCTCGTGAAAGTTGGGATCAAATTCTTCACCTTCAGGGTTTAAGCATTCCACTCCGTTGTTCTGGAGAATGCTGGTAATCTGCTGGGCGACCATGCGAAACCCATCGGATACCGCCTTTGCTTCTTGATGATTGTCGGCTGCTGCCAGTCCAAGTTCTAAATTATCTAATGCAGGTAGTAGATCTTCGATTAATCCAGATACTGCGTACTTTCGAAGCTCCTCCTTTTCCCGAAGACTGCGTTTGCGAAAGTTTTCAAAGTCAGCGGCGGCCCGGAGTACCTTTTGATAAAGGTCCTCTTTTTCTTTGTGGCTTTGCTGAAGAAGCTCGTCGACGGTAAGCTCCTTTTCCTCCTCCACAGCCTCTTCGTCCGTTGAAGCCTCTTCCCCGGTTGCTTCGGCTACATCCTTTTGAGGAGCTTCGGCTTCAGCTGTATTTTCAGTCGCCTCTTGGGCTTCCTCAACTACCGGCTCTTCAATTTCGTTTTCAGATGTTTGATTTTTTTCCTCTGCTTTCATGATTGGAACCAGCTAAGGAAAGCGGTTCTTGCAACAAGTTCAAGCAATACTAACGGTCTTATTTCAGACCCATTTTTTGGGAAAATCGGGCTGCTTGCTACTGGAAATCACGCGAAGTGATCCGTGATCAACAAATCTGCATCGCCAACTCCGGTCACCACAAAATCTCCAGTGTAAGGTAACAATAACGTGTCTCCTTTTTTAAAGCGGGTGCGATCTTGGCCCTGAATATCAATTTCTCCCGAAACCACATTGAGCAGCACGGGTTGGCTGGTATCGGGGAAACTCAGTGTCTTATCGGCACCAACATTTTCCTTCCGGATGCGAAACTCGTTACAGTCGGCAATGGTGTCCCCAGCTTGCGTATCCCTAATGGGCTCAGGCTCGTAGTCATCGAAAGCGATGGATTTCATCGATTCGTCGACATGCAAATCTCTTGGTTTTCCATCTAAACCTACGCGTCCCCAATCATACACACGGTAAGTGGTGTCTGAATTTTGTTGGATTTCTAAAATGAAGTTTCCGCCGCCAATCGCATGAATGCGTCCGCTCCAAACGAAAATGGAATCACCGGGTGAAACGGTCGCCTTGTTCACCAGGGGTTCAAGCGCATTGTTTTTCAGAGCCTCTTCGAACGCCTCGCGAGTCACCCCGTCTTTGAGGCCAACCATAAGCTCAGCTCCTTCATCTACATCCGCAATATACCAATTTTCCGTTTTTGGTTCACCTCCGATTTTCTCAGCAACCTTATACGGTGGGTGCACTTGCAAGCTAAGTTTCTCCTGACAATCCAACCACTTCACAAGTATGGGGAAAGGTTTAGAAGAATCATAGGTGGGCCCCATGACGGTTCCAGAAGACGATTCCAACAATTCACGAATGGTCTGCCCTTCAAACTCACCGGTAGCTACTACAGACTGGGCTTCAGGGCGATCAACCACCTCCCAACTCTCGCCAATGACTTTGTCTGCCGGCAGAGGTCGTCCTAGCTTGTCTTCGAGGCCTCGGCCTCCCCAGACGCGTTCCATATAGAGGGGTTTAAAGTAAATTGGAGAAGACATGGGTTAAAAAGTACGAGAATAGAAACTTTTCATTCGCTGGAAAGATACTATGGTGACATTTTTTTAGGAGCCAAAAACAATTTTATTTGGTCCCTATTTATTATATTTCATCCATCAACACATCCAATTCTTTCCGGTGACTGACCACGACCGACTTTCGAGATTCTGCGACTGCTCTCTTATCGTTGTGCTACAACGACTTAGCAGGTTTGATTTTTTTGTTAATCAAGCGTCAAAGTAGGTGTAAGTTGTTGTCACCTAATCTGCCGCCCCTAGGCTGAATTTAAATACTATGGCGAACACCAAGAAAAAGGCTACTAAAGCGACTCAAAAGAAGACGCTTGGTTCCTATACCGGTAAATCACGTCCGGTCATCGGCTTCATCTTCCTGGTTATAGGGATTTTGTTTTTAATTTCGCTGTTTGCATTCGATTTGGACCACAGCTCATACAAGCGGGTCGACTTCGGTCCCACCAATTCTGTAGTGGATGGCGGACAGGAATTTGCGGTTGGGGTTGTTGGAGAAAAAATTGCATTCTGGACACTGGTCATCTTTGGCTTTTCCGCGTGGATAGTAACGCTTTGCTGGTTCTGGATCAGCTACGTTTGCTTCTTTAAGCGGTCTCACTTGTTCAAATGGCCACAGGTGATTGCCATGGCAGCCTACATATTCTCGATATCGGTGCTCGGCTCGATGATCCAAGAAGTTTTCTTCGAACAACGTACTGAGCAGATCCATAATGATTGGAGCTACGCCGAAGGTCTTGGCGGAGTTTTTGGAACGACCCTTTACACCAATTTTCTTCGAACAGCCCTTGGCCCACTGGGAACTTCCATCGTAATAGGCGCAACTGTGATGGTCAGCCTCATGGTTCTACTTACCTCCGATCTCTCCAACATGATGGAGCGAGCACAAACCTGGCGGGCGGAAAGTAAGATAGCTCGTGCAGAGCGACGTAAAAAGCGGAAGGAAAAGAAAGAAGCCAAGGAGTTAAAGGATTTGGAACAACCCGACACAGGTTCCAAAAAGCCAAAAGGCAAAATCAGTCTTCGTGAAGATGAAGAAGACGGGGGGGAAACCGTGCTCGAGCCTATCGAGCTCGACGACGTGGAAGATGAGATCGTTCCTCTAGTCACCAATAAACACACGCCGGTAGAGGAAAAGCCCAGTGTGGCTCTCAAGTCACCCATTGAAGGATTCTCCAAGAAGGACGAGCCTGAAGCAGAATTTAAGATTGTTGCGAGCAAGGCGACTCGTAAGGCCTCGAAGAAACAAATTCCAAAGAAAAGAGGAAGCTACATTTTCCCAAATCTGGGACTATTGCAGGAACCGCCTGAAAAGGATGATTCATTGGATGAATCGGAACACCAGGAAACCGCCACCGCGTTGGTGCAAACTTTGGCCAACTTCAACGTGAAGGTAAAGATGGGCGAAGTTCACACGGGCCCCGTTATTACCCGCTATGAAGTATTGCCGGCACCTGGAGTGAAGGTGGGTAAGATCCTGAGCTTAGAAAATGACATAGCCCTCGGCCTCAAAGCCATGGCTGTTCGGATTCAGGCACCCGTTCCTGGAAAAGGCACGGTAGGTATCGAAGTGCCCAACAAGATTAGCGAGTCAGTCTATCTTCGTGATATTATTGAGTCGGAAGACTGGGCCAACTCGAAGGCGGAGATTCCGATAGCATTGGGTAAGGAGGTTAGTGGCCGCCCACTCATAGCCGATCTCACCAAAATGCCTCACCTCTTGGTCGCGGGTGCGACTGGTGCAGGCAAAACCGTTTGTATCAATACAATCATCGCATCCTTGCTATACCACTCCAGTCCGGAGGATGTGCGCTTTATCATGGTCGATCCCAAGATCGTGGAAATGCAGGTTTACAACGACCTACCCCATATGCTAATTCCCGTTGTAACCGAACCTAAGAAGGTTCCGGGAGCTCTTAAGTGGCTCATCAGCGAAATGGAACGACGCTACCAGGTGTTCGCAAAGATGGGCGTTCGCAATATTAATGGCTTTAACGATAAACAGAAACAGAAGCGTCAGGAAGAAGCCGATCGCAATGCCCAGGATGCCATGGATGATATGGCAACCGACGACATTCTCGGCTTAGACAATATTCCAGAGGCAGAAGCTCCGGAAATAGAAGTTCCTAGAGATGCCGAAATCGAAATTCCTGATAAATATCCTTATATCGTATGTATCATCGATGAGCTTGCTGACTTGATGATGGTGGCTGCACAAGATGTGGAAGCGGGAGTCGTTCGCCTGGCTCAGTTAGCACGAGCTGCAGGTATCCACTTGATCATCGCTACCCAGCGACCCTCAGTGAATGTTATCACAGGACTGATTAAGGCCAATTTACCTTGTCGAATCGCATTCCGTGTTAGTTCGAAGGTAGACAGTCGTACCATTCTCGATGCCAACGGCGCTGATCAGCTGATCGGTCGTGGTGACATGCTTTTCAATCTGCCTGACGGTTCGGGTAAACTCATTCGTTCCCAAGGTTGCTTTGTTTCGGATGACGAAATCAATAATATCGTAGATTTCCTAAAGCAGAATGGGGAACCCAGTTTCGTAGAAGAAGTACAGCAGCATCTTGAGGCGGATGACGAGGATGTAGGCGAACTTCAAGACGAAGAGGACGATCTCTTTCCAGATGCAATCAATGTGTTGAGAACCACAGGACGAGCTTCGACTTCGATGCTACAACGTCGACTCAAGATTGGCTACAATCGAGCAGCCCGAATCATGGATCTCATGGAGGCCCGCGGCATTGTTGGACCCGACAACGGATCCAAGCCTAGAGACATCATTGGCGACCTGGATAGCTTGTAGAACCTGGCTCTTTACATATTGAGAGAAGGAATTTACTGCGGGTACATCCTGACCTGATTCAAGTAAAGCCAAACTATTTTCATCGTTTGAAGACAGTGATAATCATTTTCTTTGCTTTTTCCGGACGGTCTCCCTAAATCAAACAACTATGCAATCCATTGGGGAAAGATTAGAAGAAGCCCGGAAAAAAAAGGGCATTTCCATACGCGAGGCAGCTGATGCTACAAAAATTCGCGGTGACTTCCTTGATTGCTTCGAAAAAGACAAATTCGACATCGGTATTCCGGACATCTACGTCCACGGTTTTTTGTGTAACTACTCCAAATTTTTGCACATCGACCCGGCTAAGATCGTAACCGACTACAACTCTTTTAAGCTCGGCAGAAGCAAGATCTCGAAGCGAGATCGCGGTGAATTGCTAGGCCGCTTGGATATGCCAGATCCAGCTCCCGAAAAAGAGGAGCCTGCTTCAATGGAAGCCCAACAATCCGATAACCTGGCTCCTCTTGGTTCGTTCTCACAGGGCGGACCGAATACAGGAGCTTCAGGCTTGGTCAGCAATGATGCAGAGCCAGAGATTGATTATTCACTCTATTGGAAACTGGGGTTTGCCGTAGCCGCGGTATTCGCGGTATTTATACTTTTGGTCTACGTGGTGTGGAACGTCATTAATAAGGAAAGCCCCGAAATTAATCCCGAATTGGTAGAAGCACCGGTAATTAACTCATCAGGTGCTCAAATTTTGGAGTCGGCTGAAGAGGTCATTAAACTGATCGCTTCAGGTGATGTGAATGTCTTGGTTATCGAGAAGGGAAGTAACAATCGCCTCTTCAGTGATCCCATGGCAGCAGGTGAGGAGATTGAAATTCGCAAGAATGGTCCCGTGACAATCGCATTCAGCGAAGGTCGCAACTTGAGCTACACCAAAGGTGGACAAACCTACAGTCCTGGGACTGACGGTCTTGGTCGGATCACCATACCCTGATTTCTGCTACACGTTAGCTTTCCAACCTGCTGGTCCTTTTATTCCTATTGGAGGTCCGAGAATTTCACCCACAAGTATCGCTTTCTTCTGTCCTACTGGGTGAGCAAGATCCGCATACAGTTGAGACCGAAGCTCACCACGTGCGACCTTTAGGCTCGGCTTGACTTGTGAGTAAGCGGATGTGGCCTCGACCTTGGTGACTGTCTGCGATTCTAGCTCTTTGAGCTTACGCAATTTTTCCTGAAGTTCATCCTGGTAAGAGCGCGTGGGTTGAACCGGAACCGGAACAGATACGGGCTGAGGCGTGGGAGTGCGAGAAGGCGTTGGAAACTGTTGAGTTTGAGGCGCAGGCTTGCTGGCTTGGGGTACGCGAGCCGGAGCCGGAGGAGGCGCCCGACCGGTTCGCTCGGCAATCTTGCGACGAATTTCTTCCTGTATCTCACGAACGCGTCTTGCTTCATTAGGATCTGCCTCGGAAGGCTGTTCCGCAGGAGCATTCTTCCCATCCTTCTTCTGTTTGGCGCTACCCAGGCCATACAGAATCATGATGATGATGGGAATGATTACATTCTCCAGGTTGTTAAGAATCCATTCCATTGGAAGATCTATTGATTAAGTAGTTGGAGGTCCAGATGAATCGCTATCAGTATCCGAAATCGACTTTCTCATGGAAGTATCAGACTGAATGTTCTCAAGGCGGTAGTAGTCCATGATACCAAGATTGCCTGCGCGGAACGCTTCGGCGATAGCCATAGGCACTTGTGACTGCGCCTCTACTAATTTCGCATTCATCTCCTCAACCTTGGCTTTCATCTCTTGCTCCTGCGCTACCGCAGCAGCACGGCGGATTTCAGCCTGCGCTTGGGCAATTTTCTTATTCGCTTCAGCCTGCGCTTCTTGCAGGTGAGCACCAATATTTTCACCAATGTCGATATCGGCGATATCGATAGAAATAATTTCAAAAGCCGTGCCTACATCTAGACCGCGATTGAGCACATTTTTTGAAATGGTATCGGGGTTTTCCAATACGTATTTGTAAGATTCAGCAGAACCAATCGTGGTTACGATTCCTTCCCCGACACGAGCGATGATGGTTTCTTCCTGGGCACTGCCTACGTAACGTTCCAAGTTACTTCGTACAGTTACTCGGGCGCGGGCCTTTACTTGGATACCATCCTTAGCAACACCATCAATCGTGACTTTACCTGAGCTTGGAGCCGGGCAATCAATAACAATCGGATTGATCGAAGTTCTAACCGCGGCGACAACAGACTTCTCTGTTCCTTTGGTTGCAAGATCGATCACAGTTGCCTGGTCCCAATCGAGAGGTAGACCGGCTTTTTGAGCATTAATCAAAGCCAAGGTGGTTTGCATAATATCACCACCGGCCATGTAGTGCGTCTCAATGCTTTCTATTGAAAGATCGATCCCCGCTTTAACAGCGGTAATGCGCGCTTCTACAATCAGGCTGTACGGCAGCTTTCTGAAAAAGCGCATTGTGATGAGATTCATCATGCTTACAGGCGCTCCAGAAGAGTACGCCTTCATCCATACGCTGAAAAACGAAAAGATGATGAAAAAGATTCCAAGTACTACGATGATCGCGACGATCGATAGTACTGTCGTGGTGGCTCCAATTACTGGTATCATATTTCTCTAACGATTAATTTTAAGTGTTCCGACCTTGCCACTTCTACCGTGGCATTTTTTCCAATTAAACCACTATTCGAAGCGGCTTCAAATGTTTCGTTGGCAATCTTTACTCTTCCCGATGGCGCCATTGTGGTCAATGCGGTTCCGGTTTTGCCAATGAGATCATCTCGCCCAACAGGAGATGTCTGTGCTTGTTGTTGGTCCTTGTGCTGGATGGTCCTTCCGAATCTGGACTTCGCGAGCAACTTGATCTGTATAAAAAATAGCGCAATGGCTGCCAAAGTTCCCCCTACGAGAATCGAAATAGATCCAAGGAAGCCCATCGTATCGTAGGCCAAAACGGAAGCCGCAATAAGAGCACAGGCGCCAAAAAGACCTAATACACCTCCAGGTGCGAAGACCTCCAAAAAGAAGAAAATGAAGGAGGCAATGATTAAGATTACAATAAGCGTGGTCATCTTGCTTGGCCTTTCTTGTCTACAAGCAGTGAATAGCTCTTATACCCCACAACGATGATTTTCTCCCCTTTGACTAAATCTCCAACCGAGGTGGTCGCTTCGTAGCGATTTCCACCAACTTCGACCATGCCGAGTGGATGAAGATCTGTTACAACAACTCCTTCAGAACCGATCTCCGGCAATGACTTTTCTTCAACATTACGACCTCCACCGGAAACAACGGTGCTGGGATCTCCGGATTGGCCCTGGTGAACTAAACTTTTATAAAAAGGCGATTTTGGAAGGAAGCGCCAAACGGCCCAGACTCCAGCAACCGCTATGAGCATCCCGATAGCTACATTAGCTACCCCGCTGGATAATGAATCTGTATTTAGCTTCCAATCGACGGGGCTTTCTCCGGGTTGAGGAACAACCGGCCACACATCGGCCATGGACCAAACCATGGCTCCGAGAATACACAGTACTCCTATGATTCCAAAGATGAAGGTACCCGGCAGTACAAAGACTTCTATAGCAAGCAGGACGACACCTCCTACCAACAAAAGAATGGCTTCGAAGCCAGCGAGTCCGGCCACGGAGTGCCCAAACACGGCGATAACTATCAATCCAATGCCCAATAGACCCAACAGACCAAAGGCTGGCGTCTTTAATTCCACTACCAGCATAACGATGCCCAGTCCGTAGAGTACGGGTGTTAGAAAATCGATGATAGAAGCAAACTCTTCTGACCAGGAAGCCTCATACATAGTGATGACTACTTCTTCGGTACCGAATCCATATTGGAAAATTTCTTCGACGGACTCAGCAATTCCATCTGCAACCAATGGCTGAGGTGGGTCTCCAAACTTCACGACGGCTTTGGAAGCAGTTAATCCCAAGAGCTCCCCTTTCGGGCTGATCAGCACATTATCTTCTACGAATTCAAATTCTTTATCCATCATCGCTTTGATGACGTTGTTCCTTAACTTTTTATTCTGAGCGTAAGACTCAATGCGTGCATCCAGGTAGCTCTTGATTTTGGCCTGCATAGTATCCGGAATTTCCTGACCGGAAGAAGATACGGCGGCAGCGGCGCCCATGATACCAAGTGGGGCGAAATAGATATAATCGGTGATCGAAGAGATAATGGCTCCGGCGGAGATCGCCTCATCATTGATATAGGTGACCGTGATGCCCGGAAACTCGTTGAGCACTTCCATGATCTCCAGGGTAATATCCAAACGACCACCCGGGGTATCCATATCGAGCACCACAACGTCTGCTTCAGCAGTCATGGCATCCTTAATAGATCGTCGCAATATATAAAGGACTGGATTGCCAATATCGGTTTTGACCGGAATGACCGCCACTTTGAGTGGCCCCTCTTCGGGTAACTCAATGCCATCCAATGCAGGAATCAATTCCTCTTTGGATAGCTCGGACATATCAATTCCGGAGAATTCCTTGTATTCTGATTCCGACTCAGAATCGGAATCCTTGGAATCCTCTTCTTGGGCAAATGCTGACGTGGAAAGCATTGCAGAAGTGAGGCAAAAAATGATGAGGTAAATGAATCGGCTCATAACCAAAAAGTAATAATGGAAGGGAAGACGGCAAATGCAAGTAAGCTTCGACGATTAATCGAAAGAGCTGGCAGTTTTATAAACCGTGCTAAGTTTTGAATCATGTTAAGTAGAGAAAACCTCCAAGATCAGGAAATATTCAAATGGAATTTGGGACCCTCCACATTTCGCATGTTACCCCATCGTGGAGCCCGGTTAATGGATTGGGCCCTTAAACTATCTGGAAATCAAACCAGGTCAGTCATTCATTGGCCGGAAGAAGACGATTTTCAAAATCTGGCATCTACTCGAGGAGGGAATCCTATTCTATTCCCCTTTTCAGCCCGCACCTTTCATAAAGGTAAAATCGAAAACTGGAAATCTCCCAGTGGAGAGATACTTCCCATGCCAAAGCATGGGTTTGCCAAAGATGGTCACTTCGAAATCCAAGCGCAGGACGACTCATCCATCACTCTGAAGCTTGTGCCTAAGGAAGAAGACGCCCAAGCATACCCGTTCGACTATGAGTTCTTAGTAAGGTACCAGTTTTCTATGCTCTCGTTGGAGGTTGAGTTTCTCTTAAGCAATCTAGGAAGCGAGAAAATCCCCTGGAGTGCCGGCCACCACTTTTACTTCACCCTACCCTGGCAGGAAGGGTATGACCGCAGGCACTACCGAACCCTCATACCCGGTTGCAAATCAGTCTATCATGCAGCGGATGGTTCGCTCGTTTCTGCCGACTTCAAAGGGGGTGAGGTTTCCATGGACGATCCAGAACTCGTGGACCGCATTCATTTCCGCCTTAAAAATAATAAGGTGAAGTTTGGACTGAAAAACGGAGAGGAAGATGTCACTGTCATCGTCTCCGATGCCGTTCGTCCGCTTCCAGGAGCCACTGTGGTTACGTGGACCGAGTTCGACGATAGCCCCTTCTATTGTGTGGAACCCTGGATGGGTCCACCCAACAGCCCAGAACATAAGAAGGGACTCCATTGGGTAGAGCCGGGTGAAACGGAAAGCTTTAATGTGAAAGTTTCGTTGGAGGAATAGTTGGAAGGGTAAGAGGTGTCGGTGGTCAGGTGTCAGGATATTAGTTCCGCGATGTCAACACGCGCTAGAAGGTATTGAAGTAGGGTCTGATCGCCGAGCAGACCGTTGTAAGAACGACGACGAGTAGGAGGAAGAGGACGATTCTCTGGAAGAATGATAGCGACATCCACTAGTACTAGACAATGCCTGAAGGAGTCGAGGTGTCGGTCTTGACGACTATGGAACGAGGGAGCGCACGTCGGTGCGTGACCGAGCAATGCAGGAGGAACAGTCGGCACATCGGCCCAAGGGTGGTTGTGAACAACGTCCATTGAGATATCGACCACTAAGACTTTCTTAAACGCATGAATATTAACCTAACCTTCACAACCATCCGTTCAGATATTGTCTAGGTTGACTCATCCCTCAATATTTCCAGCGGCGGTTGCTTCGTAATCCCGCGGCTATTCAACAAACCGGTCACAGTGGTTAGAACCATCATGGTCACCATTCCAATTCCCACAGCATCCCAAGCAACGACCAATGGAAGCTTGAAGAGGAACCTCATCAAAGACCAGGTCGCAGCAATAGAAACAAATCCTCCCACCAAGGATGCAAGAAATCCAACGGCGGCGAATTCGATAAAGAGGATACCCTTAATCGTTTTGGACCCGGCACCCAAGGTTCGGAGTAGGACACTTTCACGTATCCGTTGGTAACGACTGGTAATGATGGTTCCGGCCATGACCATCAGTCCGGCCAAGATGGTAAACAAGGCCATGAATTGGACGACCCAGGTAATCTTTCCCAGTATGTCATCAATCGTTGAAAGGATGGACCTCAAATCGATGGAAGAAACATTCGGATGAACCTCCATGAGTTCTGCTTGGACTTTTCCGGTTGTCTCAGCATCCGGCGTTCGTGTGGCCACCATAAAAATACCAGGCGCATCGTCCAACACGCCTTTTGGAAAAACGAAAAAGAAGTTCGCCCTCACCTGGTTCCAATCGACTTTGCGAATACTCGCTATCTCGACTTCCAAAGCCAGGCCCTGGATGTCGAATACCAAGCGATCCCCCAGGCTCACATCCAGGTCTTCGGTAAGGCCTTCTTCAATGGATACTGGAATAGGTTCATCTTCGATGGAGGCTTCCCCAACGAACGTTCCCTCGATCAAAGTCTCGGTCTCGGTAAGGTGATCTCGATAGGTTGAGCGATACTCTCTTCGTAGGGCCCAGCCTTCAGGCCCTTCATCTTCATCACGCTGGTCTCGGTCGCGTCCCCCGCCCTCTCGTTCAGATCCTCGTCGCATAAATTCGCGAACGGGTCTGCTGTTGAGTTCAGAAATCCGCATGTTTATCAACGGAGCCGCTTCGACAATTGGCAGGCTATTGTCCTCAAGTACCGCTTCAACATAGGCTAGCTGATGCGGCTGAATATCGAAAAGGATCATGTTGGAACTATTGCCACCACGATCGACAATGATCTGCTTGAGAATCGCTTCCTTGGTTAGAAACAGGGAAAGAACGATTATGAACCCAAGGCCCAGTGCCACGAGCATGAGAACCGAGCGATTGTTGGGTCGGTAAAGATTGGCGATACCATAGCGCCAAGCAAATGGAAGGCCTTTGGGCACGAGTTTCTTGATCCCTTTGAGAAACAGCCAGGCAATCAAACTCAGCAGACCCAATACCACGAGCAGCCCTCCGGAGAACCCGAGATTAACGTTAAGGTTATCCGTTTGCGCGAAGCCAAATCCAAATAGCGCGACAGCCAAGGTCGCAACGATGAGGTAAACCCAAGGGTCCTTTTTCATCGCACCAGGATTTTCCACTCCGGTGCGAAGGACTCGCAATGGTGATATTTTTCTCAGAGGAACCAGAGGCAGGAGGGTAAACAGGAAGCAGACCAGCCAACCAAAAAACAGGCCGATCCCGAAATCGAGAATTGAGAACCGAGCCTCTAGTTCAAACGGCAGGTAATCAGCAACAAAGACTGGAATGAAAAATTGAATGGCAGTGCCGAATAGCGATCCGACAAAGGAAGCGATCAGCCCCAATCCAGAGACCTGTACCAGAAAAATGGATATCCCAAGCGAGGACTTCGTCCCCAGGCAACGAAGGATGGCAATGGTATCCATCTTCCCACTCAGGTAGACATGAACGGCGCTGGTTACTCCGACACCACCCAGAATCAGCGCCATAAATCCAATCAAGTTGAGCAGGTCGGTAACCTGCTGAAAAGAATTGATTAATTCCCGCTGCTCTTCTTCCACCGTATCGACCCCGACCCGATTTTCACGAAAGAATCGGCGCTCGTTTTCCAGTTGTTCATCGATGGTATCACTGTTTTCCAACTTGAGGTAAGAGCGATAAGATACCCGACTGCCGAACTGCATCAGCCCCGTACTCTCTAAATGGTTTTTCGAAATGTAAACCCGAGGTGCTACCCAGCCGGTTAGTTTGGATTCACCAGGAATCCGATCCATGATTCCCAACACCTCGAAATAGATTTGGCCTAGCTTAACTTGATCACCGACCGACACTTCAAATTGATGATAAAGGCTTTCCTCCAGCAGCACATAGCGCTCAGCGTGAAATTGCTCCATCGATACTTCGGGCCTCGTTTCGGGAACACCATAATAAGGAAAGCTATCCTCAAATGCCCGCATGGAAACCAACCGCGAACCACCGTTAGATTCGAAGAGCCCCATCGTGGCCAGACGTATCTCATCGGTCCGTTCACCACCCAGTCCGTCGATGTAACTTTCAATTTCCGCTGAGTATGGACTCCTTGAGTTGAACTCCACATCCGCTCCTAGCAGCTCCTTCGACTGGCTCTGGATCGCATCTTCTACATTCGTCCGGAATCCACGAATAGCGACCAAGGCCGCCAACCCAAACACAATGGATAGGACAAAGAGAACCATTTTCACTCGACTGCGCCGGCTGTCACGCCAAGCCATCAAGGTCACCCACTTCCAACCTGGGCCATTTGAGGATTCGGTCATAGTTTTTCCAATACCTCCACAGCTCCTTGATGAATCCGGTAAATGTGATCGGTCTTTCGGGCCAAATCCAGGTTGTGAGTCACCAGAACCAGGGTCGTTCCTGCCTCTTTATTCAAATCAAACAAGAGCTCCTCAACCAGCCCACTGGTATCTCCGTCGAGATTGCCTGTTGGTTCGTCAGCAAAAAGAATCGAGGGTTGATGAATAAAGGCCCGTGCCAGCGCCACCCGTTGTTGCTCACCGCCAGATAACTGAACCGGAAAATGATCAAATCGATCACCCAGACCCACCCGTGAGAGGAGCTCTTTCGCCCGAGCTTGCTTGCTCGATTCACCCCGAAGTTCGAGTGGGACCAATACATTCTCCAACGCGGATAGAGAAGGAATCAGCTGAAAGTTCTGGAATACAAAGCCCACCTCCAGGTTACGAATCTGGGCCAGCTCATCTTCGCTCGATTCATGCAAGGCATGGTCGTTGAGATAGATACTTCCACTGGTTGAACGGTCTAGCCCCGCGCACAATCCCAGGAGTGTTGTTTTCCCGCTTCCTGATGGTCCAAGGATGGAACATTTGCTCTCTGCCTCGATACTCAGGTTTACATCCTGCAAGACGGGCACCTCATGACTTTCAGTGGTGAACGTTTTATATACATTTTGGACCTGAAGGATGCTCATATGGGCTACGTTGAATTTATTAACTGGAAAGACGATAAAAAGTGAACCTATGTTTGATGACTCTGTCCCGAAACAAAAGTGAAAGGTTTCAATTTTAGTCTAACGCACGTCATTTTCATTACGTTACTACTTTGTAGTTCCGCTCTGACAGCTACTTCAAAAACGATTCTGTTTATGGGAGATAGCATTACGGCTGGTTATGGAATCGGCGATGATCGTGCATTTCCCGCATTAATTCAGCAGAAGCTCGACGATGAAGGCTTGGACTACACCGTCATGAACGCCGGAGTGAGTGGCGATACTTCTGCAGGAGGGCTCGCCCGGACCAATTGGCTGCTTAATCGCCCCGTGGACATTTTTGTACTAGAACTGGGTGCCAACGACGGACTACGCGGCCACCCGGTAGAATCAACTCGCAAGAACCTCACTGCCATCTTCGAGAAGGTAAAAAACAAATACCCGGAGGCCAAACTGGTTTTGGCCGGCATGCAGGTCCCTCCCAATTTGGGACCTGATTATTCAAAAGCCTTTCGCAACACCTTCGAAAAAGTGGCTCAAGCTACGGGAGCTCACCTCATTCCATTCATCTTGGAAGGCGTGGGAGGGGTTGAAGATCTCAATCAAGCCGATGGGATCCATCCCACCGTCAAAGGCCATGCGATCATTGCCAACTTGGTATGGCAGCATCTGGATCCGCTATTGGAAAAATAGTTTATGGGTGAAATTTACGAGCTAACCCACCGCGTCGGTTATTTCCAGGTCGACCACGCTCATCGGCTTCAACTGGGTTCGCTTTTCAAATTGCTCCAGGAAGCTGCCATTCACCACGCCAACCAGGCGAAGATTGGGACCCAGATCATGGAGGATAAAGGTGAGTCCTGGATTCTCAACCGGGTGGCGATGAAGCTGGAGCGCTATCCAAGGTTCGACGAAGTTCTACACATCAAAACCTGGGCAACCGGAATGAAGCATTTCAAAGGTTTTCGAGACTTCCGTTTATATGTGGGCGATGAACTGATCGGGCAGGTATCTACCCTGTGGCTCTATATCAACATGGAGAGTATATCTCTTACCCGCCTACCACAAGAAATCGAAGAGAGTTTCCTCACGCGACCCGACCAGGTCTACTTCGACAAGCTCGACAAAATCCGACTACCCAAACCAGCGGCTGACGCACAGGAAACATCCATCAGCCTCCGCTACGGCGACATCGACGGCAACCAACACGTCAATAACACCGTCTACATGGAATACCTACAAACCGCGCTCCATCACCAAAAATTGGATACGCGCCCCAAAGAACTTCAGATTCAGTTCGCGAGGGAGGTTTCGCCAGAGACGCAAAAAATCTCGGTTCTGTTACACCACAAAGAAAATTCACAAACCTTTGGGATAAAAGGCGAAGATGAAGTGGCCGCTTTTGGTAATCTCGGGTAATTGAATTTGTATCGATTTTCTAAACCCAACTGAGGTTTATGTTCATCAACATATTCGGATTAAGGCTTTGTTGGACCGGACAAGTATCGGCAATGTGAAGCATCTGCTTCTTTTCCTCATCGGAAAATTGATTGGGGATTTCAATATCGACATTGAGCTGTGAGATGCGACGAGGGAGATCGTCAGACATGATCTTCTGAACCTTCGCAGTGGAGCCTTTTAGTTCCCAGCCTTTTTTGAGTCCTTTGATGCTGATAGTCGTCAGTATGCAGGAAACGAGTGCCGCTCCGCAGAGATCTGTTGGCGAGAAAGACTCACCCTTACCCATGTTATCAGTCGGAGCATCCGTTTGGATGACTGTCCCTGAGGGACCGTGAGTGGCGACTGCGCGTAAGCCGCCCGTGTATTCTATATTCATTTCAACCATGGCTGGAAGATTGAGGGAAAAACCGGGCGAGGGGCAAGGGCTGATGGAGAGGAGGATGATATTGGTCGCCTCGGCGATGCGACCCTACCTTGCGCTAATACTGACCACTCTTGATTACGGTGCTTCCGGAAAGATCTCTTCTAATGCTTGGTCGATGCCGGCTTTGAGTTCGGGAATTCTTGATTCATCGAATGAACCGGCAACCGCAACACTGGTGTATAGGCTATTTGGGCACATGGCTGCGAGTGAGACTTCAGCGGTATCTGAATGGGTTTCCACAAAGGCGTAACCTAATTTGCGGATTCGGTGAAGGTCCTCGATCACCATTTCCACTCCTCCCATATAAGAAGGAATATCATCTACGCCCTCGTAGAGCTCCCGCACCTCATCATCAGTTTTCTTGGACAAAATCATCATACCGATTCCAGATTGGGTTGCCGGCTGCAAACGCATACGTCCTACCGCTTCTTCCGCGGACATGCCGGGCATGAGGTGGTAGAGAAAATAAACATTCCGTTCCCAGAGCATACCGAAAGCGGTAATGAGGCCCACCTTGCGATGAAGTTCACGCAGTGGCTTGGTCGAATTTCCAATCAGACCCGAGGCATATAAGCTCTGAGCTGCAAGCACGTGCATGGCAGGACCTGGCATGTATTTAGCGTTCCGATTCTGCCGGGCCATGCCCATGTGGGCGAGGGTCTTAAGCAAGCGATGGGCCCGAGTGGTCTCCATGTCCAATCGACGGGCAAGCTCACGGGCTCCGATCGGGCCTGGGTTGGTCGACAAAATTTGGAGGCAACGAATGCCGTCCATTAAACTACGATTAGGTTGCGCGGGGAGCATATATTAGAATTGAGCTGGTTCTTTAAGCCAAGTTGTTGCTATAAAATCAACGCAAATGTACAAATGGCAAAAAGGCGCAAGGAGTATAAGAGCTTGTAATCGAACAAATTGGAAAACCTTCAGGGTCGCAGCGAAGCCAATTGCTTAAGGAAATATGCAGGCAAGATGCCTGTTCTACTCTACTGAATACCGGTCACAACCGAAAGCTCCGGGCTTGACAATCAGGTATTAGAGGCGGAAAACGGAGAGCATGAAACATCAGCAGATTCATTCCAGCACAGCACCCAAAGCGGTTTTCGCTCTGGTGGTTTCCTGCTTCGCAATGAGCAAAAGTTGGTGGTGGTCTATTAATTAGGACCGTTCATTACACTTATTCTTTGCGCGGTTCCTTTGTCACGGACCGCGTTTTTTATTTTCCAAGCCGTGGTCTTAAGTCCACGGCTTTTTTTATTTTCCAATTTCAAATTTCACCCATAACCATACAGCCCTTTAATTCTAATGTCTAAGATCGAATACCGAACCCCAGGAGGAGCGACCGTCATTTGCGAGGTTGAATCCACTCCCTATTCTGAGGCGCTGAACGATGCGTTTGATGCCATTGACCACAACCAGGGAGCCCTGTTTTGCAGCGGCTACGAATACCCGGGTCGGTATAGCCGTTGGGATATTGGATTCATCCGACCACCCCTTGAAATTATAGGAAGACACCGAAAGTTTGAGATCAATGCGCTCAATGAACGGGGCAAATGTATTCTTCCCATGATTCAGCAGGCCATAGAAGGTCAGGACTACATTGAATCAATGAATGCAGGTTCTGAATCTATTACCGGTGAGCTGGTTCCAATGCCGGAGTATTTTCCGGAGGAAGAGAGAAGCAAGCAACCGGGGCTATTCTCCATGCTGCGTTCGATCCGGAGTTTCTTCGGATCTGATCAGGATCCGTATATCGGTTTCTTTGGATCGTTTGGCTACGACTTGGTTTTTCAGTTTGAACCGATTGATCTCAGGCACGAGCGGCCGGACAACTATGCGGACGCTCACCTGTTTCTGCCTGACCAACTATTTATAGTAGATCACCGCAAGGAAACCGCTGAGGTGAGAAACTATGACTTCCACATGGGCACTCAAAATACCCAAGGATTGGAAAGGACCGGGAAACATTTTCCTCTTCCAGAAAGACAATCCAAGGAAATCGAAAGCGACAACGACCCAGGTGAATATGCTGAGAAAGTAGATAAGATCATCGAAGGAACCAAGAAAGGTGACTTCTTTGAGGTCGTACTGAGTCAGGTGTTTACGTCAGGTTGTTTGGACACACCCCGGGAGCTGTTTGACAAGATTCGCAAGGTGAACCCGAGCCCCTATGAGTTTCTTATCAACTTAGGAAATGAGCAACTGGTAGGTGCGTCTCCAGAAATGTTCGTTCGAGTGCGCGGTAGTCGAGTTGAAACCTGCCCGATTTCAGGAACGGTTCCCCGTGGAAACGATGCCATCGAAGATGCGGAACGCATCCTTGAGCTGATGACCTCGAAGAAGGACGAAGCCGAACTTACGATGTGCACGGATGTTGATCGCAATGACAAATCCCGCGTTTGTAAACCGGGCTCAGTCCAAGTTGTGGGGCGCCGACTCATCGAAGCTTACTCACGCTTGTTCCATACCGTGGATCATGTTGATGGTGAGTTACTGGACGACTATGATGCGTTCGATGCCCTCCTCTCTCATATGTGGGCCTGCACTTTAACAGGAGCTCCCAAACCAGCTGCTATGCAGATGATTGAGGATCTGGAAAACTCACCCCGTGAATGGTACGGAGGTGCGGTTGGGTTCATCGGATTCAATGGCGATATGAATACTGGCATCACCATTCGAACCATTCATTTGAAAGACGGGTTGGCAAAGTTTCGCGTCGGGGCGACCTTGCTTTGCGATTCGGGTCCTGAAGCAGAAGAGCGTGAATGTCGAACCAAGGCAGCAGCCTTTCTAGATGTTCTCGCAGGCAAAACTCGAACCAAGGACCTTGGATTCCAGGTGCCTCATCGCGACGGTTTCAGACCGCGTGTTTTCTTCGTGGATAACCAGGATTCTTTTGTGCATACCCTAGCAAATTATTTTCGTCAGGCTCAGGCCGAGGTGATTACGATTCGGGCAGGATTCCCGCTCGAGAAGATCGACGAGTTCAACCCGGACCTTGTTTTCATTTCACCAGGACCGGGAACACCGGAGGAGTTCAATGTGCCCACGGTGGTGCAGTACTGCATAGACAAAGGTATTCCTTGCTTCGGAGTCTGTCTGGGATTGCAAGGGATGGTACAGGCATTCGGTGGAGAGTTGAAATTGCTGGATTATCCCATGCATGGAAAGCCGTCCGATGTGACTAATCGCCAGAGCGGAGTCTTTGACGGTTTTCCAGAATCCTTCCGAGCTGGTCGCTATCACTCTATTTATGCAGACAGGGATGCACTTCCTGATTGCCTGGAGGTAACGGCCGAAACGGAAGACGGAACCATCATGGCGATTCAGCACAAGGAGCTGCCCTACGCAGCGGTCCAATTTCACCCGGAGTCGATTCTTACATTAAGAGGGCACCTGGGGTTGAAGCTCATCCATAATGTGCTTAGTTCACTGAAGTAGTAATTATGGCGAACGAAACCCAGTCGAATAAAGCAATTGCACCGGCCATCGGAATAAGCGCGGCGATCCTCGCTTTCCTCTTCTGGCTGATTTATTTCAAGACCCCAGGTAAAGCTGAAGGAGATTGGGTTCTAAAGCTCCCGACCATCTTTGCAGGATTAAATGCGGTTTCAGCTTGTTGCTTAGGAGTCGGGATTGTTGCGATCAAGCGAGGGCTGAAGCGCATTCACATTGGTATGATGATTTCCGCCACTTTGTCTTCGGCTCTATTTCTGGTCTGCTATATCATTTACCATCACTATCATGGGGATACCAAGTTTCTCGCTGAGGGGCTCATTCGGCCCATCTACTTCTTTATCTTAATTTCCCATATTTTGCTTTCGGTGGTCGTAGTGCCCTTGATCCTCCTGACCCTGTGGTTCGCGATCAATAGGTTCTATGAAAAGCATAAGCGGATAGCTAAATGGACCTTCCCAATCTGGATGTATGTTTCGGTGACTGGGATATTGGTCTACGTCATTCTGCAGAACTTCAACACGGTCTAGAAAAGAATGTCGCTTGGTGCATAGCACCCAGCTGAGGCACATTTTTTGAAACAAATCCAATCTCATGGGTTTGTTATAAGGCATAAACCTCACTAATTCCATGGGGGAAACACTTAAATGCTCATAGTATAACCTTTGTGCTTAATTTATGAGAAACTTGTGGCTTAGTGGGAAGTGTAAGAACGCTCATTTCGGGAAATACGAATAAAGAGCGTTTCAAGATCATCACTATAGAGGAATTAGAGCCATGAACCCTTTCACATCCAAAGATATCGTAGGACTACGCGCACTGCTGGTCGACAACGAGATTTTCATCCGCGAAATGGGCTCTGATGTATTATCTATGTTAGGCTGTATCCCATCGGTCGCTTCCGATGGTCGCGAAGCTTGGGACATGATGCGAACCGATCCTTCCGCTTTCGATGTAATCATAAGTGATTACAATATGCCTGAGATGACGGGCATCGATTTGGCATCCAACGTATTAAAAGACAGACCCAACATGCCTTTTATTATCAGCACGGGCTTCGCCAGTGGGTTTACTGAGAAGCAAGCTGAAGATCTGGGAATCTCCTGCATCTTGCAGAAACCCTATGTCATCCAACAATTGAAAGACGCGATTGTTGAGGCAGTGACCAGTACCACAACTGCATAGCCTGCAGTATTAGCTGCTTGTTCCTAGTTGGGTTTACAAAGAAACCTAAAACTTTCGGTCTCCGCTGATCAGTCCCCCGAGGATGTCACCTCCAAGACCGGCAGCTCCTTTGCTTTCGCCACGATTACCTGATCTTGCCGCAGCCATTATTCGGTCAGCCAGTCGCGAGAAGGGAAGGCTTTGAAGGTAAACCATTCCGGGTCCTGTCAATTCGGCTAAGAAGAGTCCTTCTCCACCGAACAAGGCGTTTTTAAATCCGCCGACAAACTTGATATCGAAATCAACGCCCGGCTGCATACCTACCAGACAACCGGTATCCACACGGAAACGTTCACCAGGAGCTAAATGTTTTTCGATTACGGTCCCGCCAGCATGCACAAACGCCAAACCGTCGCCCGTAAGGCGCTGCAAAATGAATCCTTCTCCACCGAATAACCCAGCTCCGAGTTTTTTCGTGAAGGCGATATCAATATCAATACCTTGGGCAGCACAGAGAAAGGCATCTTTCTGACAAAGAAACTCACCGCCCAACTCATTTAGAGGTAATGGAATAATCTTACCGGGATAAGGAGCGCCGAAAGCAACGTGGCCCTTGCCCTGTCCATTCTGGAGAAAAGTGGAGATAAAGAAGCTATCTCCGGTGAGCATGCGCTTGAAGCCTTTAAAAAGCCCACCACCCGTATTGGTCTGCATTTCGATGTCATTTTCCATATACATCATAGCTCCAACCTCGGCTCTACATCCCTCACCCGGATCGAGCTCAATTTCGACCAACTGCATGTCGTCTCCAAAAATTTTGTAATCAATAATGTCTGCCATAATTATATCTAAATGGTTGTAGGTTTAAGGGAATACACAGGCGACTTGGAAAAAGTTTCAAAATCAATTGCTATTTTAGCCCCAGTTTTTTTCTCAACTTGAGAAAGGAGGGTTGGTTTTGCTCCCAATAGTAGGAGCGAAGATGGTGGGTGCGTTTGGCTTCTGTAGTGAGTATCTTGTCGCCGCGATCCGGATACGACTCCTGCCAACTATTGATCTCAAAAGGAGCCTTTTTCTCAAACTGGATAGTAAGCGTACGATTGAGATCAGGGTAATGCAGCTCGTAGGAATCATTAGATAGCTTAGCTTCCACCGTATATGCCTGAATGACCTTGTGTTTCAATTGAAGGAATGCACTGGAGGGGATCATTTGGAGAGTTCCCTGAGGAAGTGACTCAGGGTCAATTCGAATACGATTCCATATCCCATCCTCGTGAGGGACTAAATCAAAAGACTCATCTCTATCACCCTCAGACTGGAAGTATGAACGCAACTCACTTTCCCAAACGTGCTGCCGTTGGTTCCACTGATTAAAAACCTGACCACACCAATCTTGGACAGAGGTTGTCACCTTGTAAGTAGGAAACTCTTTTTTGGATTTAACCGAGGAGAATACTGAACTCATAATAGAGTAGTCATACAAGCCTGTATTGAACCGCTTGAAAGCGTTGAGTTTCAAAACACGCTCACCGTTTGGGTCGCTGCCAGAGTCATCCTTCACCTGGTCAACTGGTAAAAAAGGTTCAGTCACAAAAAGCAATATGGCTTCACCTTTGTGCAGGGAACCGTAGCGAGCTTGTTTAAGTTCGTAGCGGGA
The DNA here is from genome assembly GCA_938075565.1 of uncultured Opitutales bacterium. Lineage (GTDB taxonomy): Bacteria > Verrucomicrobiota > Verrucomicrobiia > Opitutales > UBA2995 > UBA2995. The sequence goes on along the minus strand of CALJGU010000153.1, from coordinate 838 downwards.
TATTTCTGCCAGTCCGCTGTCCCAATACTTAGAATCGGCAAATCCGATATTCATCCAGAACAAGAAAATTCCTGTTCCGATAAGTTTCGCATACCAAACGCGGGAAAGATGTAAGGTCTTCATACTGATTAATCGATTTGTTGTGTGAAGTAGGTGGATGTTATAGCCAACATTTGCGAACAGGCAAAACAAACAACCGGATTACCAAACTATTTCCTATATGCTCAACAGGCGCACAGAGCAAAACCGTTTGAGGAAAGAATGCTCTAAGCAGGTAGTTCAGTTCCACACTGATCTTCAAGTATACGCTTCAGTTCAAGTAACTGATATGGCTTGGCCAAAACAGCACTGAACCCATGAGTCTGATACTCGGCCATCGTATTGTCATCGGAATAAGCACTTGAGACGATACCAATAGCTTCCGGATGGGCTTGGCGAATGAGACGAAATGAATCAAGTCCCCCCAAGCCGTCATTTACCAGCAGATCCATAATAACAGCATCAAAAGGTTTATCACTTTCCATGGCTGCCTTATACAATTCGTAGGCTTCCATTCCCTCCGATGCCACGGTGACATGGTAGCCACAGGTTTGGAGAAACTTATTAAGCAAACCACGAACCGATGGCTCATCGTCCATCACGAGAATGTGGTATGGGTTGGGATTGTCGGTGTCAGGTGTCACGGTTTAGGGGCTCGTTGGAAATAGGGAAAGAGTAATTGCGGCAATTAGGCGAACAAGAAAGCCGGATTTGGCAGTCTTTTATAGCACTTTTTTTATCTGGATTCAGTTCGGGATATTCTGAAAGCAATTCGAGTAAGAGAAAGTCGATGCTTGAA